>NZ_JACGWE010000003.1:0-190385 GCF_014077575.1 Pseudomonas sp. 5Ae-yellow | reverse complement strand
ACCGGCCAGCTTGAGGGGATCAACAATAAGATCAAAGTGATCAAGCGCATGGCCTATGGGTACCGCGACACCGATTACTTCTTCCTGAAGATCAAGGCCGCGTTCCCCGGACATACGTGATGAACCAAAAAAAATGGGTAAAAGCCTGAAATTTTGTTTCGCACAGCAGAATCTTGTTACAAGTAATGTGAGAAGCCCTCCTAGCCCTTGATGGCCGTCACCTGAGCTTGTATCAGCTGGGGCGGAAATCTTGATGATAATTATTTAATTTTTTGTAAACTCTGCATTATTTATCCGGGTCATGCTTTCCAGAGCCTCTGCAAGGCTAGCTGTCGTTGTTGATGAGCTTCTTCTTTTTCTGGCGATTGGAGGCTGATTCAGGTCTTTTTATTGCTAGCTATAGTGCTGATTCATTTCATGAATGTCCTGCTAGGACAAATATATTGGCCGGTATGGGCAGGTTATTTGTGTCGGCCTCGTGACAGACTGCGTTTGTCCTGAACGTGTCCTTTTCAAACACGGTTTCATGTCACCCAAACGGAGCAGCACAATGACAAAAAAAATGCATTGCTGGTCGTTGGCCTCATTGCCCTTGGCAATCGGCCTAGCCAGTTTTTCGGGTTCTGCTAACGCAGCTAATTTCTATCTCGGTGAAGTAGAGGGTCAATTCGACTCGCAGATCTCTATCGGGGCCAGCATGTCCACCCAAGGGGCCGACAAACGGTTTGTTTCCCTTTCCAATGGCGGTGAAGCCGCTGCTCGTACGTCGGACGATGGCCGTCTTAACTACGACGCTGGAGACGTTTTCTCCAAGATCTTCCGTGGTGTACATGACCTGGAATTGCGCTATGGCGATTCGGGCGCATTCTTCCGTGGCAAGTACTGGTACGATTTCGAAACTAAAGATGGTAGCCAACGCTTTTACAATATCGACGATTCCGGACGCTCACCTCTAGTGAAGGGCGCTGGCACCGCACTGTTGGATGCTTTTGTTTACCACAACTACTTTATCGGCAACAACCCGGGCAACATCCGTCTGGGCCGTCAGGTTGTGAGTTGGGGTGAGTCCACCTTTATTCAGAATTCGATCAACTCTATTAACCCGATTGACGTGGCTGCACTGCGTCGCCCGGGTGCCGAGATCAAAGAAGGTCTGTTGCCTGTTGAGATGCTTTATCTATCTCAGGGTTTAACGGAAAACCTCAGTATGGAAGCCTTCTACCAACTGAAATGGGCTCCCTACGCAGTTGATAACTGCGGAACCTTCTTTGGCTCTGATACCGTAGCTACAGGGTGTAATGATCGATTGGTTGCCGTCGGTGTGGACTATCCGCAGGGTGATCCACGTCTTACCACTACTGGGTTGTCTGCGCTTGGAGCTTCTAACTATATTACTCGCGCCTACAAGGACAAAGAAGCAAGGGATGATGGGCAGTTTGGCGTGGCATTCCGTTATTTTGCTCCGGAGCTCAACGATTCAGAGTTCGGCTTCTATGCGATGAACTATCACAGTCGTTCACCTTATTATTCCAGCGTAGCGGGGAGAGTAGCCGGGGTAAAAGCTTTGGTTGATTTGGGTGAATTAGACCCGTCTATCTACGGCTCTGCGCTCCAAACAGTACCGGGCCTGGATGGTGCGAACGGCCCAGCAGGCTACTTCTTTGAATACCCAGAAGATATCCGTTTGTACGGCGTCAGCTTCCAGACGATGGCTGGCAGCGCCTCAGTAGCTGGTGAGATTAGCTACCGTCCGAATATGCCGATGCAGATTAATACTGGAGACATGAGCCGTACCGCATTGGTTGCGGCGGGCGTTCCCGTTTCCGGTGTGGGTAACGTTACAGTACCTGGCAGTGACAACACGCACCGTGATCTTGCTGGCAATGTGCAGCCGGGTGACTACATCCAAGGCTATCAGCGTAAAGAGTTCTACCAAGCACAAGTCACCGTCATCAACTTTTTTGACCGTGTGATGGGCGCAAGCCGTCTGGCATTGGTTGGTGAGGCGGGTGTCAACTACATCGGTGGACTTGGCGATGTTAAATTTGGTCGCGACTCCTTGTTTGGTCAGAGCCCTTATTTAGACGGTGATGGTGCGACCACTGGTGCTGGAAGTTGCGCTTCCAATGAAGGCACAAAGGTGGATGAGCGCTCTCCAAATGCGGCGAGCTGGTGCGAAAACGACGGTTTCTACACTGACTGGTCCTATGGCTACCGTATGCGAGCCTCGCTGGATTACGACAACGTCATCGCGGGCATCAACCTGAGCCCGAACCTGGCGTGGACCCACGATGTTGAGGGTTACGGCCCTAACTTCACCGAAGATGCCAAGTCCATCAGTGTAGGCATCAATGCTGACTACGGTAACAAATACGCTGCCAGCTTGAGCTACACCGACTTCTTTGACGGTAAATACAACACCAACGTTGATCGCGACTTCTTGGCCGCCAGCTTCAGCGTAAGTTTCTAAGACCGATCACAGGAGAAATAATAAGATGCGTATGCAAAAAACTCTATTGGGTGCAGGCGGTTTGGCTTTGAGCCTTCTGGCCTCTGGTGTCATGGCACAAAGCCTGACCCAATCCGAAATCGACTCACTGGGCACTACACTGACGCCAATCGGCGCAGAGAAAGCCGGTAATGCTGCGGGTACTATTCCTGAGTGGACTGGTGGTCTGGGTACTGACGCTGGCAAACAGCTGGAAAACAACTTTCTGGAAAACCCGTTCAGGAACGAGCAGCCCGAGTTCGTGATTACGGCGCAGAATTATCAGCAATACAAGGACAACCTGACCCCGGGTCAGATTGCCTTGTTTGAGCGCTATCCAGAAACCTACAAGATGCCGGTTTACCAGACCCAGCGTACTGTGGGCTACCCACAGTCTGTGTATGACCAGGTCAAGCAGACTGCCGGTCAGGCCAGGCTGGTTAACGGTGGCGACGGTATTTCCAACTTCGCGCACGGCACCTTTGCCTTCCCGGTTCCCAAGTCGGGTGCAGAAGTGGTGTGGAACCACAACACGCGCTACCGCGTGAACATCAAGCGATGGTACATGCAGGCTATGCCGCAAACCAACGGTTCTTACACGCTGATCAAGATGGAAGAAGAGGCAGGTTATCCGCAGCTGATGGACGATATTGACGAGTCCACCATGCCCAATACCCTGCTGTTCTTCAAACAGCGCGTGAACGCGCCAGCTCGTTTGGCCGGTAACGTACTCTTGGTTCACGACACCCTGGATCAGTTGAAAGAGCCGCGCATGGCGTGGGTTTATAATGCTGGTCAGCGTCGCGTTCGTCGCGCTCCCCAGGTTGCCTACGACGGTCCAGGTACCGCGTCTGACGGTATGCGTACGTCTGACAACTTCGCCATGTACAACGGTGCTCCTGACCGTTACGACTGGGAGTTGGTTGGCAAGAAGGAAATCTACATTCCTTACAACAGCGGCAAGCTGAGCGAGCCGGGTGTCAAATACGAAGACGTTTTGCAGGCGGGCCACATCAACCCCGACTACACGCGTTTCGAGTTGCACCGCGTTTGGGAAGTACAGGGCAACGTGAAGGCAGGCCAGCGCCATATCTACGCGCAGCGTAACTTCTTTGTTGATGAAGACTCCTGGTTGATCACATTGGCCGATCACTACGATGGTCGCGGCACACTGTGGCGCGTAGGTGAAGGCCACGTCGGCTTTAACTACCAGCAGAAGATTCCAGGCTATGCGATCGAGACCCTGTATGACCTGTTGGCGGGTCGTTATATCGCGCTGGGTATGTACACCGAGGAGCAATCTGCGCCTCAGTATGATTTCCAGCCGAACTACAACTCCTTTACCCCGGCGGCCCTGCGCTCTTCAGGCATCCGTTAAGGTTTAGCTGAGTAGTAGTAAAGAAAAGGGAGCCGCAAGGCTCCCTTTTTTGTTGCTCTGCTAGCTCGGCTTTTTGGTGGTTTTGTAGCGGCTCAGGCTGTGGTCAAGTATGCAGGCCATGCTTTCAGGTAACTAAAGAGACAAAAACAAAGGGCGCATGTGCGCCCTTTGTTTTTGTCTTGAGTCTTATATAGATGTCAGGAAGGTAAGGCTGCCTGATTGAATTGGCTGCGGAAGGTAGTGGGGCTCATGCCGGTCCAGCGGCGAAAGGCACGTGTAAAGCTGCTCGGGTCAAGAAAGCCCAGTTCAAAGGCTATGCGTCCCAGGTTCAGTTTGCCTTCCTTTATCAGGCGCACGGCGAGTTCCATACGAACCTCGTCCAGCAGTTTTTCATAGGTAGTTTGGGTTTCACTGAGTTTGCGGCGCAAGTGCCGTGGACTCATGTTGAAGGGAGTCGAGACCAGCTCCTCTGATACGGTGCGTTCTGACACCAGCACGCGGATGCGCTGCTTTACCTGTTCAGCAAAATCCACGTTCGGCAGATCGCTCAACATGTCTTCCAGTGAGCTATCCAATCGCTTGCGCAGAAAAGCATCCGCATTAGGCAGGCGTGAACTCAGTAGTCGACGATGGATGCGCACCGACTGGCGCTTTGAACCTAAACGAACCGTGCCACCCAAAATAGCTTCGCAGAGCGAGCGGCTCTTGTCGTGCTCGCTGGTAAGACGGGTTTCCAGCATCAGTGATGCTTTGCCAATGCCCAAAGCTTCCCAAATACGATTGCACTGGCTCATAAGTGCTTCCATATGCATGGGGTGGGGCGCGCCCTTGGGCTGAAAGTAGAGTGTTAGATACTGATCGTCCTCGACCGAGTAGAGCTGAACCTGGGAGCTGAAGACCGGCATAAAGCGAATGATTCGCTGAATGGCGTCGCCCAGCGTCTCACTGGAGGCGGCGGCCAGGCACAATAAAGAAAGTGTATTGCAGTTGTGCTGTTGTCCCATACGCAAGCCGAAACAGTCGTCCTTGGATAGGCGCGCTGCGGCCGTCCAAAGACGGTTGATATCGGTCTGGCTGATGTGGGTAAGGCTTAAGTCTGCCTGCTTGCAATGCACGCGCAGGTCTGCGGGTAGATCTTTGATGCTCTTGTCGTAGTGCTCAAGGCTCTGAGCAATACCCTGAGCCCAAAGGGCGCGTTCGTGAACGCGCTCCGACGGTAGCGGATGGAGTTCCGGATTCATAAGCAGGAGACGTCTCAATTTTATTATTGTGATTAGGCACATCTAAATCCTGCTTTAAAGATAGAGGAACGAGGGGCATTATGCAAAATTATGCAACGGATAATTCCACGGCAAAACCAGTAGGTATTCATTGCATGAATGTCCCCACCGGCCAATAAACTCGTCCTAATCGGCCAATTCGGTTTTTTATCTCGTGACAGACTTGTCCTCGATGCTAGAGGCCTCCGGGTCGTCTGGTATCCATGATTCATTCTAACGGAGCAGCACAATGACAAAAAAAATGCATGCTTGGTCGCTCGCCGCGTTGCCACTGGCAATCGGGCTGGCCAGTTTCTCTGGGTCTGCTAGCGCAGTTACATTCTCGCTGGGTGAGGTTGAGGGGCAGTTGGACTCGCAGATTTCTGTGGGTGCGAGCTGGTCTACTCAGGACGCTGATAAGCGCTTTATATCACCGAAGAATGGGGGGGAAGCAGCCGCACGTACGTCTGATGATGGTCGCTTGAACTATAAGTCGGGCGACGCTTTTTCCAAGATTTTCCGCGGTGTGCATGATTTAGAGCTGCGTTATGGCGACTCTGGTGCTTTTATCCGTGGTAAGTATTGGTACGATTTTGAAACCAAAGACGGTAGCCAACGCTTTTATGATATTAGCGACTCTGGCCGTAATCCGCTGGTCCAGTCTTCAGGCGTAGCCTTGCTCGATGCGTTCGTGTACCACAATTATTTTATTGGCAATAATCCGGGCAATATTCGCCTTGGCCGCCAGGTTGTTAGTTGGGGTGAGTCTACCTTTATTCAGAACTCGATCAATTCCATTAACCCAATCGACGTCGCCGCGCTGCGCCGTCCAGGTGCTGAGTTAAAAGAAGGCCTGTTGCCAGTAGAGATGCTGTATCTCTCGCAAGGTCTGACTGAAAACCTGAGTATGGAAGCCTTCTATCAGCTCAAGTGGGCTCCTTATGCACTTGATAACTGCGGTACTTTCTTCGGTGCTGATACATTGGCTGAAGGTTGTGTAGACCGGCTGAATTTTGCCGGCCCTGCTGATGCTCCTCAGGGCGAGCAGATTCCTGGAACGTATATTGTTCGATCACAGCATAACAAAGAAGCGAAAGATGATGGCCAGTTTGGTATCGCATTCCGTTACTTCGCTCCCGAGCTGAATGACTCTGAATTCGGCTTTTATGCAATGAATTATCACAGTCGAGCGCCTATCTACTCCAACAGGGCCGGTACGTCGGTCGGCTTGGATGGCGCTACTGGCCCAGCAGGCTACTTTTTTGAGTACCCAGAAGACATTCGTTTGTATGGTGTTAGCTTCCAAACCAGTATCTCTGGTGTATCTCTAGGTGGTGAAGTCAGCTATAGACCAAATATGCCAATGCAGCTGAATACTGGTGATATGAGTCGTACTGCTTTGACTTTGGCGGGTGACAATATTCACCGTGGCGAAACTTACGGCGTTGGCGATTATATCCAAGGTTACGACCGTAAAGAGTTTTACCAAGCTCAGGTCACTGCAATTAAGTTTATTGATCGCGTCATGGGAGCCAGCCGTTTGGCTCTGGTTGGTGAGGCGGGCGTGAACTACATCGGCGGTATTGGTTCCAGTGCTGGGGATACAATGTACGGACGGGATTCTTTATTCGGTCAAAGCCCTTACGCCGACGGAACCTGTTCCTCTCAGGCTGCGCCTGATCCAGCCGACCAATCGCCTAACGCCAACAGCTGGTGTGAAAACGATGGCTTCTACACCGACTGGTCTTATGGTTACCGTGTACGTGCATCGCTGGACTACAGCAACGTCTTTGCCGGTGTGAACTTGAAGCCAACATTAGCTTGGTCGCATGATGTCGAGGGTTATGGCCCTAACTTCAACGAAGATGCTAAATCAATCAGCATTGGTCTGGACGCTGATTATGCGAACAAGTATAGCGCTGGTATCAGCTATACCAACTTCTTTGACGGCAAGTACAACACCAACGTTGACCGTGACTTCGCGTCGCTTAACTTCAGCGTCAGCTTCTAAGATTGGGCTTTAAGGAGAAACAATAATATGCGTATGCAAAAAACTCTGTTGGGTGCTGGCGGTTTGGCTCTGAGCCTATTGGCTTCAGGTGTCATGGCGCAGAGCCTGACCCAAGCCCAGATTGATCAGTTGGGCACTTCTCTGACGCCAGTTGGCGCAGAGAAGGCTGGCAATGCTGCCGGCACCATTCCTGAGTGGACTGGTGGTTTGCCAACTAATGCTGGTAAGCCTCTGGGCGATAACTTTTATGAAAATCCACTGGCCGGCCAGCAGGCCGAGTTCGTCATCAATGCTCAGAACTATCAGCAGTACAAAGACAACCTGACCCCCGGTCAAGTTGCGATGTTTGAGCGTTACCCGGAAACCTTCCGTATGCCCGTCTTCAAGACCGAGCGTACGGTAGGTTACCCGCAGGAGGTATATGACCAGGTCAAGCAAACGGCTGGTCAAGCCAAGCTGGTGAACGGTGGTGATGGTATCTCGAACTTCTCGCACGGCACCTTTGCCTTCCCGATTCCGCAATCGGGCGTAGAAGTGATCTGGAACCACAACACCCGCTATCGTCTGAACGTGCAGCGCCTTTACATGCAGGCAATTCCGCAGACCAACGGTTCTTACACGCTGATCAAGCTGGAAGAGGAAGTCGGTTATCCGAACCGCATGTCGGATGTCGATGCTTCGACCATGCCGAACACTCTGCTGTTCTTCAAGCAGCGCGTGAACGCGCCAGCCCGTCTGGCCGGTAACGTTCTGCTGGTGCACGATACCCTGGATCAGCTGAAAGAGCCGCGCATGGCGTGGGTTTACAACGCAGGTCAGCGTCGTGTTCGTCGTGCTCCCCAGGTTGCTTATGACGGCCCAGGTACCGCCTCTGACGGGATGCGTACTTCCGATAACTTCGCCATGTATAACGGTGCACCTGACCGTTACAACTGGAAGCTGGTCGGGAAAAAGGAAATCTACGTTCCTTACAACAGCGGCAAGCTGACCGAACGCGGCGTGCAGTATAGCGACGTTCTGCAGGCTGGCCATATCAATCCTGATTTCACGCGTTTCGAGCTGCACCGCGTGTGGGAAGTACAAGGCAACGTGAAGGAAGGCCAGCGTCATATTTATGCGCAGCGTAACTTCTTCGTTGACGAAGACTCCTGGATGATCAACCTGGCTGATCATTACGATGGCCGCGGCACTCTGTGGCGTGTAGGTGAAGGTCACATCGGCTTCAATTATGCCAACCAGATTCCGGGTTATTCGATCGAAACCCTGTATGACCTGTTGGCGGGTCGTTACATCGCACTGGGCATGTTCACCGAAGAGTCGTACGCGCCTAACTTTGATTACGAGCCTAATTACAATCAGTTCACACCGGCTGCCCTGCGTGCGTCGGGTATTCGTTAAGCTCTGATGCTGCTTAGATAGAAGTTTGGGTTTTAAGGGGTATCTTCGGATACCCCTTTTTTTGTGCGCTTTTTACCTTCCTTCCTGCTTTCGTCCGGCGTTCGACTGCACATCTGTTAGACTATCGGAATTGTTGATACCGACCTTTTCAGAGTGATGCCCTTGTCCAGCCAAACCGCGTTTAACCAACTCAACCTTCACGAACGTCTGCTTAAAGGGCTTGAAGAGCTGTCCTTTGATCAGCCTACTGAGGTGCAGAGCGCTGCCATCCCTGCATCCATCGCGGGCAGTGATCTTTATGTCATTGCGCAGACAGGCAGTGGCAAAACCGCTGCGTTCGTTTTGCCGTTGCTGCAGCGATTACTGCACGATGAGTCCAAACCTTTGGCGCCACGAGGCTTTATTCTGGTGCCGACTCGCGAGTTGGCTCGGCAGGTAGTCAAGGATATTGATATTCTGGGTAAATACACTTTCCTTAAGGCCGAGCTGGTGACTGGGGGCGAGGACTTCAAGGTTCAGGCGGCCCGCTTGCGCAAGAATCCGGATATCGTGGTAGCAACACCTGGCCGCGCACTCGAGCAGTTTTCTGCAGGTAACCTCGATCTTGGCAGTGTGCAAACCCTGGTTCTGGATGAAGCAGACCGCATGCTGGACATGGGCTTTAGTGAAGACGTAACCACACTAGCCAATGCCTGTCCGGAGGGGCGACAGACAGCTCTTTACTCTGCGACAAAAGGCAACCGTGGCCTGCAGCGCATGATCGACTCGGTGTTGCGTGAGCCCGAGATTCTTGAGCTAACCAGCGTGCGAGATGACACGCCATCGATTGCGCAGCAGGTGATGCCAGCGGACGACAGTGCCCACAAGGAGGCGATGCTCAAGTGGCTCCTGGTTAACGAAGGCGAGGGCAAGACCATCGTTTTCACCAACACCCGTGTGGCGGCGGATCGCTTGAATGGCGTGCTACGCGCTATGGACTTGCGAGTCTATGTGCTGCATGGCGAAAAGGATCAGAAAGATCGCAATATGGCGGTAGAGCGTTTCAAGCAGGGGCAAAGTGGTGTGCTGGTTGCCACTGATGTGGCCGCACGTGGCTTGGACATTACCGAGCTGGATCGCGTCATTAACTTTGATATGCCCCGCAGTGGCGATGATTATCTGCACCGTGTTGGGCGCACCGGGCGCGCTGGTGCTAGCGGTCTGGCTATCTCGTTGATCAGTCCACACGAGTGGAACCTGATGTCCAGTATCGAGCGTTATTTGCGTCGTCAGTTTGAGCGCCGAATTCTTAAAGAGGTGCCGGGTAGCTTTAAGGGGCCCAAGAAGGTTAAGTCTTCAGGCAAGCCGGTAGGGGCCAAGAAGAAAAAGGATGACAAGAAGAAGTCGTCCAGGCCGAAAAAGCCAAAGGCCGGTAAGCGTCCTTCCAGGCCTCCAGAGGGACAGGTTGTCACCAGCTCCGATGGTCTGGCGCCGCCAAAACGCAAGTGATACCGGGCGAGCAATGAAGTGGTCTGGCGGGGTAGTAGGCTAAGTAGCTGAGCGATAAAAACTGCCCCTGTCATTGGTTTTTTTGAGTGTCAGGTTGCCAAGGCCGTACTCAATCGACTACATTTATGCTCATCAAACGGAGATTTCTATGTCATCCCTGTCTTCCATCTGCATTGCTTCGATCGTCAGCGCTACTCGCGTTGCGGCGTCGCGTGCGTTGTTGGCGATGGCGATGGAAAACTTTTATTTTGGGTATTGGTTTAGCCATAGGCGCGCCTGATACCCCACAGGCGCCCTTTATAAACGGGTCGCCACCAGAGAAACAGTAAAACCCCGGTCGGCTTCCCGATCGGGGTTTTTTATTGGCTTTTTTCAGTTTTCAAGAGGATTTATAGATGAATAGCTACCGTACTTTTAATGGATTTTTCTGCAGTTACTGGTCACTCAGCTATGCAGCTGCGACGCAGCGAACATCAGATCATCGAACACTCAGATAGAATCGCAGCGGCCTGGCCGCGCGAATAAGGAATCCAGTATATGAATGCCATTGTTACCGCTCTTACCCCTGTTGCGCCCAACTCTGCCCCGCGCTCTGCTCAACCTCTGCCAACGCCCGCCCAATTACGTGCCCGTATGCCGGCCAGTGCCCAGTCCTCAGCGACGGTAAAATATGGCCGTGAAGCCATACGCGCCATCATGCGGGGCGATGACCCCAGGCTGCTGGTGATTGC
Source organism: Pseudomonas sp. 5Ae-yellow (assembly GCF_014077575.1). Taxonomy (NCBI): domain Bacteria; kingdom Pseudomonadati; phylum Pseudomonadota; class Gammaproteobacteria; order Pseudomonadales; family Pseudomonadaceae; genus Pseudomonas; species Pseudomonas sp. 5Ae-yellow. The sequence continues at coordinate 179,632 of NZ_JACGWE010000003.1, read as the reverse complement.
CGGCCCGTGCTCGCTACACGATCCGGATGCCGCGCTCGAGTATGCTGAGCGTCTGGCCAATTTGGCATCCCGAGTTGGCGATCAGATGCTGCTGGTAATGCGGGCCTATGTTGAGAAGCCGCGTACCACCGTAGGGTGGAAGGGGCTGATGTACGACCCGCAACTCGATGGCAGTGGCGATATGGCTTCAGGTTTGGCGCTGTCACGCCGCTTGATGCTTGGCATTACCGAGCTGGGCTTGCCAGTAGCGACCGAGTTGTTGCAGCCATTAGCTGCCGGGTATCTGGATGACCTGCTGAGCTGGGCGGCAATTGGCGCGCGTACCAGTGAGTCCCAGGTTCACCGCGAACTGGTTAGCGGGCTTGATTTGCCGGTGGGTTTCAAGAACGGCACTGATGGTGGTTTCACTATTGCGTGTGATGCGATGCGCTCTGCCGCGCATGCACATCAGTACTTTGGTGTGGATGATCATGGGCATCCAGCGCTTATACAGGCTAACGGGAATCCGGATACGCACCTGGTGTTGCGTGGTGGACACGGTGGGCCGAATTATCAGCCGGAGTCGGTGCAGGCGGCCGTGACGACGCTGCGCAGCCAGGGTATTCAGTCAGGCTTGATTGTGGATTGCAGCCATGCAAACAGTGGCAAGAACCCGCTGCAACAGCCTGCGGTATTGGAGGCGGTCATTGGTCAGCGCCTGGCCGGGCAGGATAGTCTGCGAGGCATCATGTTGGAGAGCCATTTGTTTGATGGTTGCCAGCCGCTTTCGCCGGAACTGCGCTATGGCGTTTCCATTACCGATGGCTGCCTTGGCTGGAGTGCTACAGAAGATGCGCTGCTTAGTGCCGCGCAGCGGCTGCGCTGACATTGTGCACTGTTCATGCAGCCGGGACCTGAGGTCTCAGCTGCATGAGCGGCCATGATGGTTCAGCCGGTGCCGGTCTTTTTGCGGACAACAGCGAATATAAACAGCGCCAGCAGTGAAAAAACCGTCAATACCAGGCCCATCGCCGCTGCAGCGGTGAAGGGAAGCGCGCTGGCTGCCCAGGTGCCAAGCGCTGCGCAGCTCATCTGTAGAAAACCCAGTAGGGCCGATGCTGCGCCCGCCTGCTGGCCAAAGGGCTGCAGGGTAAGGGCTGTACTCAGTGGATTGACTACGCCCATGCCGGCGAGAAAAATCGTGAGTGCCAGAGTGAAGGTCACCAGGTTGTGTTGATCTTGCACCAGATAAATAGCTGTACCACCCAACAGTGCCAGCGCAATGCCACTGACTGCTACGCGCTCTGCTCCCCACCGGTGCGCCAGCCTGGGTGCCATCAGACCGGAAGCGAAGACCACGACAACAGTGCCCGCGAATAACAAGCCAAGCTCAACGGAACTCAGCCCCATATCGACCATGAGTACGGCAGGTGCCGCGCCAAAAAAGGCATAGAGCCCGCCAACAATAAGGCTTACCGCCAGTGCTGGTCGCGCAAAGCGGGGGTCAGCCATTAGCCGCAGGTACTGGCTGGTGATGGCTGCTGCGGTAACTAACTGGCGTCGCTCTGGCGCATGGGTTTCACCAAGGGTACGGGCGTAGCCGATAGCCACCAGTATTCCGACTAAACCAACGATGCCAAAGGTTGCTCGCCAACCTAGATAGCTGTCGGAGGCGCTGCCCAGCAGCGGTGAAAAACCGGGCGCGGCAGCCATTGCTACCATGATCAGGGCCAGGCTACGCGCCAGAGTTTCGCCCTCGAACAGATCGCGCGCTATGGCGCGAGACAGTACTGACGCCGCGCAGACTCCCAGCGCCTGAACCACGCGCCCCGCAAGTAAGGTCTCAAGGTTGCTCGCATAGGCGCAGAGCAAACTGCCGAGTGAAAAAATCAGTAAGCCACCAATGACCAGCCACTTGCGGCCGTAACGATCTGATAGCGGGCCAACCAGTAGTTGCCCGACGGCAAAGGCGACAAAGAAATAGGAAAGTGTCAGTCCCATCTCGCGTGAAGATATACCGAGCTCAGCGCCCATGGATGGGAAGGATGGCAGGATAATATTGGTTGAGAGTGTACCCAATGCAGCCAGGCTAGCGAGTAGCACTAAAACCGACAGGCCTGGCTGGTCTGCAGCCTGGCTACTCAACACATTAATCGGTTGACGCTGTGTAGGTGCGCTCATGCTGGTTGGTCCGTTGCAACGTTATGCGCAAGATGAGCGACTGTGCCGATGATCACATCATCGTCAGTGAGTATTCGGCGATGCCCCAAGGCGTGTGTCTCTATCAGCTGTGACCCTGACCAGGCCTGATTGAGAGCCATTGAAGCCGCGAAGGGGACTACTTTATCCTCAGGATCATGCATGATCAGCGCGGGGTGGCGCAGGCCATCAAGCAGGCTTTCAAGGTCTACTGACTGAGTAGACTGGCCGATGAATTGCTCTACCCATGCGTGAAAGGCCTGGGTTTGCTGGGGATTCAGGCCATAGCCACGAGCCTGCAGTTTCACCATGGTGGACAGTGAGCTCGGGCCGCAAAGGTGCACGCTGGCTTGTACCTGCAGTCCCTGGCAGAAGGCAATCAGGGCTGCCGCCGAGCCCATTGAGTGCGCAATTACCGCTTGTACGTCGGCTAGGGCAGTGGCTAGTGAGAGCAGGGCTCGGCTTGAATGCACTACGCTGCCATGCTCGCCAGCGGAATCACCGTGTGCTGGCATATCAAACAGGGTAACGGAGAAGCCGGCTTGCAATAGTGGCTGAATGAAGCCCGCCAGGTGCGAGCCACGGCTGTCCCACCCGTGTACCAAAAGAACGCGAGGGCCTTCGCCCCAAGTCCAGACGGCGATATCTTCACCTTCATGCGCGTGAGTTGTGCGTGTTGCTGTTGCCAGTGCCGCTGTCTCTGCCTCACTGGCGGCAATGCGACGTGGCCTGCTGAAAGCAATACAGGCTTGCGTAAAAGCATTTTCCGCTGAGTTTTGGCGCTGCGAGATGGGTGAGGTTTGTGGATTCATTTTGCAGGCTTCCTGATATTGGTTTTGATGTGATGGCGGGTCGGTAAGAGGCCACCTGTTAACTCGCTGTTGACTTGTATGATGCTTGTAATATTAAAATGTCGCCTATCATATAAACAAAGTCAAGTTGCTAAAGGCTTACGAATAAAGTTCTTCAGGCGGAGGGTGAGGGTGGTGGCGGGCGGGGTGCTTTCAGCCAGCGCGATTGTTAGGCAAGCGCTTTTGCAGTGCGGCGGCTGGCTGGTCGTCACTTTGAATCGTTCAGCTCAGTCTGCATTTGCTTTGCGCTATCAGTTTCTTCCGCCTGCTCTGATGAGCCACTCCACCTTTCACAATACCTAGGCAGGTTATTTGCTGTGCTTTTTTGTTCCTCTTGGTAGCACCCGTGCGCTTATTTGATGCGCTTAGCGGAACACTCTGTGTCGAATTTAGGAAGAAAATGTCGCACTAAGACAAATCAAGGATGAGCGGTTTTTGGCAAGCGCTCTAGAACGGGCTCTGGTACGACGCTTGCATTCTCCATCGGCACTGAGCGCGCCTCGCTTGATTCAGCTATGTGAATTTAGCTGCTGGTGCGCTTTGGAGAGACTCGTCTGATGGGCGAGGCAAAAGGGAACGTCGAACGCACTATGTTCGATCATAGGCAAATTGCTATCAGTCTCGTGTCCACTATAGTTAATGGGCAGGCTGGCTCCACTGAACGGCCGCAGGCTCTCACCCAGTGCTTCACAAGAGCATGAAGGGAAGCGCTCGAGACTCCAACAAAACAATAGCAACTGGAGATTCAAATGAAGATGGTGAAATCTACTCTGGCAGTATGTACCACCGCCGCGGTATTGGGTGTAAGCAGTTTTGCGCAGGCAGGTTCAACCCTTGATGCTGTCAAAGAGAAAGGGTTTGTTCAGTGCGGTATCAGTGATGGCTTACCCGGTTTCTCCTATGCCGATGATAAGGGGAACTATCTGGGGTTGGATGTTGATGTATGCCGCGCCGTGGCCGCAGCCATGTTCGGTGATGCGACCAAAGTCAGGTATAGCCCGTTGACTGCGAAGGAACGTTTCACCGCGCTGCAGTCAGGTGAAGTAGACGTGTTGTCGCGCAACACAACCTGGACCAGTTCGCGAGACGCTGGTTTGGGTCTGAACTTTACCGGTGTGAACTATTATGACGGTCAGGGCTTTCTGGTGAACAAGAAGCTGGGTGTGACCAGTGCCAAGCAATTGGATGGGGCTACCGTCTGCATTCAGGCCGGTACTACCACCGAGCTGAATTTGTCTGACTACTTCCGTGCCAATAATCTGCAATTTACTCCTATCACTTATGACACCTCGGATGAGAGCGCCAAGTCACTCGAGTCAGGTCGTTGCGATGTGCTGACCTCAGACCAGTCACAGTTGTATGCGCAGCGCATCAAGCTGGCTGCTCCAGAGGAGTATGTGGTTTTGCCCGAGGTGATTTCCAAGGAGCCATTGGGGCCTGTGGTACGTCAGGGTGATGACGAGTGGTTCAACATCGTGCGCTGGTCGCTGTTCGCCATGGTTAACGCAGAAGAGTTGGGTGTGACATCCAGCAACGTTGACGAGATGGCCAAGGCAACGGGTAAGCCTGATGTGGCGCGCCTGCTGGGTGCGGAAGGCGAGTACGGCAGAGATCTGAAGCTGCCTGCTGACTGGGCAGTGAACATCATTAAACAGGTAGGTAACTACGGCGAGAGCTTCGAGCGCAATGTCGGTGCCGGCAGCGAGCTGAAGATCGAACGTGGCCTCAATGCTTTGTGGAACCAAGGTGGGCTTCAGTACGCACCCCCTGTGCGCTGATTCCTAACCGGCACGTCAGCCCGGTCGCAAGATCGGGCTGATTTTGTTCTGACAAGTTGGATCTTCGCTCGCTGTTTGAGCCGAGGATGCGAGAGGCTTATATGCAAAATACTGCCAATGTGCCGCGACGCGGAGGCTCGGTTCTGACCGACCCAAAGCTGCGGGCATTGATTTTTCAGCTGCTTGCCATAGCCGCGGTGGTGGGGCTTGGCTGGTATCTATTCGACAATACACAGACCAACCTGGAACAGCGCGGTATCACCTCCGGGTTTGCATTTCTCAACAACACTGCGGGCTTTGGCATAGCTCAGCATCTGATTGATTACACTCAGACCGATAGCTATGGGCGCGTGTTTTTTGTGGGCCTGCTCAATACGCTGCTGGTCTCGGTGATTGGTATCGTACTGGCGACCATCATCGGTTTTCTGCTTGGCGTGGCGCGCTTGTCGCCCAACTGGCTAGTTCGCCAGCTAGCGACGCTCTATATCGAAACCTTCCGCAATATTCCGCCGCTACTGCAGATTTTGTTCTGGTACTTCGCGGTTATGCTCTCCTTGCCCGGGCCGCGGCAAAGCCTGGGTGTACTCGATAGTTTCTATCTCAACAGCCGTGGTCTGTACATGCCTTCGCCAGGGCTATCCGAGACTTTTGGGCTGTTCTTTGCCGCGTTGCTGCTGGCTGTTGTGGCGTCAGTGTTCTTGGGGCGCTGGGCGCGCAAGCGTCGTGAGACGACCGGGCAGCCCTTCCCGGTGCTGATCTCGGTGTTCGCGTTTTTGCTGATTATTCCGGGCGCCGCCGTCCTGATAGCCGGTAATCCGCTGGTCTGGACGGTACCGGAGCTATCGGGCTTCAACTTTGCCGGTGGTTGGGTGCTGATCCCCGAGCTGATCGCGTTAACGCTCGCGCTGAGTATCTATACCGCTGCCTTTATTGCTGAAATCGTGCGTGCGGGCATCCAGTCCGTAAGTCATGGCCAGACAGAGGCGGCCCACTCACTGGGGTTGCCGGCGGGTAAAACGCTGCGTTTGGTGATCATTCCGCAGGCCTTGCGGGTCATCATTCCGCCGTTGACCAGTCAATACCTGAACCTGGCAAAGAACTCGTCGCTGGCTGCCGGCATCGGTTATCCCGATATGGTGTCGCTGTTCGCCGGTACCGTGCTTAACCAGACGGGGCAGGCTATCGAAGTCATCGCGATTACCATGAGTGTTTACCTGGCGATCAGCATCAGCATCTCGCTGTTTATGAACTGGTACAACGGGCGCATAGCGCTGATTGAGCGCTGAGGAGCCGCTATGCAGACACATACTTTCAAACCTGACATGCCGCCGCCCAAACAGGCGATCGGGGTGCTCGCCTGGCTTCGTGAAAATCTGTTCTCCGGCTTGTTTAACAGCCTGCTCACGCTCTTTGCCTTGTATCTGCTGTGGCTGATAGTACCGCCGTTGATCAATTGGGCCATTATTAACGCCGACTGGGTTGGTACTACCAGAGCCGACTGCACCAGCGAGGGTGCCTGCTGGGTTTTCATTCAGCAGCGCTTTGGCCAGTTTATGTACGGCTTCTATCCGTCTGAGCTGCGTTGGCGCGTTGACCTCACGGTGATATTGGCAATTGTCGGCGCAGCGCCTTTGTTTATTGATGCCATGCCGCGTAAAGCCCGTTATGGCATCGCCTTCCTGGTCGTTTATCCGCTGCTGGCCTACTGGCTGCTGCACGGCGGCTTTCTGGGGCTGGATCTTGTGCCTACCAGTCAGTGGGGCGGCTTGACGCTGACGCTGGTGATCGCCGCAGTGGGCATCGCTGGCGCACTGCCTCTCGGCATTATGCTGGCGCTGGGGCGTCGTTCTGATATGCCGGCCATTCGCGTGATTTGCGTGACCTTCATCGAGTTCTGGCGGGGCGTCCCGCTGATCACGGTGCTGTTCATGTCATCGGTGATGTTACCGTTGTTCCTGCCGGAAGGAATGAATTTCGACAAGCTGGTGCGCGCGTTGATCGGCGTCATTCTGTTTCAATCTGCTTACGTCGCCGAGGTGGTACGTGGTGGTCTGCAGGCCATTCCCAAGGGGCAGTACGAGGCCGCAGCAGCGATGGGCTTGGGCTACTGGCGGATGATGGGTCTGGTGATATTGCCGCAGGCGCTGAAGATGGTCATCCCGGGTATCGTCAATACCTTTATTGCGCTGTTTAAAGACACCAGTCTGGTGATCATTATCGGCCTCTTCGACTTGCTCAATAGCATTAAACAAGCGACCACCGACCCGGCCTGGCTGGGGATGGCAACCGAAGGCTATGTCTTCGCCGCTCTGGTGTTCTGGATTTTCTGTTTCGGTATGTCCCGCTACTCCATGCATCTGGAGCGCAAGCTGGACACAGGCCACAAGCGTTAGGAGCAAGAGATGAGCGACGTAAACATGCAGCCAACCCAGCCTGAAGGCATTATCCAGATGGATGGGGTACACAAATGGTATGGCCAGTTCCACGTATTGAAAGACATCAACATGAATGTGCAGCAGGGCGAACGTATTGTGCTCTGCGGGCCGTCAGGGTCAGGTAAGTCGACTACTATTCGCTGCCTGAACCGGCTAGAAGAGCATCAGCAGGGACGCATTCTGGTCGACGGTACCGAGCTGACCCATGACCTCAAGCAAATTGAAGCGGTTCGCCGTGAAGTAGGCATGGTATTTCAGCACTTCAATCTGTTTCCCCATCTGACGGTGCTGCAGAACTGTACGCTATCGCCGATGTGGGTGCGCAAGACGCCGCGCCGTGAAGCGGAAGAAATGGCCATGCATTATCTGGAGCGGGTACGCATTCCGGAGCAGGCGCACAAGTTTCCGGGGCAGTTGTCTGGTGGTCAGCAGCAGCGAGTAGCGATAGCGCGTGCGCTATGTATGCAGCCCAAGATCATGTTGTTTGATGAGCCAACCTCTGCGCTGGACCCCGAGATGGTAAAAGAGGTGCTGGACACTATGATTGGCCTGGCCGAAGACGGTATGACTATGCTCTGCGTGACGCACGAAATGGGTTTTGCGCGAACGGTGGCCAACCGGGTGATCTTCATGGATCGTGGCGAGATAGTCGAAGAGGCTGAGCCAAACAAGTTCTTCAGCAACCCTGAAAACGAACGAACACAATTATTCTTGAGTCAGATACTGCATTAAATTGACCGAAGTCGGTTCGGCTGGAGTACGTCATAGACGACCTGCTCAAGCTGAATTGGCTTTATTAGTAGTAGCTGCGGCTGCCCCAATTAACTACACTTCAGGCACTCTTGCTGTCGGCTCTCTGGCAGTTGACCTTAATAATAATATGACTTTAGGTGATAGCCTTTATGCCAGGGTCGCACCCAGAAAATCCACACAAGCGCGACGCGCGGCCTGAGTTTTGGCAGCTTTCAATGCGTTGTTGCCAGTTGGCCGGCGGCGTTGATGTCGCTTTTTTCTTTATTTTTCTGATCCTGGGTTCTCCTGTTTTGGCGTGGGTCAACGTCATTAGTGTGGCGATGTACGTTTACGCCTATCGTGCGTTCAGCCAACGGCGTAATCGTTTGGCGATCATGTTGATTCGCACGGAAGTGCTGGTGCACGCAGGGTTGGGCACTGTGCTGGTAGGTTGGGAAAGTGGTTTTCACTATTTTCTGCTGATGTTTATACCTGCCTTGTTCGTCAGCATGCGGGCGCGCAGTGCCTGGATACTCGCGGTTTGCCTGTGGCTCTACTATGTCGGCCTGGATGTGCTTATGTGGTACATCGAGCCCCTGCAGCCAATATCCTCAGGCGCTCTACTGGGCGTGCATGTTTTCAATCTGACCATCGTATTTTGTATGTTCAGCTATCTGGCGCTGTTCTATGTGGTAACGGTCACGCGCGCGCACCGGCGGCTGGCGCGTATGGCGACAACTGATCCTCTGACCGGTTTATTCAATCGCCGACATATTATCGAGCTGACAGAAAAAGAATTGGCACGTCATCATCGTCGGCCGAGTAACCTGACATTCATGTTGATGGACATAGATCACTTTAAGCAGATCAATGATCAATTCGGTCATGATATGGGAGATCGTGCTCTGGTTGCGGTTAGTAAGGCACTGCAAGGCGCACTACGTGAGCAAGACTTTATTGGTCGTTGGGGTGGCGAAGAGTTTCTGGTGATACTGCCAGATACGGATCTTGAACAGGCGACCGCCAGTGCCGAGCGGTTACGTAGCGCGATTGAGTCGCTGGAGCTGGAGCAGGACGGGGAGCGAGTCAGCGTGACCTTGTCGATTGGGATTACGCAGTACCGTGCCGAAGAGTTGTTAAGCAGTGCGGTTGCCCGCGCGGACCACGCCTTGTATGCGGGCAAATCAGCTGGGCGCAACAGGGTAGAGATCGCGCTGGCCTGATTGCTTAATCGCTAAACCGGGCACTGCGGGATAATGTTTTTAATTCCGCTTTTAGTCGCTATTGAGCATTGGGCCTATCATTTCGGCAACCTGCTCGTATACGCCGGGGCAGGCGACCAGATAGGGATTGCCGTGCAGCAAGCCCTCGCCACGTAAAAAGTCATTACTTCGACCGCCTGCTTCAGCAACCAATACCAACCCGGCAGCGCAGTCCCAGCTCTTGAGCAGTGTTTCGTAATATCCCAGCAAACGTCCTGCGGCTACGTAGGCAGTCATCAGCGCGCCTGAACCGTTGCGCAAAAACATGCCACCTTCGCCGAGCAGACTGGTGAGAAAGGGTAAGAAATACTCTGTGCCGCGCGGATAAAACGTGCCCACGCCCATCAGGCCCTCGCGCACATGCGATGCCTTGCTGACGCGCAGTGGTCGTTCGTTGACGAACGCGCCCTGACCGCGCACCCCATGAAACAGCTCGTTGTGGTTGGGGTCCGCTATAGCACCAATGTGTGGGGTACCATCCAGCAGCATGCCAATAGACACGCACCAATTGTGCAGACCGTTGACAAAACAGGCCGTGCCATCGATCGGGTCTACCACCCAAAGACAGCGCGCACTCAGGTCGGCGGAGCCACTTTCTTCACCGAGAAAACCGTCTTCAGGAAAGGCAGCCAGCAATTCGGCGCGAATATAATCTTCCAGCGCGCGGTCAGCGATGCTCACCAGATCCTGGCGATCATCTCCCTTATGTTCAATATTGAGTTCTTCGCGCTTTTGGTAATAGGCCATACCGCGTCGGGCCGCCTCTTGCGCTACCTGTTTGGCGAGGACGTAACGTGCTTCAATATTCAGGTCGTGGGGCAGGGCACTGGACATTCGGTTTATCCGCATGAGGCTGTTAAGGATTCAAGGGTACTGAATATCAGCGCTAAAATTAAGTTAGTCGGTAAAGCGAGTCTCAGTCTGCGTTGCGCACAACGGGTCTAATCATGCTGCTGCCGAGGCGCCAATAGCCATTTCAGGCGCGCAAGCGCGGCTTCTGCGTGAGCATGCCGTTGCAGCGCAGGTTGAGCTTTAACCCGGCCCAGTAGGGGCGAGCCAGCTCGCGACGAATCTGTGCACGGGTCAGGCCGATATCGGCCAATAGATGTTCGTCGAGTTTCAACAAATGGTGGTAGTCGCGCCTTTGTTGGTGATGCTTCAGCGCCAGGCTGAAGATGGCAGTGAGTGACTTGCTGTTCATTACGGTTCTCCTGTTAGCGTGGAGCTAGATTAAGGTTTTCGTTATTCTTGATACAGATACAGTAAAAAAATAATAAATAGATACAGAGGCGGGTTTGATCGGGCTGTATGCTGTATTTTGGTTGAATCTGTACTGGTAAACGTGAGTCGGGTGACTTTTGTTATGAAACGCTATGAAGAGGTTGCGGCGACGATGCGCCAGCGCATCGAGCATGGTCTGTACCGCGCAGGTGATAGATTGCCGTCGATCCGCGAGCTGTGTGCCGAGTTTGCTGTGAGTATTTCAACGGTACAGACCGCCTACGCGGGGTTGGAAGCTCAGAGCTTGATAGAGGCGCGTCCGAAGTCCGGTTACTTTGTACTCGCGCGCACGGCTCCGGCGGTGCTGCCGGGCGTGACTCGTCCTGCTCAGCGGCCCCTCGATGTATCCCAGTGGGATCATGTGCTGAACCTGGTGGGTGAGCCCAGTGCCGATCACATTATTTCGTTGGGGCGGGGCATACCCGACGTCGAAGCCAAAACGTTGAAGCCCCTGTTTCAGGTGCTGGCTGGCCTGCACCGCAGTGCCCATGCCGCTGGTTTAAGGTACGACTCCCTGGCCGGGAGTCCGCAGCTGCGCAAGCAACTCGCGCGGCTAGCCTCAAGTTCAGGTTGCCTGCTGCATCCGGACGACATCCTGATTACCACTGGTTGCCAGGAAGCGCTGTCGATTGCCATTCGTACGCTCACCGTTCCAGGGGATGTGGTCGCGGTCGACTCGCCCAGCTTTTACGGCAGCATGCAGATTCTCAAGGCGCATCAGCTCAAGGCGATGGAGATCCCCACCGACCCGGAGACCGGAATCAGTCTGGAGGCGTTGGAATTGGCATTGGAGCAGTGGCCAATCAAAGCGATACAGATTACGCCCACGCACAATAACCCGCTGGGCTATACCATGCCTGAAGCGCGCAAGCGCGAGCTGGTGGCGCTGGCTCAGCGTTTTGATGTGGCGATCATTGAGGATGATATCTATGGCGATCTGGCCTATCGCGCACCGCGTCCAAGGACGCTCAAATCCTTTGATGACGATGGCCGCGTGCTGCTCTGCAGTTCTTTTTCCAAAACCCTGATTCCCTCGCTGAGGGTAGGGTGGATAGCGCCTGGTCGCTACCGTGATCAGGTTTTGCATCAGAAGTATGTATCTACCGGTGCGTCGGCGACCTTGCCGCAGCTGGCCGTTGCCGAGTTTGTCGAGCAGGGGCACTACGAGCGGCATTTGCGCCAAGTGGTCCGTCAGTATCAGCGCAACCTGGATGTGGTTCTGGGCTGGGTGCAGGCGTTGTTTCCAGTAGGTACCGGTGTGAGTTACCCGCAGGGCGGCTTTTTGCTCTGGGTGGAGGTCAAGGGGCTGGATTCGGTGCGCCTGAACGAGCGTCTACTTAGCTCGGGTATTCAGATCGCACCCGGTTCGCTGTTCTCGGCATCAGGCAAATACCGTGATTGCCTGCGCATCAATTACACGCAGGCCAGCGCGCAAATGTATGAGGCTTTGGTGGTGGTTAGTCGAGAGGTGACCTTGCTGTTGGCTGAGGCTGGCGCCGAGACGCTTTAGTCTCAGCGCACTCTATGCTCGCTTATCAAGCCTGGCTGGCAGAACAGGCAGGCTTGGTGGTAAAGGTGCGGGAGGTATCTACCATGCCCAGTTCATCCAGCGTGCGGCGACCAAGCAAAACCGGATAGTGCATGTTACTGCGGTCGCGCAGAGAGAACTCCTGATTGAGTACCTCTTCGCCCACGCAGACTTCCATTTTTACCACCGGGCGTTCTTCCGAACCGCCAGCGCCACGTACTTTCAGGTTGCGTTCAAGTGGACGCTCAAAAGTCGAGGCGACGGTTTGCTCTGTCTTGATATCTTCAAGCTCTACCTGAAAGCGCACCCAGTCCTCGCCATCCTTTTCAAAACGCTCGATGTTTTGTGCGTGCATCGAGGAGGTGAGGGCGCCTGAATCCAGTTTGAATTTCACCGTCACATCCTCAGGCATGATCACGCCTTCTTCCAGCCAGCCCAGCGAGTTTGGTGCGTCTGCATGAGACAGACCGGAACCGGCGATGGCGGCAAGGGCGACGGCAGGAATGAGGGCTTTTTTCAGCAGGTAATGCATGAACACGTCTCCTGTTATAGCTAATCAGTTCAATTCAGTCTGTTAAAATTGACTGGTTCGCTCTGAAAACGTTCATAAAAAAGCACAACCGCGTATTTGACTGGATGTTACGGTGACCGCCCCTGATACTCTTGGCACGGTCACCGTTAGCTTATTCGGGCTGCAACCTGTACAGGCCGTTGTCGATGTCCGAGCTGAAGAAAATAGTGCCGTCTGCAGCCACGGCTACGCCGGTCGGAATGCCGGTTGGCGGCATACCTGGGCCAGCGGGAAAGCCAATGGGTAGCTCGCTGGCGAGCACGCTTTTAGTGCCGGTTGCGGGATCAACCAGCAGTAGTCTGTGAGCGGCACTTTCGGCGACGACAAACTTGCCATCGGCTGTTTCGCTCAAGCCTTCTGGCAGTTGCAGATCACTGACCAGGCGTTCCAGTTTGCCTGTGGCAGGATCAACGCGGGTCAGGAATCCCGCGATCTCTGTCAGATAAATCATGCCGTCGTGGCCGAGGATCATCTGTACCGGACCCTGCAATCCCTCGCTCAGCACCTGCTGCTGGTCCAGGCTCTCGCCGCTCAGGCGCAACAGCTTGCCGCTTTCCATCTCACTGACCACTATGTCGCCATTGCTCAACTCTACGGCGCCAGAGGGGGCTTTAAGGCCGTGAATCATGTGCAGCGTCTTGTTGTCCTGGCGGTCAATGACGTGCAGCGTGCCGGTTGAAAAACTCGTTAGCAGTAACCGCTCTTTACCCAGACCAACGCTGATCGGGTACTCGGCATCCGAGCCGTGCGCGCGGCGCAGATCGGTAACCTCGCCGCTAGTGGTATCCACTTTGCGAAAGGCAAAAACGTCGGCAACGTAGAGGTCTGCGCCGTGCTCCGTCAGTACCAGCCCGGCCGGTACTGCCAGCTTGCCGCCGGTGATCAGGCGTACCTTGCCGGTCGCTGGATTGACTTCCTGAATGCTGTTATCAGCCATATTGGAGACAAAGATTCGATCCTGGCTGTCGATGGCCAGGTTATCCAGCGAGCTGCTGAGCTGGGCGATGTTAGTGGTTTCGCCGCTGCTTAGATTGATGCGCTTGAGCAGTCCACTGAGCGTGTCGATGGCGTACAGGTTGCCTTTGGAGTCGAAATTGGCGGCGGCCGGTGTGCCGAAGCCGGTCGCGACTGTCTCAATCTGGCCATCAGCCGGGTTGATGCGTACGACTTCCCCTTTGAACCAGAGTGGCCCATATAACCAGCCATCGCTGCCGACTTCAAAGCCGTTGAAGCCGCCCAAGTCCTTGGCGATCAACCGCGGAGCCTCGCTACCCGTGGGGTCGATTTCCCAGAGCGCATCGCCCAGAAATACCTGGCTGGCATACAGTTGGCCGGTTTCATCATTGAAATCGAGCGAGTTCATACCGGGTAGGTCGGTGGCGACAACGCGTATGGGCGCTTCGTCGTTGTCGCGTATCAGCAACTGACCGGCGTAGAACCCGGTCCAGGCCATCTCACCCTTGGGGCCGATTGCAATGTCATCCGCTTGCCCTTGATCGGGCCCAATGAAGACGCTGGTTTCACCGCTGTCGATATCGACCTGATAGATGCTGTTGCCCACCACGCTGCCTGCCAGCAGGCGGCCTTGCTTATCGACCGCAAGGCCATGCACCCCTTTGAAGGATGACGGCGCTACCAGCGCTTCGGGCGCGGAGTACTCGGTCGCGAACACTGCGCCGGAAAGACTGACCAGCGAGGCAAAGGCGGCGGCCTGGAAGGATGGCTTCATGCGAGATTCCTATTATTGTTGTTTGCAGGTATGTCTCGATTCTAGCCAGCTAATTGTCAGATGCTCGCGGCATAGGTGGGGTTGATGGCGTTGAATAAACGTGGCGGGGCCGCTTTACCCGGTGTGGGATCAGTCAAACAATCCGGTGAAGGGCAGAAAGCTCAGCGCTTGACCGCGTTCTACGCGTGTATTGGCTGGAATCAAAACCAGTCCGCTGGCTTGGCTGGCCGAACTGAGCACCCCTGAGCTTTGGTTGCCAGCAAGTTGAATGCAACCATCGACCAATGTGGCTCTCAGGTATTCATCGCGGTTGCCGGGCCGTTGCCATGCAAACCCGGCGGGCAAAGCAAAATGGGACGGCTCGACGGTGGTACAGCCAAGCCGCGTGAGCAGATAGGGCCGAACCAGCAGGAGGAAGGTTACCAGCGTGGCCGCCGGATTGCCGGGTAGGCCTAGCACCGGCGTGCCGGCGAAGCTACCCAGGGTAAAGGGTTTGCCCGGTTTGATCGCCAGCTTCCATAGCGTGATCTCACCGCTGTCACGCAGTACTTGGCCAAGGCAGTCGGCCTCACCGACAGAAACACCGCCGGAGCTGATGATTACGTCAGCCTGATCCGCTAGCGCGCTTAAACGGCTGCGCGTCTGCTCAGGATCATCCGGTAATATGCCGCCGTCGATAATAGGTTGGCCAAGCCGCTGTAGCGCGCCGATCAAGGTGAACCTGTTGCTGTTGAAAATCTGCCCAGGATGTAGCTGTTCACCGGGCTCAACCAGTTCGTCCCCTGTGGATACCACGGCCACCCGCAACGGACGATGCACGGCCACGCGCGCCAAACCTACCGAAGCGATCACGCCCAGATCCTGTGGGCGCAGGCGCAAACCGGCGCTCAGTACCTGACTCCCGGTCTGTACATCCTGACCTTGCGCACGCACGTTCTGACCTGCGTGTACTGGTTGCATTAGCCGCGCCAAGCCACTTTTGGTCAGCTCGACGTTCTCCTGCATTTCCACGCAATTGGCGCCAGCTGGCAGCGGTGCGCCAGTGAAGATACGCGCGCAGCTGCCAGCCAGTAGTGGAGCCGGGGCCATACCAGCGGTGATCCGCTGGCTGATGGGTAAACCTTCGGCTTGCGCTTTGGCCAGGTCGTTGGCGTTAAAGGCATAGCCGTCCATGGCGCTATTGTCCCAAGGCGGTACGTCATGCGCCGCGATGACGGGTGCCGCCAAAACCTGACCCAAAGCCTGCTCCAACGGTAGTTCGTCAACCGGCTGAGCCGGATGGCTACGGGCGCTGTCGAGCAGTTGCTGCAGGGCTTGGGCAACCGGCATCAGGCTCATGTGCGGCTGCCGCATTGCTCGGTATTATCCAGGTGCTGCACAAAGTTACAGGGCCGCGTGCGCGAATCCAGTTGCTCGTGCAGTATTTTCGTCCAGGCAGTGCGGCAGGCGTTGGTAGAGCCGGGCACGCAGACGATCAGCGTGCGGTTGGCCAAGCCCGCTAGTGCGCGTGACTGTAAGGTAGAGGTGCCGATTTCCTGCCAGGAAATATGCCGGAACAGCTCACCAAAACCGTCGACCATTTTGTCGAGTAGGGGCGTTATGGCCTCGGGAGTACTATCACGACCGGTAAAACCGGTACCGCCGGTGATGAGCACCACCTGCACGTCAGATCGGGCAATCCAGGCCGAAACAGTGGCGCGAATCTGGTAGATATCATCGGGTTGCAACTGGCGATCGGCGAGCTGATGTCCGGCTGCGTTCAGGCTGTCGCTCAGCAATTGGCCGGAGGTATCGCTGTCGAGTGTGCGGGTATCGCTGACGGTCAGAACCGCGATGGAGAGCGGGATGAAGGGCGCGTCTGGCTTGGCCATACTGGGTTCCTTAAAACGGCTGTGGTGACCGCCGCCAATGCGTGTATCAAGGCGGTCAGCTTTCTATTGAGATAGGTCGAGTGTTATAACACACAGCCATTGATTACCCGAGTTTTGCACTATGTTTGGCGCTTCGACCCACACCTCACTTTTGCTCGCCGGTGGCCGTGGCAGCAGGCTGGCCGGACGTGACAAAGGCTTGATGTCTTTTCAGGGCGAGCCGGTTGCGGCGCACTTGAGTAAGTTGCTGCGCAGTATGGGTGGCGAGCTTTTGATCAGCTGCAATCGTAATCAGGCGACTTACAGTGCTTGGTCCGATCGGCTGGTGGCTGATGATGAGCCTGATTTCCCTGGGCCGTTGGCAGGCATTCTGGCGGGTTTGCGTGCGTGCACCACGAGTCACTTGCTGGTGGTGCCCTGTGATATGCCGCGGGTTGATGAGGATTTGCTGCAGGGCTTGCTTAGCTGTGCTGCGCGTCATCCACGGGCGCCGTGTATGGTGCGTGTGGGTACGCGTTGGCAGCCGCTGCTCTGCGTTATTCCACGCACGCTACTGGCAGAGATGGAGGCAGCTTGGCAGCAAGGGGAGCGTAGCCCGTTGCGCTGGCAATTAGCGCAGAACCCCGGCTTTTATGATTTATCTGAAGACGATGTGCGATTGCATAACGCCAACCATGGCGCTGACTGGCGTTAGCGCTAACCCTCGGAAAACGGTCATGATTTCTCAGCCGACCTCTTGAACGATTCGATCATTGAGGTAAAATATTCGCCCATGACGGAGTGTAGCGCAGCCTGGTAGCGCGTCTCGTTCGGGACGAGAAGGTCGCTGGTTCGAGTCCAGCCTCTCCGACCATATCCGTGTTGATTGATTTGCTCAATCAGCCAAAAAAACAAAGCCCGCTTATGCGGGCTTTGTTGTGTCTGTCAGCTATAAAAATCAGACTTTTGCTGCGGGCTCGTCCAGTTCTTCACCCAAAAAACCGCCGGACTGGCGTGCCCACAGATTGGCATAGAGACCGCCGCGTGCGACCAGCTCAGCATGGCTGCCGTCTTCGATGATGCGGCCCTGGTCCATCACGATCAGCCGGTCCATCTCGGCGATGGTGGAGAGGCGATGGGCAATGGCTATCACGGTTTTGCCCTGCATCAGCTTGTTCAGGTTTTCCTGAATCGCCGCTTCGACTTCGGAATCCAGCGCCGAAGTAGCCTCATCCAGAATCAGGATAGGGGCATCCTTGAGCATGACGCGGGCGATGGCGATACGCTGGCGTTGACCGCCCGATAGTTTGACGCCGCGCTCACCCACATGCGCATCAAAGCCACGGCGGCCCTTGGCGTCCTCCAGTTCGGCGATGAAGGCATCTGCTTCGGCACTGTGCGTCGCCTCCCGCATCAACTGCTCGTCCGCATCCGGGCGACCATAGAGGATGTTGTCGCGCACTGAGCGGTGGAGCAGGGAGGTGTCCTGCGTGACCATGCCGATCTGTGCCCGCAAGCTGTCTTGCTCGACGTCGGCAATATTCTGACCGTCGATCATGACTCGGCCGGACTCCACGTCGTAGAAACGCAGCAGCAGATTGACCAGTGTTGATTTGCCCGCACCGGAGCGGCCGACCAGACCGATCTTTTCGCCAGGTTTGATATGCAGGTTCAGGTCAGCCATGACCCCGTGGCCTTTGCCGTAATGGAAGTGCACCTGATCAAAGTGAATCTCGCCCTGGGTCACCCGTAGCGGCTTGGCATCAGGTTGGTCGTCGACCTGCTGCGGGCGTGAAATCGAGTTGATGCCGTCCTGCACAGTGCCAATGTTTTCAAACAGGGCAGAGAGTTCCCACATAATCCACTGCGACATGCCGGACAGGCGCAGAACAATACCAACCGCCACGGCAACCGCGCCGACGCTGATGGAGCCTTGTGTCCAAAGCCAGATCGCCGTACCGGCAACGCCAAGCAATAGCAGTGCATTGAGCAGATAGAGCAGGCTATAGAGCGTGGTGACCAGACGCATCTGCTGGTGCACGGTGAGCATGAAGCCGTCCATGCCTTCACGGGCATAGCTCGACTCGCGCTTGGCGTGGGAAAACAGCTTTACCGTTTGAATATTGGTATAGCTGTCGACGATGCGACCGGTCATGACCGAGCGTGCGTCAGCCTGGACTTCTGCGACCTTGCCCAGCACCGGCACATAATGGCGCATGAGCAAAATGTAGCCGATCAGCCAGGCAAACATGGGCAGCGTTAGCCGCCAGTCAGCCATGCCGACCAGCAGCAGTGTGCCGATGAAATAGACGCATATGTAGTTGAGTACGTCGATCAGCTTGATGACGCATTCGCGTACCGCGAGGGCGGTCTGCATCAGTTTGGTGGCGATGCGTCCGGCGAACTCGTCCTGATAGAAGGCCATTGATTGTTTGAGCAGGTAACGGTGTACCAGCCAGCGGATGCGCATGGGGTAATTGCCCATGAGCGTTTGATGCGTCAGCAGGCTGCTGCTGAATACCAGCAGCGGTAGCACGACCAGTGCCATCAGAGCCATACCGACCAGTTTCCAGCCCTCGTTTTGCAGGAAGGTTTCCCGGCTTTGGCCTGATAGCCAATCGACGATATTGCCTAGAAAGGCAAACAGCCAAACTTCGGTCAGCGCAATACCGGCCGTGAGAATAGCGGCGAGGATGATGTAGGGCCACGCGCCACGGGTAAAGTGCATACAGAACGGCAGCAGCTTGCGCGGCGGCTCGCTCAACTCGGCAGCGGGGAAGGGATCAAGGCGGTTTTCAAACCAGCGAAACATGCAAAAGGGCCTGTGGCTAGGTGAGCAGGCCGAGCATTATGAGCGCCGCGATTGCAGCCCTCAAGGGAAGATTGGTAACAGTGAAAGCGCACAGACCACGGACTGGGTGCCGTGGCCTGTTCGCATCATTAATCCAGTGCTTGCAGCAGCAGGTCAGCCAGCACGCGCGAGCCCGCCGCTGTTGGATGAATGCCATCGGCTTTGATGTACAGCGCTTCCTTGCCGGCAAAGGCAGCGCGCACGTCAACAAACTTCACGTTCATGCCGGGATAGGCGGCACTCTTGTAGTCCATGCTGTAGTTGTTGATAGCGCGCAGCTCCTCAGCACCACCGGTGGCGTTGTAGTAACCGAGGAAGATGATTTCCTCAATACCGTCGTCACGCATGTCCTCAACCAATGCAGCAATTTTGTCTTCCAGCTCGTTGAGCAGCGGCATGCAAGCACTCAGTGATGGACGGCAGCTGTTTAGCTGGATGTCATTGCCGCCACCATTAAAGATCACGGT
Organism: Pseudomonas sp. 5Ae-yellow; assembly: GCF_014077575.1. Classification (NCBI taxonomy): domain Bacteria; kingdom Pseudomonadati; phylum Pseudomonadota; class Gammaproteobacteria; order Pseudomonadales; family Pseudomonadaceae; genus Pseudomonas; species Pseudomonas sp. 5Ae-yellow. The sequence continues at coordinate 160,119 of NZ_JACGWE010000003.1, read as the reverse complement.
TTTGATACCTGTCTTGTTGGCACGTGCATATTGACGTTCCACCGAATAAAGACGCGAGCAGAGCACGTTACCGCCACTCAACTGACAGCCTGAGCGCGCATAGGTCTCGATGTTTTCATCCAGGTCGGATTCCAGATAATCGTGAATGTCGCCGGAAAGAGCAAATATCGAATCGCCCAGAATCATGGTGTCGGGCGTGCGGGAGCCAGGGTTCGTTGCTTGAGCCGTACCGCTTAATAGCAGCCCTACGGCCACGATGGCTAGGCTGCCTTTGATGAGTGTTTGCATCAGCTGCATGAGTATTCCTCTTATTGTTGTTAGCACGCAGTCTCACCTGAAACATAAGTCAGGCATCGATTGAAACTTAATGATGAGACAAAAGTGGTTAATGCCTCTGCTGATGGTAGGTATTTGTTCAGGATTGGGCAGCCACCCAAATAGGCGAGACGTTCGTGTTATGTGACGCACAGCCCAGTCAGCTGCGCATCAGAGGAAAAGCCTCCCAGCCTTGACGGCAAACACGCGGTGGGCTTTGTGGTTAGTGCCCTTTGACCTCGCGTTTGAGCAGCCGTTGATCATAAATCAGCACTAGCCATGCAAGTGCACCCAGCACCACCCCGGTAGCGCAGGTCGCACCCCAGCCGCCATGGCTCCAGGCAGCCGCGCCCAGGGCCGAGCCGCTGGCAGCACCGATAAAGTACACCGTCATGTACACCGCATTAACCCGTGCCTTGGCCTCTGGCGCCAGGCGGTAGATAACGCTCTGATTGCTGATGTGTATTGCGGGCAAGGCGATATCGAGTAGCAGTAGCGGCAGCAGAAACAGCCACAGGTTGCCCAGCCCCAAATACAGTCCCAGCCAGCCCAGCAGGAGCAGCACCAGTGCAAAGGTACTGACCACCTGGCCGCGTCCTCGGTCTGCCAGTCGGCCTGCCAGGTTGGCGGTAATGACGCCACCAATCCCGAGCAAGCCAACGAGGCCGATCTGGCTATCACTCAGGTGATACCCGGGGCCTGATAGCAGCAGTGCCATGGTTGAAAACAGGACGCTGACCGAACCAAATACCAGACCGCCAAGGATGGCCCGGCTACGCAGGCGAGGGTAGGTTATAGCTAGCGCCAGCAGTGACTTCAGGGTGGCGGCATAGCTTTTTGGATGCGGATTTCGTGCCTTTGGCAAAATCAACCAGAGTGTCGCCGCGAGTACCAGCATCAGCACCGCAGTAACGCGGTAGACGGTGGTCCAGCCGTCCACTTCGGACAACAGGCCGGCGGCAGTGCGCGCCAGTAGAATACCAGCCAACAAGCCGCTCATTACCAGTCCAACAGCTCTCCCGCTGCGCTGCGGGTCCGAGAGATTGGCCGCCATGGGAACCAGGGTTTGTGCCGCCACCGAAAACAGACCGGTGATCAAGGTCCCCAAGAGCAGCATGCTGAAATTGTACGCATAGCCACTGATCAGCAAGCCGGCTGCGGCGATCAGCATCAAGCCGACTGCCAAGCCCCGTTGCTCCAGTTTGTCGCCCAGAGGAACAAGAAACAGCAGGCCGACGGCATAGGCTACCTGCGACAGGGTAACCGTGGTGGCGGCCAGTCCTTCGCTGACGCCAAGCGACAGCGCTATTGAATTCAGCAGCGGCTGATTGAAATAGTTAGCCCCGGCACATAGACCAGTGGCGATGGCCATTAGTAGCAAGGTACCCGTGGTGAGGTAGCTGCTATGGCTAGAGTTGTCGATATTCAATCCTTGGTTTTCACTCATGCACCTGTCGCCTCAGTCGCGCCGATGCAAGCGGTTGCGTCTATTTCTATCAGCATGCCGTCGAGTGCCAGCCGGGGTACCGGAATTAGCGTGCACGCTGGTGTGGGGTGACCATCCCAGGCCTTGCGTAAGGCCTGGCTGATATGGTCAAGCCGCTGCTGGTTGTGGTCTACCACCAGCACCGTCAGGCGCACTACATGCTGCAGCGATGCCTGTGCTGCGGCCAGGGCTATACGTAGATTACTCAGGCAACGTTGTAGCTGCGAGGTAAACCCTTCAGCCAAAAGCCCGCTGGCATCTTCGCCACCTTGACCTGCTACGAAAACCCAGCGCGCGTTGGTTGGCGCGATCACTACATGTGAGTAGCCGTTGGGTAGGGGGTCGTAGAGTCCGGCAGGGTTGATTGCTAGGGCTTGCTGGTGACTGGAAAATGGTTGCATTACTGTTTCATCCTGGACATTGCGGGTAGGTGTCGCGCACTTTAAAATCTCAACCTAACTTGAGGTCAAGCAAAACTCTCACCAGGGGCGATGGCTGTGAAAATGCAACATAAGCAGGGCACAGAATACAGCAGTATTGGTGTCGGAGAGGCTGCTGAGCGCAGTGGGCTCGCTATTTCCACGTTGCATTTTTATGAGTCGAAAGGGTTGATCAAGGCTTATCGCACGGCGGGCAACCAGCGCCGTTACCCGCGCTCAGTGTTACGGCGGCTTGCCGTGATCAAGGTGGCGCAGCGGGTTGGCGTATCCTTGACTGAAATAGCTGAAGCCCTGCAGGCTCTGCCCGCCGAGCGCACGCCTGGGCTCCGTGATTGGCGCCGTTTATCGCGGCACTGGCAGCAGTCATTGGACGAGCGTATTCATGCCTTGACCCAGCTGCGTGATCAGCTAGACGGCTGCATCGGTTGCGGTTGTCTATCTCTCAAGGCCTGCCCGCTGCGTAACGCCGGTGATGAGTTGGCCGGTGATGGTCCAGGGCCGCATTTTCGCGAGTAATTGTTAATCGTCTTTATGCCGATTGCGCCAAGTCATTCGCACTGGTTTGGCGCTTTTGTCTGCGGCTCCTTGCCTGCTTATCGAACCAGTCCGTCTGTTGCTCTTTTCCCTATGCTGCTGGTTGATGTCTCCCTGAGCGAGGATGTCCTTCGTTTACCAGTGAGGAGGTCGGCCAGCTAAATACGATTTTCCCGCAGGGCGTCTGTGACTACAGTAAGCCGGACCTTGGCCGGCCAGCTGGCTGAGGCTGAACGGCGGTCGCAACCAAAAAAGGCGCCTTGTGCGCCTTTTTTTGCCGTTAAGTCTCGTGCAATTGCGTTCAATACAAGGCTGGGTGTTCTGGGCACTATGGCGTTAGCGGGGCAATGCGGCCTCGGTAATATGGGTGCCTGTAGATGTTGTCGGTCGTTATTTCCATGTTGGCTTTCTCGTTGGTCGGCTCTATTGCACCGGGTCCGGTGTGTGTGGTCGCAGTCAGTTCTGCGGCGCAGGCCGGATTTTTCCGTGCACTGGGTTTTGTGCTGGGCGCCACTATTGGTTATACGCTGATGGTGATATTGGTCGGGCTGGGCTTACTCGGTAGTCTGCAGCGCCAGCCAGCTATCATGCAGGCCCTGAGCTGGATTGGTGCCGCCTATTTGTTGTATCTGGCCTGGCGCATCGGGACCTCAGGGGCGGCGGTAATGGACTTAAATGAACAGCATAAGGTCCCGGGGTTTTGGGCGGGCGCCTGGGCTCAGTGGTTAAACCCCAAGGCCTGGTTGTTCTCGGTCTCAGGTATCGGCATGTTTGTCAGCAGCGCAGAGCCCGGTGCAGGTTATTTGGCGATTTTTACTCTGCTATCACTATTGATGTGCCTGCTTGGCGTGGGTAGCTGGGCACTGGTCGGTCATCTGCTGGGGCGGCGTTTGTCCGGCCATCCTGCGCTGCTGTGGTTCAATCCGTTGATGGGCTTGTTGCTGGCGGGCAGTGTGGGCCTTATTCTGACGCATTAGAGAACGGAGCGAGCAATGGCTGAATCGACATCACAGTTTCTGCAGCGCAGTCCGGCGTTGCCCTTTGTCGAGCTGCGTCAGGCTGATCGTTCCAGCGCCTGCTATCAGCAGCATACCCATGATGAGTTTTCCTTTGGGCTGATAGATCAGGGGCACACGCTGTACCGTAACCGTGGTCAGTCGCAGCCTATTGGCGCAGGCAGCATGGTAACGGTTAATCCGGGCGAGGTGCACTCCTGTAATCCGGCGGCGGGTCTGTGGTCCTATCGGATGATTTTTTTGAACGCCGCCTGGTTGGGCGAGTTGCAGCGCGAGTTATCGGGCGGTAGCGCTGACTACCAGTGTTTCCCTGAGGTGACGAATAGGCGCTCGGATGCAGGTAAGCGTTTTGATCAGTTGTTTGCCAGTTTGCTCCAGGCGGATACGCCTTTGGCGGCGCAAACTCAGTTAATAGAGCTCATGCAGCCGCTATTCGCTGCCGAGCCGCTCGCACCTGAAGCTAAACATGGTGGTGTGTTGCTGGCGCGGGACTTAATCATGGATCAGCTCGATGCCAACCTGCAGCTGGATACCCTGGCCGAGGTTGCCGGCCTCAATCGCTATCAACTGATTCGTGGCTTCAAGCGAGAATTTGGTCAGGCACCGCATGCCTATCAACTGGATGCAAGGATCAAGCAGGCGCGGGTTCAGTTACGTCGGGGAGCATGCAGTCTGAATGGGCTGGCGCTGGATCTGGGGTTTGCCGATCAAGCGCATTTTCAGCGTCATTTCAAACTGCGTACCGCGCTTACGCCCGGACAGTACCGAGCGTTTTATCGCGCAGCCTGAGGCTCAAAGCAGTTCGATATGATCGCTGTGAATGCTGATTTTTTCCTGTTTGAGCAAACCGCCGATGGCTTTCTTGAAGTTACCCTTGCTGACGCCAAACATGCGGCTGATCGCTTCTGGCGTGCTTTTGTCGCTGAGTGCCAGGGTACCGTCGTTGTCCAGCAGCTTCTGTAGGATCTGATCCTGCAGTTGATCGCCAGCGGCAGCGCCGACAGGCTGCAGGCTGAGGCTGATTTTGCCGTCAGCACGCATTTCGCGGATGTAGCCGGTTTCGTGCTGGCCGCCGCGCAGGTACTTGAAGGCCTCGTTCTTGTGAATCAGGCCCCAATGCAGACCGTTGATAATTGCCTTGTGGCCAAGATCAGTGCGCTCGACTACGAGTAGCTCGACTTGCTCGCCGGCTTTGTAGCGCGCTGGGGTCTTGTCCAGATATCGGTCGAGGCGGCTGGTCGCGATTACGCGGCTGGTGTGCTTGTCCAAGTAGAGATGCACCACCACGTAGCTGCCTTCTTCCAGCGGCTTCTTCTGCTCTGAGTAGGGCAGCAGCACATCTTTGGGCAGGCCCCAATCCAGAAATAATCCGACATTGTTCTTGGCGACCACCTTGAGACTGGCAAAGTCGCCGACCTGTGCCTTGGGCTGCTCGGTGGTGGCGATGATCTTGTCTTCGCTGTCGAAGTAAATGAATACGTTCAGCCAATCGCCGACTTCGGTCGGCTCATCCTTGGGGATGTAGCGATTGGGCAGCAGAATATCGCCGTCATTACCGCCATTGAGATACAGGCCGAAACCGGTGTGTTTGACGATTTGCAGTCTGTTGAAGCGTCCGATGTCGGCCATGCTGGTTTTCCTGAAAACGATAATTGGCCATTGTAGCAGGGCCGGGCGCAGCAACGCAGGGCGTATTACTCTTGCCTGGGTTGCAACAGCTCGTCAATGCTGCGTGCTTCAATCTCGTCGGAGTCAAACAGCCTCTCCAGATCGGCGCGGGCTTCGCGCGCTGTCTGTATCACCGCGGCAGCGTCGTCATAGACTTTATGCTGGGCTGCCAGCACCTGTTCATCGTGCTGTCGAAAACGCTTCAGCCGTGAGTCGGCTTGCGCTTCACTCAAACCCAGTCCGGTCAATATGTGTTTGCTCATTTCCAGGCTGGAGTGGAATGTCTCGCGCACCGGCAAAGCCCCCAGATCGATCAGCTTGTGCACATGTTGCCGGTTGCGGGCGCGCGCGATTATCGTCAGTTGCGGGTAAAGCCGGCTTACCAGCTCGGCGGTTTTCAGATTGGTTTCCGGGTCGTCGGTGGTGATGATGAAGTACTCAGCCTTATCGACCTGGGCGGCGCGCAGTATCTCCGGACGCAGGGAGTCGCCATAGAAAATCGGCATGTCGCTGCTCATGGCACGTGACATTTCGATGCTGTCTACCGATGTCTCCAGGCCGATGTAGGGTATGCGTTGCGCGCGCAACACACGGGCGATGATCTGCCCCATACGGCCCATACCCGAAATCACCACGCGCGGCGCAGCGGCATCAATCTGTTTGTATTGCTCGGGCACCTCGACGGTTACCGGCTTGGGCTTAATCAGCTGTGACAGCAACAGAATGATCAGGGGCGTCACGGCCATCGATAGGGTGATGGCCAGTACCAGCATGCTGTGCATGCGCTGGTCAAACAGCGCTTGATCGCGGGCCATCTGGAATACCACAAAGGCGAACTCACCGCCGGCGGCCAGCACCACGCCGAGCCGCAGGGCACTGAGACGGTTGAGCCCGCCAGCGGCGCGGCCAACCAGGTAGATCAACGGCAGCTTGCAGCCGATGATCATCGTGGTCAGTAGCAACACCGCGCCGGGGCTGCTCAGCAGCAGACCGATGTCGGCTGTCATGCCTACGCTGATAAAAAACAGCCCAAGTAGCAGCCCCTTGAAGGGTTCAATTTGTGATTCCAGCTCGTGACGGTACTCTGAGTCTGCCAGTAGCAGGCCGGCGAGGAAGGCGCCGAGCGCCATGGAGACGCCTACGCTTTGCATCAACCAGGCGGTCCCGATGACGACCAGCAGGGCGGTGGCCGTTGATACTTCCTGTAAGCCGGTTCTGGCCACTATGCGAAACACCGGCCGCAACAGATAACGTCCGCCGACCACGATAATGGCGATGCTGCCGACGATCTTGATGATCTGCTCAAGATTGCTACTGCCGCTCGTCTCGCTGGCAGCGTTGCCCAGCAGCGGAATCAGCGCAATCAGCGGGATGGCGGCGATGTCTTGAAACAGCAAAATAGCAAAGGCCAGGCGCCCGTGGGGGCTGGTCAGCTCCTTGCGTTCAGCGAGAATCTGCAGGCCGAAGGCGGTCGATGACAGCGCCAGTCCAAGGCCCAGTATCACCGCGGTGTTCAGCTGTTGGTGCATGCCAAAATAGGCTACTGAGCCAATCAGGCCGCCGCACACCAGTACTTGCGCCAGGCCCACGCCAAATACGGACTTGCGCATCACCCAGAGCCGACGCGGTGATAGCTCCAGGCCGATGATAAACAGCAGTAGCACGACCCCCAGCTCGGAGATATGGCGGATGTCTTCGGGGTGATCTATCAGATTCAGCACCGAGGGCCCGATGACTACGCCTGCCAAGAGGTAGCCGATCACTGCGCCCAGGCGCAAACCTTTGGCCAGCGGTACCGCCGCAACAGCGGCCAGCAGGAAGACAACGGCGACGAGAAGGAAGCTGCTTTGTTCGTGCATGAAGGGTTCCAGGACACAAACGGCAGCCAGACTGGAGTAAGTGAGGCTACCGCATAATACAGGCGAGAAAGAATGGGCTGATAATACGCCTTGAACCGCTCTGTGTGATCGCTTTTATCGGTTATCGACGGGCTTTTTTCAGTGTCTCGGCAATCATGAATGCCAGCTCCAGCGACTGGTCGGCATTCAGCCGCGGGTCGCAGTGGGTGTGGTAGCGATCAGACAAACCGTCTTCGGTCACCGGTGTGGCCCCGCCAATGCACTCGGTCACGTTTTGCCCGGTCATCTCGATATGAATCCCGCCAGCCCAGGTGCCCTCGGCGCGATGTACCGCGAAGAACTGTTCTACCTCGGCCAGAATGCGCGCGAAATCACGAGTTTTGTAGCCGCTTGAGGCCTTCATGGTATTACCGTGCATGGGGTCCGAGCTCCACAGCACGTGCTTTCCTTCACGCTCAACCGCACGCACCAGCGCCGGCATATGCTGCTCTACCTTGTCCGCCCCCATGCGCACTATCACGTTGATTCGATCGTCGCGGTTGCCCGGGTTGAGCCGGTCTATCAAACGCAGCAGATCGTCCGGGTCGGTGGTGGGGCCAGCCTTGATGCCAATCGGGTTGTGAATGCCGCGCATAAACTCAACATGAGCGCCGTCCAGCTGACGCGTGCGATCGCCAATCCAGAGCATGTGTGCAGAGCAGTCGTACCAGTCGCCGGTCGTGCTGTCGCGGCGGGTAAAGGCTTGCTCGTAGTTTAGTAGCAAGGCTTCATGCGCGGTAAAGAACGCGGTTTCACGCAATTGCGGGCTGTGATCATTATCAAAGCCGCAGGCGCGCATGAAGGCCAGGCTTTCGTCGATGCGGTCGGCCAGTTGCTGGAAGCGATCGGCCATCGAGGAGTTGGCAATGAAGTCCAGGTTCCATTGATGCACCTGATCCAGACTGGCAAAACCGCCCTGGGCGAAGGCGCGCAGCAGGTTCAAGGTGGCGGTTGCCTGGTGGTATGCGCTCAGCAGGCGCTGTGGGTCAGGCGTTCTGCCAGCCGCGTCGAACGCTATATTGTTGATGATGTCGCCGCGGTAAGCGGGTAAAGTCACGCCGCCCTGGGTTTCGTCATCGGCTGAGCGTGGTTTCGCAAACTGACCGGCCATGCGGCCAACCTTGACCACCGGACAGCCGGCGGCAAAGGTCATGACAACGGCCATCTGGAGCAGTACTTTGAAGGTATCGCGAATCTTGGGTGCAGAGAATTCGGCAAAGCTCTCCGCGCAATCGCCGCCTTGCAGCAGGAAGGCACGACCTTGAGTTACTTCCGCAAACTGACGGCGCAGCTCACGGGCCTCGCCAGCAAATACCAGGGGTGGGTAGCTTGCCAGGGTGTCCTCTACGCTCAACAAGGCCTGTTGGTCTGGGTAGGTGGGTTGTTGCAGAACGGGCTTGCTGCGCCAGCTGTCAGGTGTCCAGATTGCGGTCATGGGCTTCTTCTTGGGTGGGTATCAATGTGCGTGCCAGCGAATGGTAACGCGACTTTTGGGGGTTAAACAGCCTATGGGCTGGATCAGTACGCTTTATAAGTATCTAGGTAACCTGGGCCCGGCTAAACCTGAGAGGGAGCTGGAGCGCTGCGAAGATGATTTTGGCACGCTGCGAGTCAGCGAGCAGGGCGAGCTGCGTTATCTCTATTTTGGTAGCCAAACCGAGCAGAGTTGCGGTTTGGTCAATCATCCTGCGTGGCTGGAATATGACTATACACGTGCCATGTTGCTGGCTGGATTCTGGCAGCCACAGGCCTCGCGCGCAGTTGCTCTGGGGCTGGGTGGCGGCACTCTGGTAAACGCCGTGCTGGCGTATTTAACGCCACAACAATGCACCGCTGTTGAGCTGCGTGCCAAGGTCGTTGAATTGTCTCGCCGCTGGTTCGGGCTGAGCGCGGACCCGCGTCTTGAGGTGGTGGTCGCCAACGCCGAAAGCTACATTGCCAGCCAGCCAAACAGCTGTGACCTGCTGTTCGTCGATCTTTATCTGGAGGGAGGCATCGCGCGCCTGCAGTTGCAGGCTGATTTCTTTGCAGCCTGCAGGGCAGCGCTGCGCCCAGGTGGGCTATTGGTAGTGAATCAATGGCAGTTGGGGCAGAGCGGGCGTCCTTATGCTGCCAGCCCGCTGCAGCGTCTGTTCGGTACCCACTACCTGCAGGTTGAGGTGGAGGAGGGCAACATTATTCTGTTTATTCCGCAGTCCGGTGAGTTGATGCTGGACCGCACTGCCATGCTGCAGTGGGCGGATCAGCTTGAGCCACAGCTTGGCTACTCGCTAAGGCCGTATATCATGACCCTAAGGCGCGCTGGCGACGTACCCAGGCTACAAGAGGAATAAGGTGGCCAGAGCGTCATCAGGGTAGATCGACGAACCTAATACATGCGCCGGCTATACCACCAAGGCTTGCTGCTGGCCGGTAAAGTGCAGCAGATCGCCACAACGCTGGCATTGGTATTGGCGGCCTTTTCTGACCCAGGCGTGTCGCTGCGGCGTGAAGTGCATATGGTCGGGGCAGGCGCAGCGGTAGAGATAACGGGTGCTGCGGCGTTTAGCCACTGCATAGTTGTGGCAACGATTGGCTGGCAGCTGGAACAGTTGAGTCATGACGGCTTGCCACTCGCGGCCGTGCGGGCGAATCCGGGCGCCATAGACCTGGTGTGCGATCAGATGAGCCACTTCGTGTGGCACGGTTTGCAGTAGAAAGTCGTCTGCGTTGTCGCGGTAAAGCTGACCATTGAAGCGCAGCAGATTCTGGTTTAGATAAGCGACACCCGCACGCTGGCCGCGCAGATCCAGTTCTATATCCGGGCGGGGAAAGTGGCGGGAGAAGTGCTGCTCGGCGAGCTGATAGCAGCCTTCAAGGCGGGCAAGAATACGATCCATTGGCGCAGTATACCGTTGAACGTGCCTTGCCAGAAAGTGCGCTTGAACGCGCGAAAGGCAACGTCAGAAGACGCTGTTGTCGAGTCCTGCAGCCATGTACAGGCCCAGCTCTTCCGCTTGCTGCAAAAAGCTGTCCTGCCAGTCACCCTTGAACGTCAGGGGAGATTGCACCCAATTCCAACGCAACCCGGTCACAATGGATTCGACTGCGCGTCGAGTTCCGGTCCCATCCATCCCCGCGCGTATGTATAGCGCGCAGGGCAAGCCCTGTTTTTCTTCCAGAACGGGGTAGTAGCTGCGGTCAAAAAAGTCTTTCAGCGCGCCGCTCATATAGCCTAGATTTTCAGTGGTGCCGAGGATGATGGCATCGGCGCTCATGACGTCCTCCGGGCCCGCCTCCAGCGGCGGCTTGCAGTTGATTACTACGTCTTCGATATCGCCATGGCGAGCACCCCGTAGCACCGCTTCGCGCAGGGCGCGGGTGTTGTCCGATGGGGCGTGGGCAACGATCAATAGGGTCTTGCTGGACATACGCACTCCGGTTGGTGTCAGCCCTGTTTGCTGTTCCACAGCCGAGCAACTGCACGCTCGGAACCCAGCCAGGCAACCAATAGACCGAGCAAACCGATCAAACCGAATACCGTAACCGGAATCAGGAAGGTGCGCTCTATACCGGAGGGCAAAAACACGGCCAGTCCGGTGGCGAGGCTGAGAAACAGCAAGCTCATGATGACCAGAATACCGCGACTTTTGGGCGTGTAGTGGTAGGGCGCATCGCTATTTTCGAGTGGCTTGAGCAGAGGCGCGCAGAGTTTTCGGGCAAATTCTTTCAAGCTGGACATGGTGTGAGCCGGTTTGTTTGTGAGGGCTGGTAGGGCTCAGTTTAGCGCCTTAAAGCCGGTGAATAGAAGCGGGTGTTGCTATCTTTGGCGCAAGCGCTGCGGAAAAATTCAGGCTGGTCATGCAGCGTTCGCTGGGGTAGGGTGTTTACAGCTGAATATAAATTATAGATGCATAAGCACGTTATTTGACACCCGTCCTGCCTGGAATCTACCACACCTTTAAGGGGAGATTTCGGCTCCATGATTAGGCTTCTTGTGCCCATTGGGGCATTGCTTACCGGTATCGCCCTGTTGTTGCTGGGCACCGGCCTGCTCAATACCTTGCTGGCCTTGCGCGGCAGCGCTGAAGGTTTTGCTGATCAAACTCTGGGTCTGCTGGGGTCGGCCTATTTTGCTGGCTTCATTCTTGGTACCTGGCTATGCCCGCGGCTTATCCGTCGTATGGGGCACGTCCGTTCGTTTACCTTTCTTGCCGCCGCAGAGGCGGCCTGCGTGCTGATCCATGTGCTCTGGATCGAGCCCGGTATGTGGTTGTTGCTGCGGGTTATTACAGGCGTAGCCTTGGTCGGTATTTACACCATCATTGAAAGCTGGCTCAACACCACTGCGCCGTCCGAGCGGCGGGGTCAAGTCTTTGCCTGTTATATGGCGGTAAATCTGGGCTCGCTGGCTTTGGCGCAGCAGTTGTTGCGCTGGGATAGCCCTATGGCATTCACCCTGTTTGCGATTGCAGCCATCCTCATTGTGGTGGCCGTTATGCCGGTTGCCGCGACACGTTTGGCACAGCCCGTTATCACCGATACGCCACCGCTCTCTCTCAAACGGCTATGGCAGGCTGCACCAGTGGCCTGCGCTGGCGCTGTGCTATCCGGTCTGGGCATGGGTGGCTTCTGGGGCCTGGGTGCGGTCTATGCTGGACGTATGGGTATGGATACCGCCCAGATCGCTGGTTTCGTGTCGCTGGTGATTGTCGCTGGTGCGCTATCACAGTGGCCTATGGGGCGTCTTTCCGACCAGATTGATAGACGCAAGGCGTTGGTCGTTATCAGCGGTATGGCCGCCGTTGGTGGTGTATTGATGGCGCTGCTGGCACCTTTCGGTCAGTGGTTGCTGGTTGCCGCCGCCGTCTTTGGTGCGGGTTCGTTTGCAGTCTACCCAGCCGTGGTTGCGCATCTGATCGATCATTTACACCAGGAAGATATTTTGTCCGGCAATGGTTCGCTGCTGATGCTGCATGGTATTGGTGCGGCTGTTGGGCCGGCTTTGGCCGGTTGGTTAATGGGCATGACCAGTCCGGTAGCGTTGCCGTTGTTCTTTACCGCGATGTTTACGCTTTGTGCGCTCTACGCACTGTGGCAACTGCGCCAGGGCCGTGATCGCATTGTTGATGAGGCGGCGCATTATGTACCTATGGTGCGCACCTCCAACGCCGTACTGGAAATGATGCTGGAAGATGCCACCCATGAAGAACATGGTGAAGTGAAACCACAGGCAGCCAGCGGGGATGCAACTGACAAGCGCGCGGACGAGACTAACGAAATAGACAGTATTGAGGGAGCGCCAGAGCCATTATCGGTAGAACAGAACCGGCAAACTCTGGCGAAAGATGATGAAGAGCAACAAGGCCGCAACTGAGCCTCGGAGGCTATATATGTATTCAGTAGTGACAGGGAGAACAGGGCTATGATGTTGGCAACTGATTTGGACGGTACCTTTCTTGGAGGTGACCCCGATAATCGTCAGCGGCTGTATCAGCTGATTAATGCGCATCCCGGCATTAAGCTGGTGTTTGTTACCGGTCGCGGACTTGAAGTGGTAGTGCCGCTGCTTTCTGACCCGGCCATCCCGCGGCCTGATTACATTATTTGTGATGTTGGTGCGACCGTGGTTGATGGCGAAACGCTGCAGCCGGTGTACCCGGTACAAAGCGACATCGAAGCAGACTGGCCGGGTGAGCAGGTGGTCGCTCAGCGTCTGTCGGTCTTCCCCGGACTCGAGCGCCAGGATGTGCCGCAGCAGCGTCGGTGTTCGTATTTCTGTGAGCCAGGCGCGGTAACGGAAAAGGTCCGTGATGCGATGGAAGGCCTGGGTTGTGACCTGCTGTTCTCCGCCGGTATGTACCTTGACTGTCTGCCGCGTGGCGTGAACAAGGGCTCTACTCTGCGCCGGCTGGTAAAGCACCTGGGCAGTTCAATGGAAGAAGTGCTGGTCGCCGGCGATACCCTTAATGACCTGTCAATGTACGAACACGGTTTCAAGGGCGTGTGTGTGGGAGAGTCTGAGCCAGCATTGCTGGAGGCTACCGGCGATCGCGCCAAGGTACTGCATGCGCGGCTTAGTGGCTGTGGCGGCATCCTTGAAGCTATCTCGCACTTTGGTTTCCTGGGCCCACTGGGCGTAGATTCCGAGTTGCGTGACTTGCAGATCAAGGGCAAGGCAGATCTGGTGATGGTCTACCACCGGCTGCCCTACGAAGAGGTGATCGAAGATGGCAAGCTGGTCCGCCGCCCACCGACCTCGCCCAATGGTATTTTGCCTACCTTACTGAGTTTCTTTGGGGGTGATCAGCCTGGTTCCTGGGTTGCCTGGTCGATACACGACGCGCGCAAGCGTGAAGCCTTTGAAGTGCATACCAAGGTAGACGCCGAGAATTATCCCAACCTGGTGGCGGCGCGGGTAGCGCTAAGCAAGAATGATGTGGATGTCTTTTACAAACGATTTTCCAAGGAGGCGTTCTGGCCAACGCTGCACACCTTCTGGGAGCGAGCGGTGTTCCGTGAGGAAGATTGGGCCGTGTTCCTCAAGGTCAATCGCCTGTTTGCCGAGCGCACCGCAGCGGAAGCGGCAGAGGGCGCGGTAGTTTGGTTGCACGACTACAACCTGTGGATGGTGCCGGCCTTTCTGCGGCCGCTGCGACCGGACCTGAATATCGCCTTTTTTCACCACACTTATTTCCCCTCGGCGGATGTGTTTAATGTGCTGCCGTGGCGCCGCGAGATTATCGGCAGCCTGTTGCAGTGCGATTACATTGGCTTTCATATCCCGCGTCAGGCCGAGAACTTTGTCGATGTGGTGCGTGGTGTCGCGCCAGTCGAAGTGCTGGAAGAGAAGGGCTGCGCGCCGCGCTATCTTACCTATGGCTGTGCTGTCGGGCTGGATCGGATGACCACCATGATTTCGGTACATGGTCGTCCGATTGGTCTGGGTGCGCATCCGGTTGGTCTGGACGTAGGGCGGGTTAAAAAGATCACCGAAACGGCGGAGTGCCAGGAGCAAATTGATGAGCTGCGCGAACAGCTAAAAGGTGTGCGCGTTGTGCTCTCGGTAGAGCGTCTGGATTACACCAAGGGTACGCATGCCAAGCTGCTGGCGTTTGAGGCGCTGCTGGAGGCGCACCCGGAGTTGATCGGCAAGGTGACGCTGATCACCATCTGCGTGCCGGCAGCCCGCGAGATGACCATTTACGATGAGCTGTTGAGCCAGATTGAACAAGCGGTTGGGCGCATCAATGGACGTTTCTCCAAGGTCGGCTGGACGCCGGTACAGTTCTTCTACCGTGCAGTGCCATTCAACGAACTGATTGCCTATTACTTGATGGCTGATGTGATGTGGATTACGCCTTTGCGCGATGGTTTGAACCTGGTTGCGAAGGAGTACGTGGCTACTCAGGGTCTGCTCGGCGGTAGTGGCGCCCTGGTATTGTCGGAGTTTGCTGGCGCAGCAGCTGAGTTACATGGTGCGCTGCTAACCAATCCACATGATCCGCATGACCTGCGTGACACGCTTTATATCGGCCTTACCCTGGGGCGGAGCGAGCGTGAGGCACGGCTGAAAGAATTGTTTGGTGTGGTGCAGCACAACGATATCAAACGCTGGGGCGATGAGTTCCTGGAGGGCGTGCGGCATGCCCGGGCACTGGCATTGGAGCATCTGGCGGATAAGGTAGCCTGATCTGATACCGGATAACCAGCGGCTGGCTTTGGCCAGCCGCTGGTTTATCTGTGGCTTATTTTCCTAACACCTGGTTGATTTGATACACGGCGGTAGTGCCACTGACCTCGTTACCAATCACCAGCAGGGCTTCACCGTTCGGTGAGTCTTCAGCACTGATAAATACCAGTCCTTCCGGCCCCAGATCGCCAACACTGCTGAGCACTGTTTCCGGGTCTTCCGTGGTCCAGTCCTCGCGGGTATTGAGGTAGTCCACAAAGAAGGGGGCGGCAGGGTTAGTGATGTCGTAGGCCATCACGCCACCGATACGTTCCAGACCGATAAAGGCAAAGGCCTTTTTACCCAGATGACCGACAGTGATCCCCTCGGGCTCAGGGCCTTTGTTGTCACTGCGATTGTCGAAGGTATCGCCCTCATCGTGGGTCGAGTTGAAGTAGTCTGCGCAAAGGATGTCGCGGTTGCTGCCCAGCATGCAGTCGGCGCTGGCCAAGTGCTGCTCGATCTGATCTGCCGAGTCCCACACCAGCTTGCCATCAGCATCGCGGATCGAGAAGGAACGTGTGCCGTAGGCGTAGAGGTTGTCGTACATCAGGCGGTCGCCAGCAACGTTCTCGTTGCCCGTGCTATCAAACATCACTGGGTCGCCATTGGCGTCTTTGCGGTAGCCGTCAGTCCATGCAATGGTCAACCTTCCGAGCTTGTCGTCATCACCACAGGTACCGCGGTCTGCTATCGTTGCGCCGCAGTAGGCGAATACCGAAGGGTTAATGAGCGCGCCTTCAGCCAGTGCATGCAGCTGCGGGGCGAGATCATCGCCGACCCGGCGATCAAAGCCGCGGCTATCGGTCAGGCTTTTCATGCGGAACTCTTCAACAAAGCCCTTGCTGGCATCGCCATCCCAATAGGCCTGATCATCCTCACCCCAGGCACGCGAGTCACCTTCATTGGCCGTCACCAGATAGGTGCTACCCGCTACCTCGTAGGCATAGATTGCGTCAGGCTGATACATGCCCAGCAGTCCTGGCCAGGTAGCGATATTGATGGTGCCATCCTTGTCGCTGACGTCGATACCGTTGCCGCTGGCACCATGGTCCTTGTAACCCAGCGGCAGTATGTCAATAACGGCGGCGCGGGCAATGTCGATCTTGGCCAGGGCGTTGTTCTCCTGCAGGCTGACCCAAGCGGTGCTGCTATCGGCGGAGATAGCAATGTATTCGGGCTCCAGGTCCTGCGCGACGCTGGCATTAGGGCCGAAAATACGTATGCCAGCGCCTCTCAGCGCAGCGGCTTGACTATTGAATGCAGAAAAATCAGCGGTTTTTATCTCGGCCAGGCTATTGCCGTCCAGGCGCAGGACGCTCACAGAGCCTTCCGGATCTATGCTGTAATCGTTGTTTGGTTCGCCTTCGTTGGCGACCAGTATATGCAGGCCGTCTGGAGTAAAGGTCAGCATATCAGGCTGTGCGCCAACCTGCTTCGAGTCCAGCAGCGCGAGCGTAGCAGCATCAAATAGAGCGACGTAACCAGGGTCTGTTTTACTTGCGGCTTCTACGGCCACGGCTAGATAACCGTCCCGGTAGGCAAGGCTATTGACGACGGCGCCTGTAGCGACGCTTTCCACGGTCAGCGTAGTGATCAGTGTTGGGTTGCCAATATCGCTGGCATCCAGCACGTCTACTGCACCTTTTTGTGCGTTAACAATAAAAATCTGCTGATTAGCCGCATCGTAGGCTGGAATTTCTGCGGCGCTCTTGCCGAATACGCCAGAGCTGTAACGTCCGAGATAGCTAAGTGAAATACTCTGTGGCGTGATCTCATCTGAGACTTGCGGCGTGTCACTGTTGCTGCTGCTTTTACAGCCGACAACGGCTGCCATCATGGCAGCGCTGGTGGCGGTAATGATCCATTTGTTCATTTTATTGGCCCCTTCCCCTAGTTTGGTGAGGGTGACATTGATACGCAGCTTCCATGACAGTGCCTTTACTCTTTGATGGCACTTTGGTTGTGGTTGAAAAAGCATGGCTCGTTCCACCGCAGGCGGACTGATACACTTCGGTCATGGATGATGTGCAACCAGACGATTTAGTCCCCGACGGCTTCAGCGATGAACTGCTGGTAATATTGCGCGCCGCACCCTCAGGGCTGGGGGAGTACGCGCTGATTCGGCAGTTGGCTGAGCGTTACCCTGATTCGCTGTTCGCGGAGCCAGGCGCGTTACAGGATTCTCTGCGCCTTTTTCAGTTGCACTTTCTTCTTTTCCACCTGTTGTATCGTCTGGCAGATGAACTATCAGAAGCGGGGCAGATGCTAAGCATTCATGCCTTGAGTATTCGCCTGGCGCCTCGATCTGCAGCTCAGCCTGGGATCACACAAACGGATCCGCTACGCGCCTACTACCTGGATTGGCAGCAGTGGCGTGAAACCCACGCTGAGGATGTACAGCGTCTGCTTGACGGTTTCTGGCGGCGGGGGAGGGGCGTTGTAGGTGTAGACGAGCTGCAACAGGCATTAGCTGTGATGGAGCTGCAGGAGCCGACCGATGCGCGGGCAGTAAAGCAGCGTTATCGCGCGTTGGTGAGGGTGCATCATCCGGACAAGGGTGGCAGCACGGCGCGGGTCCAGGAAATAAATCAAGCCATGCTAATTCTTGAACGCTATTACGGCCGAAGTTGAAGTCGCTAATCTCTCTAAGCAAATCGGCTCTCCCTTTTTATTCTTCGCTATAGTCAATGCAGGGTGCTGAAGTTCAGGTACCTGTGCGCTGCCATTGATGCTAAAGCGCTGAATAATAATTAGGAGGTCAGACCATGATCCACCATGTAGTGGGGCTGTTCACCCATCCCGATGAGGAATGGAGAGAAATAAAAGGCGAGGACGAAAGCATTGGGCATATGTACTTGACCCATGTGCTTGTTCTGGCTGCGATTCCGGTAGTCTCTGCTTATATTGGTACCACTCAGGTAGGTTGGTACATTGGCACCGAAGAAGCGGTCAAGCTGACTCAAGCCAGTGCGCTATCGATGACGCTGCTGTCTTATCTCGCGATGCTTGCTGGCGTAGCCGTGATGGGCGCCTTTATCCACTGGATGGCTCGTACCTACGACTCAGCCCCCACCTTCAATGATTGCGTTGTGTTTGCCGCTTATACCGCAACGCCGCTGTTTATAGCCGGTCTGGCTGCGCTTTATCCCAGCCTCTGGTTGGGGATGTTGGTGGGTACTGCTGCGGTAGCCTATACCGTCTACCTGCTTTACCAGGGGATTCCCATTTTTATGGATATTCCTCGTGATGAAGGCTTCCTGTTTTCCAGTTCTATCCTGGCCGTAGGGTTAGTGGTACTGGTTGCCATGATGGCTACATCAGTTATTTTTTGGGGCTTTGGCGTAGGGCCCGTTTACCTTCGTTAGTATCTTGCAAGTTCACCGATCAACCCCTCTCGGCAATGCCAAGAGGGGTTGATGTTTTTATGTACAGCGGTTTCCAGTAAAATGCCGGTTTTACTCTACCGGTGTGCCTCTCCATGAGCCGTCTCAGCGTTAACCAAAACAAGCTGCAAAAACGTTTGCGTCGCCTGACCGCCGAAGCGGTGACCGATTACAACATGATTGAAGATGGTGACAAGATCATGGTCTGCCTATCCGGCGGCAAAGACAGCTACACGCTGCTTGATGTGCTACTGCACCTGCAAAAGGTTGCGCCGATCCAGTTTGAATTGGTTGCCGTCAATATGGATCAGAAGCAGCCAGGCTTTCCGGAAGACGTATTGCCCGCCTATTTGAGTGAGCTGGGCGTGCCGTATCACATCCTTGAGCGCGACACCTATTCCATCGTTAAAGAAAAAGTCCCCGAAGGTAAAACGACCTGTTCGCTTTGTTCGCGGCTGCGTCGTGGCAATCTTTATACTTTTGCCGATGAAATAGGTGCGACCAAGATGGCGCTGGGGCATCACCGCGACGACATTATTGAGACCTTTTTCCTCAACATGTTTTACGGCGGCAATCTCAAAGCCATGCCACCCAAGCTGCGGTCGGATGATGGCCGTAATGTGGTGATTCGGCCTTTGGCATACTGCAATGAGAAAGACATTGCTGCTTACTCTGAGCTTCAGGGCTTTCCGATTATTCCCTGTAACCTCTGCGGCTCGCAGGAGAATCTGCAACGCCAGGTGGTCAAGGATATGTTGCAAGGTTGGGAGCGTGCGACACCTGGCCGTCTCGACAATGTCTTTCGCTCGTTGCAGCATGTGCAGCCATCGCAGCTGGCCGATAGCAAACTGTTCGATTTTGCCAGTCTGAGCATCGATGAGTCCGTCGCGCCACGTTTCCTTAATGTGACGAATCTCTGATTCACCTCTGCTGTGGAGTTTGACTGTGCAGGACTATGCCTGGCTTGAGAGTTATTGCTTGAACCGGTTTGGCTCAAAGGCCCAGCTCGAGGCACATTTGCCCAAGCCAAGGTCGGCCGCCCAATTACGTACGATAACTGATGATCGTTACCTTTCCACCATGGCGCTGCGAGTTTTTCGTGCCGGATTGAAGCACAGCCTGGTAGACGCCAAATGGCCGGTATTCGAAGAGGTCTTTTTCGGCTTTGACCCGGACAAAGTGGTGCTGATGAGCGCCGAGCATTTAGAGCGGTTGATGGCCGACAAGCGCATCATTCGTCACTTGGGCAAGTTGCGCAGTGTTCCACGTAACGCCCAGTTGGTGCTCGACATACGCACTGAATACGGCAGCATGGGGCAACTTATAGCCGATTGGCCGGTAGATGATATCGTTGGCTTGTGGCGTATGTTGGCTAAACGGGGCAGTCAGCTTGGCGGCCAATCCATGCCGCGTTTTTTGCGCATGGTCGGTAAGGATACCTGGGTTGCTACAGAAGACGTGGTTGCGGGATTGAAGGCCCAAGGGGTTATAGACCGGACTCCGGCCAGTCAGCGTGATCAGAATGCGGCTCAGGCGGCGTTTAATCATTGGATGGAACAGAGCGGCAGACCGCTGTGCCAGTTATCGGCGATGTTGGCTTTTACGGTAAATCACTGAGACTTGGCGTACAAAGTTAAAGTAAAATCTTGACATGGTGTGCGCAATCGTACATTTTTTAATCAAAGTTCAATGATAGAAAGGTATGCGGATGCGGTTTAGTGCTCTATTGATGTTACTCGTCATAGCTCTGCTGGCAGGCTGTAGCAGTGCGCCAAGAGCGCCGTTAGACGTTACCGCTAAATCCAACGTACGCACCCCCGTCCCCTCTGTCCCCGCTGTTCGTTCCAATACCGCCGATGCTTTGGGTAATGATGTTGTCTTCCAGGCATTCAGCCTTATTGGTACCCCCTACCGCTGGGGCGGCACTTCGCCGGATACGGGGTTCGACTGCAGTGGTCTGATTCAGTATGTTTACCGCGAAGCGGCTGGGGTTACCTTGCCCCGCACCACCGCAGGCCTTACCTCGATGCAGACCGACAAGCCCAGCGAAAGCGCATTGGTGCCCGGTGATCTGCTGCTTTTTGCCATGAACGGCGGACGAGTCAATCACGCCGGTATCTACATTGGCGAAGGGCGTTTCCTGCATGCGCCCAGCACAGGTGGTGTGGTGCGGGTGGATGAGCTTGGGTCCAGCTTTTGGCAGCGTACCTTCAAGGGCGCGCGCCGGGTACTCAGCAGCAACTGAATTGGTCCACCAGGACGGCTTCACCCCCTCTTCTTCTCTCTACCCGGCTCAATCCGCGTCTTAATTACGTCAAGCTATTCGTTGTCGGGCTTACACATAGTAAGAAAAAACACATGACGCTGCTGGAATGGACTTTGCTTTATGTCATCACTTCGCTGTTCTGGAAGTGGATAATCAGCTGGGGCGGCGCTCAGTGGGTTGAGGGCTGGAAATCCTGGTTCTTTATTCACTTTCTCGCGCCTGCGTGGAGCGCAGAAGGCATTCGTCTGTTTGCTGTCGTGATGTGGTTTTTTACCAGTCTCTGGTTTGTCGGCGGCCTGTTCAGCGAAAACATACGTAACTCGGGCTTTCTGTTATGAGCGCTGCGCTTTTCAGCAGCGGTCTGGCTAGCGCGCGCAGTGTGCTCGGGTGAATACGCAAGAACGACTTCCGTTATGGTCTGCGCTGTCCTTTTTGTTTCTGGATACAGAGATTTCCGCTGATACCCACCGATATATCTCACGACAGGTAATAAGCTCCGGGCTCTCGCCAGAAGCGGTGCTGGAGGTGCTCTGGCTTGAGGTGTTTCCTGCGCAGTGCGACAACCTGCGCGATGTGGCGGGTGAATGGGCCGGGTTTGATGATGTCTGGCTGTGCGAGCGTATCTGCGCCGTTATTGGTAAACGGATTACTGCTTATCGACCTATGGGAATGCTGTCAGTCAATCAGGTAATAGACATCATCGAGACTGAATGGCGCTATTGCTGCCGTTATTTGCCTGCCGCCTACTCTGTAGCTGTGCGCCCGCCAAGCAAGCGAATCAAGCGACAAGGCGCTGCCAAGGGGCTTTGCTTCTGGTTTTTCTGAGCGCTTTTATCATTGTTATGGATACAGCACTAATAGCCTTGGGTTACATGCGCTCGATACAGGGCCTTGTGCTATCTGCGCAAGGGCAATAGCCGCTCGATAATACGGCGAGATAGAAAAGGGAGAAGGGAAATGAAGCCTGCATTATTGTTTATGCAGGTGGGCTCCTGTCTTCTGCAGCAAGACCACGTCGTTGCCAAGGATCTCTAGCCTGGCGTCCCAGCGCTGTGCTAGCCAGGTGAAGCTCTGTTCGCTGAAATAACTGATATGGGTGGGATCGCTTTTATAGTGCCAATGCTTGAAGGCTTCCTGGTTCTTGACCCTTTTGGTCATGATGCCGAGCCAGCCATTGGGCTTCAGGCAGGTCCACAATTGATCCAGGACCAACAAGGGTTGGGACAGGTGTTCGACTACTTCAGTCGCGGTGATGAAGTCCCAGCGTTGGCTCAGCGCCTGCGGGTTGGGGTGGTAGTACAGGTCGTGCAGACTAACCTGATGGCCGTGCTCACGCAGCATGGCCGCCAAGGCGGGGCCAGGGCCACAGCCAAAATCCAACCCGTTACTGCCGGGCCTTAGGCGCTCCAGCAAAGGCGTTGCAAGGCGTGAAAGAAACTGCCGATAGCCGGCATCGTTCGGGTGATTTTCATGTCTGTCATATTCGGCGCGCTCGGCGGCATGATCAAGGTGCCACTGGGTGGGAACATGGACCATCAGGCAGTCGTTACACTGAAAGTAGGGCCGCTTGACGTCACTATAAAACCAGGCTGCTGCCGCCTGGCAGAGTGGGCAGCGTGAATACGCTGGCGTCTCTATCACAGGGGCTGCACGCGGCTGATCAGATCATCGCTTTCGACCAGGCGCAGAAACTCGTCACCCAGTCGTTGGCTTTCACTCATGGCTGTGCGCCAATACTTTTCGCGGCCGTCGTTATCATAGACAAAGCGGTTGAAATCCTTACGGTCGGGGAGCTTGCGGTAGGGCAGACTGTCGAGATACTCGCGCGACGGAGCAACCAGCAGAACGTCACGCATCTGTTGCGGGTTGGCTTTACGCCACGGCAGACTTTTGTCAAACCAGCCGGGTACTACGCGGTCCAGAAAGTGCGGATAAAGCACCACGCCAGGAGCCGTATAGGGCAGGTCAAGATGATAGTCGAGCAGGCCACCATCTCGATATACCCCGGCTGTTGTGCCAGGAATATCGCGTACCGCTTCCATCACCATGGGGATGGAGCCGGAGGCGAGCAGGGCTGCACGCAAGTTGGCGGGCGTAAGGTTGACGTGACTGCTCTTGAAATCATGCAGGTCATCCAGTGCCGGTCGCTGGCGGGGATCGTGTAGTATTACCCGCTCAAAAAAACGCCCCAGGTGCCTGCGTCCCAGCAGGTTGGCACCAATGACACCGCTTAGGCCAAGCCCCAGACGGGTGCGTGAATCATGCTGTAGCAGGCCCAGGCTTTTTACTACTACGATGTTGAGGTAGTAGTTAGGATTGGTCAGGATAGTGTCGAACTCTCCGCCCAGCAGCTCGTCCAGCATCTCGCCACAGGCAGCACTGATACGCTGAATACTCACCCCTTTGGGGAAACGCATGTTGGTGTAGAGTTCACCCAGTTGACGCAGGGTGGTGACCGGATCTGGCATGCAGGCACTGGCAAAGCGCCAACTGCCAATAGAGGCGCCGATCAGGCTGCGCGGTTGCGGCGCGCGAGGTAGCCACTCGCCAAACAGGGCCAGGTCCAGGCCTTGAATACCCAGCGCCTTGGGGCCGCCGGCTGCACCGGGAATCATGTGCACATCCTGCGGCTGCAGGCCGTTATGGCGGATGTGCTCGATAGCACGATGGCCTGCGCGTAGCGTCAATGCAGGGGCGGCAACATGAATGGCGGGCATGTCTCGGCGGTTCCTTTACAGTCCGAAAAGCGAAAGCGAGTTATTTTAAGGTTGGTTTCAGCTGCTGACTATAGTCTGTGCTTACACCCTAAGACGACAGAGGTACTATTTATGAACAAGGCAATTGCACTTACCTGCGCAGCATTTTTGAGTTTGGGCAGCGGTGCGCTGCTGGCAGATGATGACGTCCGCCTGGATGAGGCTAACACCTTGATCGAGCAGGGTACCATCATGAACTTTGAAGAACTTAACCAAAAGGCACTGAGCGTTCAGCCCGGCACTATTACTGACACCGATCTCGAAAAGGTCTACGGTCGTTATGTTTACCAGGTAGAAATTCTGGATGGCCAGGGGCAGGAATGGGATGTTGATATGGACGCCAGCAATGGTGAAGTACTTGAACACAAGCAGGACAATTAATAATACGCTGCTAAGGTCCAGCCGTTTTGTGCTGGGCCTTTTGCTGTGCAGTGCCGCTATTCAGGCTGACGATATCGGTCAGGACGAGGTGCTGGAACTGGTGGAGCAGGGGCGAATAGCTCCGCTCCAGCAGTTTATTGATGATGCGCTGCTGCGCTACCCCGGACGCTTTCTGAGTGCCGAACTGGAGGCCGACGATGGCCGCTATGTTTATGAAATTGAAGTGATCACCCGTGAGCGGGTGGTAATGGAACTTGAGTATGATGCGCTGAGTGGCGAACTGCTTGAGGTAGAAGAGGATGATTGATGCGGATACTGCTGGTCGAAGATAACGTAGCACTGGCGGACTCCCTGACCCTTAAGCGTGCCGGTTATGCGGTGGACTGGCGCACGGATGGGCGCGATGCCCTGATTCTGGGGGAGCAGGAACCCTATGACCTGGCGATCGTTGATCTCGGCTTGCCTGGTATGGATGGGCTTGAGGTGGTGCGACGTTGGCGAAATGCGGGACAGGCGACGCCCGTATTGATGTTGACTGCACGCAGTCGCTGGACTGAGCGCGTGGCTGGCCTGCAGGCTGGTGCTGACGATTATCTGACCAAACCTTTTCATAATGAAGAGTTGCTGTTGCGTATCCAGGCGCTGTTGCGTCGCGCGCATGGTCGCGAGCCGAGCGCAACGCTCAATGTCGGCGGCTTGGCCCTGGATGAAGCAACGCAGCAGGTTAGCGGTGCGGGTCTGGCGTCGACCGGTCTATCTGCCACCGAGTTCAAACTACTCCGCTACATGATGCTCAATGCTGGCCAGGTACTGTCCAAAGCACGCTTGGCCGAGCATCTGTACGATTATGAAGACGAGCGCGACTCCAACGTTATTGAAGTACAGATTAATCATTTGCGCAGCAAGCTGGGGCGCGCTGCGATAGAAACGCGGCGTGGCCAGGGCTATGTGTTGGTAGGGCTGGCGCCGTGATCTCCATCGGGCGCCGTCTTGGCGTCGGCCTTTTGTTAATCATGCTGTTCAGCATAGTGTTGCTTGGTCAGGGCAGTGTCTGGTTGTACGACCGGGCACAACGCGCCTATCTGCTGACGTTATTGCAAAGTGAGACAGATAGTCTGCTGGCGGCCATGACGCCTGGTGTTGACGGGCTGTATCTTGACCTGAGTAAGGTTGACCCGGATTACCGTCGAGTTTACTCCGGTCGCTATTTTATCGTTCAGGGTCGGGAGCGCTGGCGCTCACGCTCACTCTGGGATCAACGCCTGCCAGT
The DNA here is from genome assembly GCF_014077575.1 of Pseudomonas sp. 5Ae-yellow. Classification (NCBI taxonomy): domain Bacteria; kingdom Pseudomonadati; phylum Pseudomonadota; class Gammaproteobacteria; order Pseudomonadales; family Pseudomonadaceae; genus Pseudomonas; species Pseudomonas sp. 5Ae-yellow. The sequence continues at coordinate 134,992 of NZ_JACGWE010000003.1, read as the reverse complement.
ACCCAGCGACAGCGACGCTCAGTCTACCGGCCTGGTACCTGGACCCAAAGGCCAGCAGCTACTGGTTTGGTCTCAGCAGTACAGTAGTCATGGCGAACAATTGAGGGTGACGGTGGCGCTGGATTATCAGCCGCTGCTCGCGACTTTTCAGCGCGCGCGCTGGTGGCTCTGGGGGCTGGGAGCAGCTGTGATTGTGGTGGCTCTGCTGTTGCAGCAATGGCTATTGCAGCGTGCCTTGCGTCCTCTGCGTCGAGCGCAGGCTGAGTTATCCGAGTGGCGCACGGGTGCGCGCATGCAACTGAGTGAAACTGTGCCGCTGGAGTTACATCCGCTGGTAGTGGAAATCAATCACTTGGGTAGACAGGTAGAACGGGTTCTGGAGCGAGGGCGCAGTAGTGCTGGTGACTTGGGGCACGCGTTGAAAACGCCTTTGGCGGTGCTCGAGAGTCGCCTGGATAATCTGACCAGCACCTTGGCGCCCGAGCACGTGACGCCCCTGCGCGAGCAGCTCGATATCATTCACAGCCAGTTGGAGAGAACCCTCCAGCGCGCACGCCTGGCGCCCGAGCAGCAACGTGCAGAGCGTTTTCAGGCAGAGCGCGATATGCACGCCCTGATTGCCACCTTCAAGTCGCTGTATAACGAGATAGATATCAGCGTTGATGGGGTTGGTGAACTGAGTTGGCCCTACGACCGTGAAGATATGCAGGAGCTGTTGGGCAATCTGATCGACAATGCCTGCAAGTGGTCAAAGGGGCAGGTCCAGGTTGGCTGGAAATTGAACTCTGAGGGTTTGTATCTGCAGATAGCGGATGATGGGCCGGGTATCGCACCTCGCGAGCGTGAAGAGGTCTTGAATCGTGGTACCCGCCTTGATCGGCAGGTGCCTGGTCACGGGCTTGGGCTCGGTATTGTCACCGATCTGGTGAGTGCCTATGCAGGCAGTCTGCAGTTGTCTGAAGCGACGCTCGGTGGTCTGCTGGTTGAGGTATGGTTGCCGCTACGCACCTAGATGCGCAGCGGCTGGGCGTTAAAGAAAAGACGTATCTATGTCGACCAGCAACAAGTGACGGCTGTCATCAATGAATAGTCCTGAGGTCAGGCAGTACTGATTGGTGGTGGCATCGCGATACCGGTTGGATAGTATGACCCTGCTGTCTTCGCCGCCTTCCGCCAGAATCTGGTAAAAGTATGGCCGCCAGGACCAGTTGTGATCCAGGTAGCGCGGATCGGTATGCCAGGCGTCACCTTTCCATTCATAGTTGGGTGAAATCTGCGTGCCATGCGCATCGCAGAGAAAGCAGCGCAGTAGCCATGGGTAGGATTCCGGCGCAGGCAGGTGAGCGGGTTGGCCACCTTTGCTGAGCCACACCCGCAAGTCTGCAAACAGTTCGGCCAATGATTTGCGTAGGCTGGCAAGCTTCTCCCGCTCGGCCAGCTTGTCCAGGACATAGTGATCGCGCATGTCTGAAAACTTTTGCTTTACCGCTTCAGCCGGCAAAAAGTTCTCTTCAGGCCTACCGAACAGGTAACCCTGTACATAGCGGGCGCCGCACTCCAGTGCGAAGTGCAGTTCCTGCTCGGTCTCCACACCTTCTGCGATAATCCAGCAGCCGCTTTTCTCCGCCATCAATGCCAGAGCTCTGACGAAGTCGCCGCTGTTGCCATTGCCGCTGGCGGCTTTGCGAAACAGCTGGATATCAAGCTTGAGGATGTCTGGTTCCAGTGCCAGAACACGGTCAAGCATGGAATAACCGGCGCCAAAGTCATCGATTGCAATTCGAATACCGGCCTGGCGATAACGCTGAACCACATCACGTAGCTGATCAATACTGCCCTGCAATTCGGTAATTTCGAATACTACTTGGTCGGGTGGTAAGCCGATTTCCTCCAGCAACTGCAGGCTGGGTAACGGCTGCCCGGGCTTCAACTGGCTTACCCAGGATGGCGATATGTTCAAGCTGATAAAGCCGTCAGGGTTGTCGCGGAAACGCTCGAGTGCCATGCGACGTATACAGCGGTCCAATTCCAGCAGATCAGCGGGGTTTACCTCCGGATCGGTAAATAGCGGGCCGGCGCTGGTGATATTGCCTTCGTCGTCACGCAGGCGGGCAAGCGCTTCGTACCCCGCGATACGGCCTGTTGCGGTATCGATCAGAGGTTGGAAGTAAGGCAGAGGCTGACCATTAAACACATTATTCTCCGGGTCGGAATGGGCGGGTAGCGGTATGCAAGATTATAGCCAAGGCTGGTTGAGCCCGCATTGTGGCTGCGTTCGGCATCAACCTGATCGGGTTTTGGATAGTCCGGGGCTACATCGGTGCAATAACGCAGGATTTTGGTATGTGTCTTGCACTTTAAAGGTGATTTCACACCTGCTTGGCGCCCTAATTCGGTGCTTTTAGCTGGCTTGTGTTACGCAATTTTAAAAATAACTTATTGATAATAAAAAATAAAATTAACCGCTATCAGTTTGTATGCAAATCAAGACAGTTTTATTTCATTGGGAGTAAGGCACCACAATGGAACCAAAGCGGCTTGATTGCACAAGATTGGTGCGAACTGTCTGTTCATAAAGAGGCTGTCTGAATGGAAAACCTGAACAGCGCTGTGGAAACTCTGGTTCACGGCGCCAACACCCTGTTTATTCTGATGGGCGCTATCATGGTGCTGGCAATGCACGCGGGTTTCGCTTTTCTGGAGGTCGGTACTGTCCGCCAAAAGAATCAGGTCAACGCGCTATCTAAAATCATCAGTGATTTTGCCATTTCTTGCCTGGCATATTTCTTCGTTGGTTACTGGATTGCCTACGGCGCCAATTTCTTTGCTGATGCAGCGACCTTGTCCGAGAATAATGGCTATGCGCTGGTCAAGTTCTTCTTTCTGATGACCTTTGCTGCAGCCATCCCGGCTATTATCTCCGGCGGCATTGCCGAGCGCGCCAAGTTTGCTCCGCAGTTGTGCGCCTCGCTGTTGATTGTGGGTCTGATTTACCCCTTCTTCGAAGGTATCGTATGGAACGGCAATTATGGTTTTCAGGCGTGGCTGGAAGTCAGCTTTGGTGCGCCATTTCATGACTTTGCCGGCTCTGTGGTAGTGCATGCCGTCGGCGGCTGGCTGGCGCTGGGCGCCGTGTTGATGCTGGGCGCACGACGCGGGCGCTACCGTGCAGGGCATGTGGTTGCCATGCCGCCATCCAATATACCCTTCCTGGCGCTCGGTGCCTGGATTCTTTCGATTGGCTGGTTCGGCTTCAATGTGATGTCGGCGCAGACGCTGGAGGGTATCAGCGGGCTGGTTGCGGTCAACTCGTTGATGGCGATGGTGGGGGGCACCCTGGCTGCGTTACTGGTTGGTCGCGCGGACCCTGGCTTTATTCATAACGGTCCGCTGGCGGGGCTGGTGGCAGTATGTGCTGGTTCTGACCTGATGCACCCGCTAGGCGCGCTGGCGACTGGCGTAGTTGCTGGTGGTTTGTTCGTCTGGACCTTCATCCTCACGCAGAACCGTTTGAAAATCGATGATGTACTCGGCGTCTGGCCGCTGCACGGGTTGTGCGGTGTTTGGGGTGGGTTGGCTGCCGGTATTTTTGGCCTGCAGAGTCTGGGTGGTTTAGGCGGCGTCAGCTTTATCTCACAGCTGCTCGGTAGCCTGGCTGGCGTGGTAGTGGCGCTGTCGGGTGGCTTGCTGGTATATGGCGTGATTAAAGCCATCGTTGGCATACGTCTAAGCGAGGAAGACGAGTTTCAGGGCGCCGATCTCGCCATTCACAAGATTGGAGCCATCTCGGAAGATTGATTTTCGAGCATAAAAAAACCGGGCATAAGCCCGGTCAGACTGCTGACAAAGCCCTGGCTCTTTAGCCGGGGCTTTGTTTTTATATGGGCACTCCAGAATGTCAGGGTATTGCTCATGCTGCGCGATCGTCCCCCGGTTCAGTCCGCTCTCGAATTTGTCTGTATTGACGAGCTGGTGCCACAAGATCACCTGTTACGTAAAGTTGATAAGCACATCGACTTTTCTTTTATCCACGATCTGGTCAAGGATCTGTACTGCGCTGATAACGGCAGGCCCGCACTGGATCCCACTCTGCTGTTCAAACTGCTACTGCTCGGTTATTTGTTCGGGGTGCGTAGTGAACGGCAACTAATCCGCGAAGTGCAGGTGAATGTCGCCTACCGCTGGTTCCTGGGGCTGAGCCTGACGGACAAGGTGCCCGACGCCAGCACCCTGAGCCAGAATCGACGCCGCCGGTTCAATGAGTCCGATGTTCACCAGCAGATCTTTGATGAAATTGTGTTTCAGGCCATCAAACGCAAGCTGGTTTCCGGTCATGTTCTGTATACCGACTCCACCCATCTCAAGGCCAATGCCAACAAGGGCAAATGGGTCAAGGCCAAAGCGGTTTCGGAGCGTCAGGCTTATATGGACGAGCTCGATCGTGCCATTGAGGAGGATCGCTTCGCACATGGAAAAAAGCCCTTGCCCTCGCCATCCAGGGAGCCGGAGTCGAGGGAAATCAAACAGAGCACGACTGATCCGCAAAGCGGCTACATGACCCGTGACAACAAACCTCAGGGGTTTTTCTATCTGGATCACCGCACGGTGGACGGCAAGGCCAATATCATCACCGATGTGCATGTCACGGCGGGTAATGTTCATGATGCGGTGCCTTATCTTCAACGGCTGCAGCGCCAGAAGGATCGCTTTGGTTTCCAGGTGACACACGTGGGGCTCGATGCCGGCTATCACGTTACGCCGATCAGCAAGGGGCTGGAGGATCAGCACATCAAGGCGGTATTCGGCTATCGCCGACCCAGTCACCGCAAGGGGTACCTTTACAAGCACGAGTATCAATACGACGCGGACAAGGACCACTACATCTGTCCGCAAGGCCAGACTCTGCTCTACCGCACGACCAGCCGTGAAGGCTATCGGCATTATCAGTCTGATCCGGATCTATGTCGCAGTTGCCCCCTGCTGTCGCGCTGTACCAGCAATGCCAAGTGTCAGAAAACGATCACTCGGCATGCATGGGAAGACTGCAAAGAACGCCAGGATGCGCACCGGCTGACGGAGTGGGGCAAGGCGGTGTACAAGCGAAGAAAGGAAACGGTGGAAAGGAGCTTTGCCGATGCCAAGGAGCTGCATCAGTATCGCTATGCGCGTTACCGTGGCCGAGACAAGGTGCAAGCGCAGTGTCTGCTCACGGCGGCCGCACAGAACATCAAGAAAATTGCTCTGATGGCGGCATGAGGGCTGTTTTTGCCCCACACCTGCCGCTGTAAGGCGTGGAAATCCTCCAGTGGCCCGCTCACTCGCTTATATCGAGTTCATCTGGTTCCGGATGGATAACGCGGACGAGGCTGGCTGAACCTATAAAAAACAAAACCCCGTCCAAAATGGACGGGGTTTGTCAGCGATCTGACCGGGCATAAGCCCGGTTTTTTTATGGCAGATTTACTCTTCCAGATTACCCATCGCGGTGATGTTGAAGCCACCGTCGACGTAGGTGATCTCACCGGACATACCGGATGCCAGGTCGGAGCAAAGGAAGGCGCCGACGTTGCCGACTTCGTTGATGGTGACGTTGCGGCGCAGCGGGGTTTGTGCCGCGTTGTGCGACAGCATCTTGCGGAAACTCTTGATGCCAGAGGCCGCCAGAGTGCGAATCGGGCCAGCCGAGATTGCGTTGACGCGGGTGCCTTCCGGACCCAGGCTGGTGGCCAGATAACGTACGCCAGCTTCCAGGCTCGCCTTGGCCATACCCATGACGTTGTAGTTGGGCATGGTGCGCTCGGCGCCAAGATAGGACAGGGTCAAAAGGCTACCGTTGCGGCCTTTCATCATTTCGCGACCGGCCTTGGCCAGTGCGACAAAGCTGTAGGCACTGATGTCGTGGGCGATACGGAAGCCTTCACGAGTAGTGACTTCCGCAAAGTTGCCGTCCAACTGATCACCGGGAGCAAAGCCGACCGAGTGGACGATGCAGTCCAGTCCATCCCACTTCTTGCCCAGTTCGACGAATACCTGATCGATCTCGGCATCATCGGCAACATCGCACGGGAAGCACAGCTCAGGACCTGAGCCCCAGCCGGCGGCGAATTCTTCAACCCGTGCCTTCAGTTTTTCGTTCTGATAGGTGAACGCCAGTTCGGCGCCCTCGCGGTGCATCGCCGCGGCAATCCCTGAGGCAATGGAGAGTTTGCTGGCAACGCCAACGATGAGTACGCGCTTTCCGCTGAGAAATCCCATAGTGCTTTCCTGTTTTGTTACTGGGCCGTCGTGGCCTTGTTAAGGGTGTTGGGTATGGCAAAAGCCGCATCCAGCAACTGACGAGTATAGTCATGCTGCGGTGAAGCAAAGATATCGCCTGCCGGTCCCTGTTCGACTACCTGTCCCTGACGAATGACCATCAGCTGATGACTGAGGACCTTTACTACCGCCAGATCGTGGCTGATAAACAAATAACTCAAATTATACTTCTGCTGCAGATCGCGCAGCAGTTCTACTACTTGTCCCTGCACGGTACGGTCCAATGCGGATGTCGGCTCATCGAGCAGAATCAGCTTGGGTTTGAGTACCAGTGCCCGCGCGATGGATACCCGCTGGCGTTGGCCACCGGAAAACTCGTGCGGGTAGCGGTGCCGGGTATCGGGGTTGAGACCGACTTCCTGCAACGCCTGAATCACCATCTGCTCACGCTCGGCAGCCGTGCCTATACGATGAATCTCCAGTCCTTCGCTAATGATCTGGCTAATCGACATACGCGGGCTCAGACTGCCAAAGGGGTCTTGAAAAACCACCTGAAACTCGCGTCTTAGTGGCCGCACATCATTCTGACTGAGATTGTCCAGCCGATTGCCATTACATTCAATAAGGCCTTCGCTATCGATCAACCGCAGTAGTGCCATGCCCAGCGTTGTCTTGCCCGAACCGCTCTCACCAACGATGCCGAGGGTCTGGCCCTGCGGCAGGCTGAAGCTGATGTCGGTCACCGCCTTGACGTGATCAACGGTACGCTTGAGTACTCCCTTTTTAATAGGAAACCATACCTTGAGATGCTCGACGCGCAAGATTTCTTTAGCGCCTGCGTCCACCGGCACCGGCTCGCCGCTGGGGTCCGCCGCCAGCAATTGCTGGGTATACTCATGGCGCGGGTCACTAAAAAGAGTGGTGCAATCATTCTCTTCGACGACGCGACCCTGATACATGACACATACGCGATGGGCAATCTTGCGTACCAGGTTGAGATCATGGCTGATCAGCAGTAGCGCCATACCAAGCTTTTGCTGCAGCTCTTTGAGTAAATCCAGGATCTTCAGCTGCACTGTTACATCCAGTGCGGTAGTGGGCTCATCGGCGATCAACAGCTCTGGCTCGTTGGCCAGCGCCATGGCAATCATCACTCGCTGGCGTTGTCCGCCCGATAGCTCGTGGGGGTAGGAGGCAAGACGCTTTTCGGGATCGGGAATGCCGACCAGCGTCAGCAGCTCCAACGTGCGAGCGCGGGCATCCTTCTTGTTCAGCCCCTTGTGCAGGGCCAACACCTCGTTGATTTGTCGCTCGACCGTGTGTAGCGGATTAAGCGAACTCATGGGCTCCTGAAAAATCATGGAGATGCGATTACCACGCACCTTGCGCAGTTTTTTCTCGCTTGCCTTTAGCAGGTCCTCGCCGTCGTAATAGATCTCACCGCAAGGATGATGGGCGACAGGGTAGGGCAGCAGGCGCAGGATCGAGTGCGCCGTGACAGACTTGCCGGAGCCGCTCTCGCCGACTAATGCCAGGGTCTGGCCCGGCTGAATATCAAAGCTGACGTCGTGGACTGCCGTCACCTGACTGTCGCCTTGATTAAAGGCCACGCTCAGGTTGCGGATGCTGATCAGGGGCGTATTGGTCATCTCATTTCCTTGGGTCGAAGGCATCGCGCAGCGCCTCGCCGATAAACACCAGTAAGCTCAGCATGAGAGACAACACAACGAAAGCCGTAATGCCTAGCCAGGGAGCCTGGAGGTTGTCCTTGCCCTGGGCAATCAGTTCGCCCAGCGAAGGTGAGCCCGGCGGCAGACCGAAGCCAAGAAAGTCCAGAGAGGTCAGGGTGATGACGCCGCCGGTAAGGATAAACGGGAAGAAGGTCAGGGTGGCGACCATGGCGTTGGGCAGAATATGTCGGAACATGATCACCCCGTTGCTTGCCCCCAGCGCACGGGCTGCCCTGACATACTCGAGGTTGCGACCGCGCAAGAACTCGGCGCGTACTACGTCGACCAGCGACATCCAGGAAAACAGTAGCATGATGCCCAGCAGCCACCAGAAGTTCGGTTGCACGAAGCTGGCCAGAATGATCAGTAGGTAAAGGACGGGGAGGCCGGACCAGACCTCGATAAAGCGTTGCCCGATCAGATCCACGCGTCCACCGTAAAAGCCCTGAATCGCCCCCGCGATCACGCCAATTATGGAACTGAAGATGGTGAGCGTAAGAGCAAACAGTACTGAGATGCGGAAGCCGTAAATCACTCGTGACATGACATCGCGGGCCTGATCATCGGTTCCCAGCCAATTGTCCGCCGAAGGTGGCGCGGGCGCCGGCACATCCAGATCGTAATTGATGGTGCCATAGTGATAGGGGATGGGTGGCCAGAGCATCCAGCCGTCGCCATCGCCTTCAATCAGTTGCTGAATGTAGGGGCTGCGGTAGTCGGCCTCGATGGGGAACTCACCACCGAAGTCCGTCTCTGGGTAGCGTTTAAATACCGGGAAGAACAGCTCGCCCTGAAAACCAACGGCCAGTGGTTTGTCGTTGGCGATCAGTTCTGCGCCCAGGCTGAGTACAAATAACAGCATGAACAGGTGCAGCGACCACCAGCCGCGCTTGTTGGCGCGAAAACGGGCAAAGCGGCGTTGATTAAGCGGTGACAGCTTGATCAGGCTCATGTTCAACCCTCCCGGCTGTCGAAGTCGATCCGTGGATCAACCAGGGTGTAGGTAATGTCGCCGATCAGCTTTACCACCAGACCCAGCAGCGTAAAGATAAAGAGGGTGCCGAACATCACCGGATAGTCTCGATTGATCGCGGCTTCGAAGCCCAGCAAGCCGAGCCCGTCCAGAGAGAAAATAACCTCGATCAGCAGCGAGCCGGTAAAAAAGATGCTGATCAACGCTGATGGAAAGCCGGCGATAATCAGCAGCATGGAGTTACGAAACACATGGCCGTAGAGCACGCGGCTTTCGGATAGCCCCTTGGCTCGCGCAGTAGTCACATATTGTTTGCCGATCTCATCCAGGAAGCAGTTTTTGGTCAGCATGGTCAGGGTCGCGAAGCTGCCAACCACCATGGCGAAGATGGGGAGTACCAAATGCCAGAAGTAGTCACCAATCTGCTCCCAGGTACTCATCTGATCGAAGTTGTTGGAGGTCAGGCCGCGCAGTGGAAACCAGTCGAGATAACTGCCGCCGGCAAATACCACGATCAGCAGTATGGCGAGCAGAAAGCCCGGGATGGCGTAGCCCACAATGATCAGCGAGCTGGTCCAGATATCAAAGGCCGAGCCATGCCTGATGGCCTTGCGGATACCCAGGGGAATGGAAATGAGATAGGTCAGCAGAGTGGTCCATAGACCGAGGGAGATGGAGACCGGCATCTTCTCGAGTATGAGGTCAGTCACTTTGGCGTCACGGAAGAAGCTATCGCCAAAGTCAAACTGCAGGTAGCCCTTGATCATCAGCCAGAAGCGCTCGTGGGCCGGTTTGTCGAAACCGTACATCTTCTCGATTTCTTTGATGATGTCCGGGTCCAGCCCCTGGGCCCCGCGATAGTTGCCGCCGCTGGCGACTTCGCCACCGCCTCCGGATACGCGGCTGGTGGCGCTACCTTCAAAGCCTTCCAGGTTGGCAATCATTTGCTCAACCGGGCCGCCCGGTGCGGCTTGAATGATCAGAAAGTTGATCAGCAGAATACCGAACAGCGTAGGGATGATCAGTAGCAGGCGGCGAACGATATAAGCCAGCATGCTTAGTCTGCCTCGCTGACAGGCGTGGTGACGGCGGGCACGTCATCGCTTTGCATGGGCGTGTCTGCTTTATCTGGATCGACCCACCAGGTGAACAGCCCGATACCGTATTTTGGCGACGTTTGCGGGTGGGCAAATTTGTCCCAGTAAGCGACGCGATAGACCTTGGTGTACCAGTTGGGTACGAGCAGGTGTTGCGCGCGTAACGCGCGGTCCAGTGCGCGCGTATGGGTAACCAGTGACTCGCGCGTGTCGGCTTGCACCAGACCATCAACCAGCGCGTCGACGGCTGGATCTTTCAGCCCCATTAAATTGCGGCTGCCGGGATTATCTGCGCTGCTGGAGTGCCAGTATTCACGCTGTTCATTACCTGGTGAGTTGGATTGGCCAAAGCCGCTAACCACCATGTCGAAGTCGCGCGAGCGCAAACGATTGATGTACTGCGAGACGTCAACCCGGCGCAGTGTCATCTCGATACCCAGCGACGCGAGGTTGCGTTTGAAGGGCAGCAAGACGCGTTCAAATTCGGCTTGAACCAGCAAAAACTCGAAGCTCAGCGGCTCGCCTTCAGGATTGACCAGTTGATCATCAACAATCTGCCAGCCGGCCTCCTGCAGCAGCGCATAGGCTTTTCGTCTTTGCTCGCGCAGATTGCCACTGCCGTCAGTTGTTGGCGGGATATACGCAGGCCCAAAGGCCGCAGCTGGAAGTTGGTCGCGCAACGGCGTTAGTAGCTCAAGTTCAGCGGCATCGGGCTCACCTTGAGCAGCCAGCTCCGAATTGTCGAAATAACTGGCCGTTCGGGTGTAGGCACCGTGAAATAGTTTGGCATTGGCCCATTCAAAGTCGAACAGCAGGCTGATCGCCTCACGCACGCGTACATCCTGGAAGTAAGGTTTGCGCAGGTTGAAGACAAAGCCCTGCATGCCTTGGGTGTTGTTGTTGGGGAGCTCTTCCTTAATGATGCGACCTTCGCGCAATGCCGGGCTGTCGTAGCCTATGGCCCAGTTTTTTGCTGCCATTTCCTGGTTGAAATCGAACTGTCCGGCCTTGAAGGCTTCCAGCGTCACACCGCCGTCGCGGTAGTAATCGACCACCACACGGTCAAAGTTGTTGAAGCCGCGCTGAACCGGAAGATCCGCGGCCCAGTAGTCAGGATCGCGCTTGAAGCTGATGCTGCGACCGGGGCGGACATCGTCAATCTCGTAGGGGCCGCTACCCAAGGGTATATCCAGTGAGCCTTTGGTGAAATCACGTCCTTCCCAGTAATGCTTGGGAAGCACCGGTAGTTGTCCAAGCACCAGCGGCAGCTCGCGGTTATTACCGTGATGAAAGTGAAAGGTCACGGTTTGCGGATCGTCGGCAACCACTTCCTGAACATCACCATAGTAGGCGCGGTAAAAGGGCGCACCCTGTTCTACCAAGGTATTGAAGGTAAACACGACGTCCTCGGCGGTGATGGCTTCCCCGTCATGGAAACGAGCTTCGGGGCGCAGGTGAAAGCGCACCCAAGTGCCGTCTTGTGCCTTCTCCATACTCCCGGCGATAAGCCCGTACTCGGTGAAGGGCTCGTCAAGGGCATGGAAGGTAAGAGTGTCGTAAATCAGGTTAAGGTTGTCGGCTGAGGTGCCGCGGCTGATGTAGGGGTTGAGTGAGTCAAAACCACCGAAGCCAGCCAGCCGTAAGGTTCCGCCCTTGGGGGCGTCCGGGTTGGCGTAGTCAAAGTGTTGAAAGTCGACCGGGTACTTGGGCGCTTCATCGTAGAGGGTCAAGGCGTGCTGTGGCAGTGGCTGATTGGCGGTAGCGACGGCGGTGCAGCAGGTGAGCAGAGCCAGACAGGCAGATTTCAGCAAAAGATGCATTCAGAGACCTTATTGTTCTAGTGTGTTGCAGGCTCTTCCCACCAGCTGCGGATGACCAGCGAGTAGGGCGGTATATTCGGGGTCTGCAGCCAGGTGCGATAGGCGATGCGATGGTAGTTTATATACCAGTTCGGAATTGTATAGTGATTCCACAGCAGTACCCTGTCCAAAGCGCGCGTTGCAGCCACCTGCTGGCTGCGGCTGGTCGCGCCGCTTAATTTATCAATTAGGTCATCGACTACCTGATTATTCACCCCGGCGTAATTGCGACTGCCTTTGACGTTACGTTGGCTGGAGTGAAAATAACCGAATTGCTCAAGTCCCGGTGATAACCCCTGCGGCAAGGTGGCAAGAATCATGTCGTAGTCAAACTGGTCCAGGCGCGCCTTGTACTGGGCGCGATCCACGGTCCGAATGTGCATGTCTATACCCAGTCGCGCCAAGTTGGCTCGATAGGGCTGCAGGATGCGTTCCAGACTCGAGTTAACCAGCAGTACCTCGAACACCAGTGGCTTGCCGTCTTCATTTTCCAGGCGGCCGTTACGCAGTGTCCAGCCAGCCTGATCAAAGAGGTCAACGGCTTCACGCAGGGTTTCACGCGGAATACCGCGCCCATCTGTCACGGGTAGACTGAAGGGCTGTAGAAAGAGTTCCGGCGGTAGTTCTTCGCGGTGCGGTGACAGGTACAGAAATTCCTGGCCCGCCGGGAGGCCGGTAGCGCTGAACGGACTGTTCGGGTAGTAGCTCAACGACCGCTCATATGCCCCATAAAAGAGCACTCGGTTAGACCATTCGAAATCAAACAGCATGCCCATGGCCTTGCGCAGCGCGAGGCTATCGAAGGGGCGTCGGCGAGTATTAAAGAACAGCGCCTGGGTAGAGCTGGGGATTTCATGTGAAATGGCGCGCTTTACTACGTCGCCGTCAGCGATTGCCGGAAAGTCGTAAGCGTTAGCCCAGTTGCTGGCCTTGTGGTCAATATACAAGTCGAATTCGCCGGCCTTGAAAGCTTCGAAGGCTACGCTGTTATCGCGATAGAACTCGACTTCCATGCGGTCGACGTTGTATTTGCCGCGGTTGATCGGCAGGTCTGCGCCCCAATAGTCCTTTACGCGCTCGTACACCACGCTGCGTCCCGGATCGACCCGGGTGATGCGGTATGGCCCGCTGTTGAGTCCGGGCTGGAAGGTGGTCTCAGTAAACTCTCGATCTTTCCAGTAATGCTCAGGCAATACGGGTAGTTCGCCTAATCGCAGGATCAGCAGACGGTTATTGGGGCGTGAGAAAACGAAACGAATACGCCGCTCACCCAGAATGTCGACCCGCTCTACATCCTGCAGCATGGAGCGGTAGTTGGGGTGTCCGTTTTCCTTGAGTAAGCGATAGGAGAACGCGACGTCCTCGGCAGTAATGGGTGTGCCGTCGTGAAAGCGCGCTTGCGGGCGCAGGTTAAACACGACCCAGCTACGGTTATCGGCAAATTCCAGGGTTTCGGCAATCAGTCCGTAAGCGGAGTAGGGCTCATCTCCGGAGGGGTCGTAAATGCCGCTGCCGGCCATGAGCGGCTCGTTCAGCTCGCTTATACCAAACTGGGCAAAATCCCCGGTATTGATCGGACTGGTGCCTTTGAGGGTGTAGGGGTTGAGGGTATCAAAGGTACCAGAGCCCATAACCCTTAAGGTGCCACCCTTGGGCGCGTCGGGGTTGACGTAATCGAGGTGTTGAAAATTTTCCGGGTACTTGGGCAAGCCATAGAGGGCGTAGCCATGCTGCGTGTGCACCGCCGCGCCTGCAGTCAGCGATATCAGCCAGCAGAGCAGGAATGCGGTGATGGTGTAAGGACGGAACAGCAGCGACATGAATACCTACGCGGAATATAGCCAGAGAACGTCCGCGCGGCGCAGTGGATCTGACCTTTTAAGGTGACCCGACCGGCCGCACGTCGCCAATTGTTGCCAAAGCTAACATTCCCGCAGGTTAGACGGAAGGGGCTGCGTCGCAATCAGGGCACGAACAGGGTGAGTTGCTGCCCCGGTTGCAGATAGCGATCCAGTTTGTTCCAGCTGCGGATCTTTTCGATCTTTACATTGAAGCGAGCAGCAATAGTGGAAAGCGAGTCACCTGACTGCACGGTATAGGTGACGCTGCGATTATCTGAATTGCTGCTGTTGCTGCCACCCGGCAGCATCAGTGTTGAACCGACGCTAAGGACATTGTCGCTCAGCTCGTTATAGCGCTTGATGTAGTTAACCGTCGTACCGTGCGCCCGAGCAATGCTCCACAGGCTGTCACCAGGCTTGATACGGTAACTGAGGGCCGAATTGCTGGCTAATGCCTGGGCCGGCGTGGGTAATTCGACCGGGCCGTCGCTGAGCTGCGGTAGCATCAGCACTTGGCCGATATGCAGCAGGGTGCCGTTTATGTCATTGGTTTCGCGAATAACGCCGACGGTCAATTGATAGCGGTGTGCGATCTGGGACAGGGTGTCGCCACTGCGCACCTTATACGCTTGATAATTGAGTCGTTCGTCGTTGGGTAGCTGGGCTAGCGCCTCGGTGAACTGCTCTGCCTGGTCAATGGGGATCAGTAGTTGATACTCGCCCTGCGGTGCGGTCACACGCTGATTGAATGCGGGGTTGAGTTTGAGTAGTTCTTCAGTCGGTATGTCCGCCAGTTCGGCAACTTTATACAGGTCAATCTGCTGATCGACAGTTACCTCGGCAAAGTAAGGCTCATTTGCCAGCTCTGGCAAATGGGTTCCGTAGCTGGTGGGACTGTCAATGATTTGTGCCAGAGCCAGCAGCTTGGGGACGTAGTTCATGGTTTCGCGCGGTAGTTGCAGATTCCAGTAATCGGTCGGCAGGCCTAATGATTCATTGCGTTTGACCGCGCGTCCCACGCAACCTTCACCGCAGTTGTAGGCGGCTAGCGCCAACAGCCAGTCGCCGTCGAAGTAGTTGTGAAGGAGACTGAGGTAATCGAGTGCAGCTTGGGTTGAAGCGGTAACATCACGGCGCCCGTCATACCACCAGTCCTGCCTGAGAGAGAAGTTGCGGCCGGTAGACGGGATGAATTGCCAGAGGCCCGCAGCTTGTGCGCTGGATAGCGCCTTGGGGTTGTAGGCGCTCTCGATGAAGGGTAGTAGGGCTAGTTCCTGTGGCATGTCACGCGCTTCAAGCTGCTGCACAACGTAGTAGATGTAGCGTTGAGCGCGGGGGGTGGCGAGTTCGAAGTAGCGGCTTTGGCTGGCGAATACGAGGCGTTGCTGGTCTATGCGCGGGTTGTCGATCAGGGCGGGGTCTAACATGAATCCAGAACGGATTCGGCCCCAGAGCGTGGCAGGCGTCTGCGGCTCTACACTGACCACGGGGCTGGTGGGGCGAATCAGCTGTTGGCGTTTTTGCGCTTCTTGCGCCTTCTGCTGTTCAGACTGCCCCAAGAATCGATAATCGGAGCGTTCCGTAGTCTGACAACCTGAGAGTGCTAAGACACCCGCTAAAGTTCCGAATACCAGTGCTTTGGGCAAGATGGCAACTACCGGATAGCTCATTTTAGACCCCACAAAATGGTGGAGATTTTATTGAGTCATCCGGTTACGGTCAAGACGTGCTCGATTTAAAAGCTGTCCTTCCAGGCGCGAACTGCCGCGAAGGTCTCTACGCCGGGCGCCAGAGGCTTGCCTGTATGATTGCTGGCAGCGCTCACTACCGATGGGTTGTCAGCCCGTAAAAAGGGGTTGGTAAGGAGCTCAAGAGCCATCTCGCTGGGCAGTGTCATGCGTCCTGCCGCGCACAAATCCTGCACCACCTCCAGCCGCACTTTGATGTCCTTGTTGTCCGGCTCGACCGCGTGCGCGAACTGCAGATTGGCTTGGGTGTACTCGTGAGCGCAATAGATGCGAGTCGCTGCTGGTAGCGCAGCGAGAGTGCTGAGTGACGCATGCATTTGTGCGGGCGTGCCCTCAAACAGTCGGCCGCAGCCGCCAGCGAACAGGGTGTCGCCACTGAGTAGCCAAGGCTCGCCGTGGTTTTCGCAATAATAGGCGATATGCCCAAGGGTATGGCCGGGTACGGCAATAACCTGTAGCTCAAGGCCAAAGAGCTTCAGCGTGTCACCCTGCTCAAGCGCACGGTCGCGTGCCGGAATGTTTTCGGCGGCGGGGCCCCACACCTTGCAACCTGTCCCGGCCTTGAGCGCGGCAACGCCGCCGACATGATCGGGGTGGTGATGGGTAATGAGAATATCGCTGAGGCTGTACTCGGGATGCTTGCCTAACCAGTTGATGACGGGCTTGGCGTCACCGGGATCAACCACGGCAACACGCTCGCCGTCGTCAGCCAGTATTAACCAGATGTAGTTATCATTGAATGCAGGTAGCGCGATAAAAGTGGACATGGAAAGCCTATTCTTTAATCTGTAGATTCATCTTAACCAACTCTGCGCCTGCGCCAACCCCTATCTGGAGATTTCATGGCTCGTCAGCAATCCTCGCACTCCAACGGACAGGCCGATTTACTCCGCCTGTTGCACGAGGCGCGTGAGTGGCTGGCTTCCGCTCCGGGCCAAATGCTGCTTGCCGCGGAGAGGGCAGCGCAGCAGGAGTTGCTGCCTCAATGCTTTGGCCAGCATCTGGTTCAGTACGGACTGGCGCCCGGGATGCTGGATCCTGAAGAGGCAGTGATGCGGCATCATTGGCATCTGGATATGGAGGCCCGTGAGGGCACCCTGGCCGTTGAAGAGACGCGCTGGCCGTTTTCTCCGCAATCGTTGGATGCAGTGGTGTTGCACCATGGCTTGGACTTCAGCCTGTCTCCGCGACTGTTGTTGCGTGAGGCCAGTCAGGCGGTTCGGGCTGGAGGTCATCTGGTTGTTTTTGGCTTTAATCCGCTGAGCACTTGGGCGGCACCGCACTACCTGGGCCAGAGCTGGCTAGGGCAGGCCGGGTTTGTGCGCCCGGGTCGGCTGATTGATTGGCTTGAACTGCTGGGGTTTGCGGTGGAGAAACGTCTTGATGGGTGCTATCGTCCGCCGCTCATGTCGCCGGCCTGGCTGCAGCGTCTCACCTTTTTCGAACAGTTGGGACAGCAGCGGCTCCTGCCTGGCGGCGGTTTTTACTGTCTGCTGGCGCGCCGGCAGATGTTCGGGGCGCTGCCGCAACGTCAGCGCAGCAGGGCTTTTCCAACGCTGACGCTACCACCTATGGCAGCGGGTACTCGGCGCACGCATAAACGAGATAGGCAATGACTCAACCCATTGAGATTTTTACTGACGGGGCCTGCAAGGGCAATCCGGGGCCAGGCGGCTGGGGTGCGTTACTGCGCCTTGGTGAGAACGAAAAAAGCCTTTATGGCGGAGAGTTGAATACGACCAATAACCGCATGGAGTTGCTCGCAGCTATTCGCGGTCTGGAGGCGCTCAAGCGTTCCGCAGAGGTGGTGATTACTACCGACTCGCAGTATGTAATGAAGGGGATCTGTGAGTGGATGCCCAACTGGAAAAAACGCGGCTGGAAGACAGCCAGCAAGCAGCCGGTAAAGAATGCTGATCTTTGGCAGCAGCTGGATGAACTGGTCAGTCAGCATCAGGTTGAGTGGCGTTGGGTGCGTGGCCATACCGGTCACCGCGAAAACGAAATTGCCGACGAGCTGGCTAATCTTGGCGTGCAGCACGTATTGAATGAGCGTAAGGGGTAGGGCATGCGTGAAGTAGTGCTGGATACTGAAACAACGGGTATCGAACACAAAGAAGGTCACAGGATTATCGAGATCGGCTGCGTTGAGCTGATTGATCGACGCCTAACGGGCCGGCATTACCATGTCTATATCAACCCGCAGCGCGAGATTGATGAGGGTGCGCAGGCGGTTCACGGCATCTCCAGCGAGTTTCTCGCAGACAAACCCCTGTTTGGCGATATCGCAGATGATTTTATGAACTTCATCAGTGGCGCCCGATTGGTGATTCATAATGCCGCCTTTGACGTGGGGTTTATTGATAGCGAACTGGTTCGCCTGAGCAAAGGGCATGGTCTGGTAGCCGAGCATTGCAGTGTGCTGGATACGCTGTTGATGGCCCGGGAAAAGCATCCGGGACAGCGCAACAGTCTGGATGCGCTCTGTAAACGTTACGGGGTAGATAACTCGCAGCGTGACCTGCACGGCGCCTTGCTGGATGCGGAAATTCTGGCTGACGTTTATCTGCTGATGACCGGTGGCCAAACGGCGTTATCACTCGCCGCCAACGGCCAAGGCAATGACGACGGTAGTGATTCGGCGAGCAGTATCCGTCGACTGGACCCGGCAATGCGCGCTGGCTTGCAGGTGCTGCGTGCCAATGCCGATGAGTTGGCCGGACATGAGGAGCGGCTGGCCGCGATAGAAAAGGCAGCTGGGTTCGCACTGTGGAAAGGCGCCCCAGCCGCCGCCGAGTAATCGTCAAAGCTGTTAGCGTTAGAGCGAGAGGCCAGCGGTTCACACCGCTGGCCTTTTTTGTTGCCTTAGATCCAGAGCGTAACGGCCAGTAGGCCGACACCGCCGAGTACCACGGTGTAAGGCAGTGCCATCACTACCATGCGGCCATAGGACAGGCGTACCAAAGGTGCGATTGCCGAGGTGAGCAGGAATAGGAAAGCGGCCTGCCCATTGGGCGTGGCAACACTGGGCAGGTTGGTGCCGGTGTTGATGGCGATGGCCAGGCGCTCGAACTGCTCGCGGCTGATGGCGCCGCTGTCGAGGCTCTCCTTTACTTCCGATATATAGACAGTTGCAACAAAGACGTTATCGCTGATCATCGATAAAAAGCCGTTGGCCAGGAAGAACATACTTGGCTGGCTCTCTGCCGGTAGCGCGAGTACGGCGTGGATGATTGGGCTGAACAGGTGCTGTTCATGAATCACCGCAACAATGGCGAAGAAGACGATCAGGAGCGAGGTAAACGGCAGAGCCTCTTGAAAGGATTTGCCTATCTGGTGCTCATCGATGATGCCATTGAAGGAGGTGATAAGAATAATCACCATCAGGCCAATGAAACCGACCTCGGCCAAATGCAGTGCCAAACCTGCCACCAGTAATAGTGCTGCCAGTGCTTGAACCATCAGAGCGGCTTTTTGTGGCGCCTTGCGTTTGAGCTGCTCGGCAGTCGCAAACTCTTCCAGTACATGACGCACTGGCCTGGGCAGGCGAGCACCATAGCCAAACCAGCCCGTCTTCTCCAGTATCAGGCAGGTAAGCAGTCCAGCGGCCAGTACCGGCATGCTGACTGGGGCCATTAAGACGAAGAACTCAATGAAGTCCCAGCCAGCGACCCCGGCAATCAGCAGATTCTGTGGTTCGCCAACGAGTGTGCAGACACCACCCAGGGCGGTGCCGACAGCGCCATGCATCAGCAGGCTGCGCAGGAAAGCGCGAAACTCTTCAAGGTGCTCTCGGTGCAGTGGGTCCTCGACCGGAGTGCCGTCCTGACTATCGGTACCTGCCCCTGCGGAGGCGACCTTGTGATAAACACCATAAAAGCCCACGGCAACGCTGATAATGACCGCTGTTACCGTCAAGGCATCCAAAAAAGCTGACAGCACTGCTGCGACCAGGCTGAACATCAAGCCCAGCAGGGATTTGGAGCGTACGCCGAGAATCAACTTGGTGAAGGTCAGTAGAAGAAGATCCTTCATGAAGTAGATGCCGGCGACCATAAACATCAGTAGCAATATCACCGGGAAGTTGGTCAGCACTTCTTTGTAAAGCGCTTCAGGCGAGGTCATGCCGATCAACAGCGCTTCCATTGCCAGCAATCCGCCGGGCAGCAGCGGATAGCACTTGAGCGCCATGGCCAGAGTGAAAATAAATTCCAGTACCAGCACCCAACCGGTTATATAGGGGCCAAACAACCAGAGAAAGGCGGGGTTAAGTAGTAGGAAGGCGACTATGGTGCGCTTGTACCAGTTGGGAGCCTGGCCTAGAAAGTTTTGCCCTAATGCCGGCAGCATGGCGTCAGACATGGTGAGGTTCCTGTCATGTGTTAAGGAGAAAAAGCAGATTCAGGGTACGCTGCCTTATTCTTGGTCTTCCTTGCGTTCAGGGCAATGTGGCATGGCGCCACCCACCCATCAGGCTGGGCGATACTACCGGAATAGGTTTAGTAATAAAGTAGTTCAAGGAACAAGCTATACGAATTTTCAGTACCTTGGGCCATATTCTTCATTGATTGGTTATGGTGTTCTGCTTTTAGCTTGATATAGTCATACAAATGAAAAGGTCGGTAGTGCAGGGCATTAACCGACACAGTGACGATTCTGTTGACATAAAAAGAAGGTCAAGTATGCCTGAATTCAAGACATTGCTGGTGGAGCAGACCGGCAAAGTGGCCCATATCCGTATTAACCGTCCAGAAAAGATCAACGCGATGAATCGCGATTTTTGGGCTGAGATGATTGAGGTCTTCGGCTGGGTTGATGAAACCGACAGTATTCGTTGCGCCGTTATATCGGGTGAGGGTAAACACTTTTCCGCCGGTATTGATTTGACCATGCTGGGTGAAGCTGCGACGCAGATGGATAAGGATATCGCCCGCAAGGCAGAGGCTATACGCCGTCATGTTTTGCACCTGCAGCACTCCTTTAACGTCATTGATCAATGCCGCAAGCCGGTTCTGGCCGCTGTGCATGGTTATTGCATCGGTGGTGCAATCGACCTGATTACCGCCTGTGATATGCGCTATTCGACCGAGGATGCACACTTTTCGATCAAGGAAATCGACATGGGCATGGCTGCCGATGTGGGTACCTTGCAACGCTTGCCCCGTGTGATTGGTGATGGCATGGTTCGGGAAATGGCCTATACCGGTCGCCCTGTCTATGGTGTTGAAGCTGCCCGTATTGGTTTGGTGAACCGCACTTTTGCTGATCACCAAGCGCTGATTGCTGGTGTCATGGATGTGGCTCAGAGTATTGCCGCTAAGTCGCCTGTGGCCATTCGCGGCACAAAAGAAATGATTCGTTTCGGTCGAGACCACAGTGTTGAGGACGGTCTCAATTACATTGCAACATGGAACGCCGCAATGCTGCAGTCGGAAGACATGAAGATTGCGATGGCCGCACACATGAGCAAGCAAACGCCAGAGTTTGCTGACTAAGCGGCTTCGGGCCCACGCAGGGATGGTTGGAGACTGAATGCTATGTTAAGCGGTACCACGTCACTAGATCTTGTTAGGGATGAGCTCTTCACCAGTATGGGTGAGGTGGAAAATCTGCTTCAGCAGTTTCTGGATGATCGTCAGAACGGCAACCTCTTGCAGCAATCAATAGAAGGGCTGCAGCAACTGCGCGGCACCCTGGCGCTGATTGAGCTTAAAGGCGCAGCCGAGTTGCTTGACGAGATGGTCGCGCTGGCGACTGATATTCCAACGCATGATGGTGATGAGCGTAACGAGCCCTTATCGGCTCTCTGTGACGCTTTGTTCCTGCTCGAACGCTATCTTGATCAGGCGCGGCAAAGTGGCCGCGAACGGCCTGAGCTGCTGTTGCCAACGATCAATCAGTTGCGTGCGCACCGCCCCGGGGTTCCGGCGTTACCACAAAGCCACTTTTATCCCTTGCCGGTGGCAGGCCTGCCGGCAAATCTCCGTTCTGGAAGCAAAGGGTCTATCGAACCCAAGGCGTTTAATCGCTTGCGCCAAATGTACCAGATGGGCCTGCTGAGCCTTATCCGTGATGATGCGCCCGCTGCTGCGACGCCGCTGATGCAGAGAGCACTGCAACGCTTTGAAAGCTGCCTGAGTGCGCCCGTGGCAACGCTTTGCTGGGTTGCGGGTGCCGCTTTGGAGGCCATCGAGCAAACCCCGCTTGAGCTGTCTGCGCCGCGTAAGCGACTGTTTTCAATGCTGGACCGTGAGATTAAGCGCGATGCGCAGGGTGCGTCTGATGGCGTCAATGCGGCATTGCTGCACGAGCTTCTCTATCTGGTAGCTCTGGCGGACGGTAATTGCTCGCGCAGTCAGGAGGTCGCTGAAGCTTATCAATTGCCTGATCCGGGCTTTACCGAGCTGGAAATTCAAAACGCCTTCGGTCGTCTGCGCGGTCCAGGCGTTGACGTAATGCACTCGGTGGCAGAGGCGCTGCGTGAAGAAATAACCGCAATAAAAGATTTGCTGGATTTGCTCGCACGTAATGCAGGTGATGCAGATCATTCGCTCGAGATGCTTGCTACCGGGTTGGAGCGGCTCTGGAAAACCCTTGGAATGCTGGATTTGCAGGTGGAATCCAAAGCCATTCAAGTGGTCTGTGGGCAGATCGCAGGCTGGAATAGTGATAGTCCGCAGTCGTTGGATGCACTTGAACAGGTCGCTGATGCGGTATTGCGCGCAGAAACCGCCGTCAATTACCTGGATTCGCAGGGTGATGAGGGTGAGGCTCGAATGAACGCAACCGGTGGCGTAAGCGAGCCGCTGGAGCTTAAAGAAGCGCGTATTGTGCTGATTGAAGAGTCGCAGGCCGGGTTGGCATTGGCCAAGCGGTCTATCACGGCTTACATGGAATCCGGTAACGACGCGATGCATTTGCTTAATGTGCCACCCTCTTTGGAGACAGTGCGCGGCGGGTTGGTGTTTTTAGGTATGGGGCGCGCAGCCAGTATCATCCAGATGGCTGCCAGCTTTATTCGCGAAACCATGCTGGAGCGTAAGCAGGTGCCCCAGGATCAGCAGCTTGAAGTCCTGGCGGATGCGCTTACCAGCATCGAGTTTTATTTAGAGTCGGCTGAGCGCGCGGCGGTCGCCACGGGCGATGTACTGACGCTGGCGGAAGAGAGTCTGGCTGAATTGGGTTATGCAGTTTCGGGGTCAACAGTGGAATGAGATCTTTTCGTCAGTTTGAGCCTGCGGTCAGCTTTGAACACATTGGTGCTTCTGAAGCACTGGTAGTCGTGATTTATCAAAACCAGTTCGCCATGTACGACGGCAGTTTGCTGCACGAGATGGATCAGGCGATCTATTTTGGCGATAGCGCGCATCGTTTGAAGTTGGGTCTGATCGATGGTCGACGCTGTGAGTTGCTTTACCTGAGTGCAAGCATGGATATGCCGGGTTTGAGTTGGCATGGCCTGCGCACCCTGATTGGTCAGGTTGATGATCAGCTATTTCAGTTGTTGGGTTTTTCGCAGCAATTGAATGCCTGGTACCGTTCTCATCAATTCTGCGGTAGTTGTGGCCAAGCCATGCAGCTGCGCAGCGACGAGCGCGCAATGGAGTGCTTGTCCTGCGAGCGTCGTGAGTATCCTAAAATTGCGCCCTGTATTATCGTTTTGATCACTCAGGGTGATCAGGTTTTGTTGGCGCGTTCGCCGCACTTTCCTCCGGGCTTCTTCAGTACGCTGGCTGGCTTTATCGAGCCGGGCGAATCGGCTGAGCACTGTCTGCACCGTGAGGTGAAGGAGGAGGTCAATCTGGAAGTGACCAATCTTCGTTATCTTGGCAGTCAGAACTGGCCGTTCCCTAACTCCCTGATGTTGGGTTTTCATGCTGAATACCTCGGCGGCGAAATAGTGCCACAGCCGGGCGAAATTGAAGAGGCACATTGGTGGTCTGTGGACGATCTGCCGAGTATTCCGCCGCGTGGGACTATTTCGCGCTGGCTGATCGACTGTTATCTCGCGCAGCGGGAGGGCCGAGAAGCTCCTCCTGTTCCGGTCTGAGCAAACCATGGAGTGGGTATGCAATATCTTGGCTTGGCGATTCTTGTAGGATGTATTGCGGCGCTATTGGCCTTACTTGCGCTGCGTTTCGGCTGGCGTTTCGGCTGGCTGCTTGGTTGGCTCAAGGGTAACCTGTTGTTGGCTTTGCTGGCTGTATCAGTTGTTCTCGGGCTCGCTGCTTGGGACCTGCAAAGCTTTGCAGAAATAGAGCCTAAGGCTGCAACCGTTGGTACCTTGAGTTTCAGCAAGGTAGGTAATCAGCAATATGAAGCGGTGCTCGCCAGTGCCAAGGGTAACCAAACTCTGCGTATTGCCGGAGATTTGTGGGAGCTGGAAGTAGAGGTCTTGCGCTGGCATGGGTTGCCAGCGGCTCTGGGGCTGGTTGATGGTTATCGCCTGCATCGCTTGCTTGGGCGCTATCTTGCTTTGGAGCAGGAGCGTGACAGCAGTGATGCCATGGGCAGCGCTTTGCTTCCAAATTTACATGCTACGCCACCATGGCGTGACCTCTGGGCCTGGATTGACCGGATTGAGGCGCACAGCGCAATTGAAGCCGATGCCTTCGAGGTGCGTTTTATTCCGTTGGTAGATGGTGCGCGCTTCTCGCTGGAGATGGGGCCCACCGGTTTGACGCCGGTTCCGCTTAACCCGGCCGCCACGGCCGCCATGATGCGCTTCCAATAAAAAAAGCCGCCTGAGTAAGGCGGCTTTTTTCTTGCTGCTATTGCTGGCTGTTTACGCCAGCATGCCGCCATCGACATTGATTGCGGTGCCGGTGGTGTAACTGGATGCATCGCTCACCAGGTACAGTACGGTGCCCGCCATTTCTGAAGGGTCGGCAGCACGTCGCAGAGGGATACGCTGCAGCGCATTTTTCAGGATGGCGTCGTTGGTGGTAAGGGCCGAGGCAAACTTGGTATCAGTCAATCCTGGCAGCAAGGCGTTACAACGAATACCGAACTGCGCGCACTCCTTGGCAAAGACCTTGGTCTGGTTGATTACCGCCGCTTTGGTGATGGAGTAGATACCTTGCATCTCGCCAGGCACCAGACCATTTACCGAGGCTACGTTGAGGATAGCGCCGCCGCCATTTTCGCGCATCAGCTTGCCGGCTTCGACTGACATAAAGAAGTAGCCGCGAATGTTAACGTCTACTGTCTTCTGGAAAGCCGAGAGGTCGGTATCCAGTACATTGCCGAAATAGGGGTTTGTTGCGGCGTTGTTGACCAGGATGTCCAGCTTGCCGAACTGTTCGCGAATGGCTGCCACGGTAGCGATAATCTGTTCCATCTCACCAATATGGCAGGCCATTGCGCTTGCTTTACCGCCAGCGGCGGTGATGGCGTCTGCGACTGCCTGGCAGCCGTCGATTTTGCGGCTGGAGACAATCACGTGAGCGCCCTGTTGAGCGAGTAGCTTGGCAATGGCCTCGCCGATGCCGCGGCTGGCGCCGGTTACCAGAGCAACCTTGCCGTCGAGGTCAAATAATTGGGTCTTTTGCATGGAGTGATCCTTGTTGTGTGTTGGCAATTGCAGCCTTTCAATCGAATTCCTGCCATTAGTTCAACGATGCAGGTGTTGATGCAATGGCCTAATCTAATTCAGCCAACAGTGCATGAACAAGGCTGGCGAGCTTTAATCAGAATGCGTGTTGCAATCCCATGGGTGCGGTCTATGAGGGTAATTATGTGGCCATAAAAAAACCGGAGACCAGGCTCCGGTTTTTTTATGAGCCTCGGCTCAAGCTGGGAAGAGTTCACCCAGTTTGAGTGCCAGCATCATGTCGCCTTCGGCGCGCAGCTTGCCAGACATGAACGCCTGCATGCCGTCGGTCTCACCGGACATCACGCCGATCAGGGTTTCTTTGTCCATGATCAGTGTCACGTTCGGGTCACCGGCATTGCCTTGGGCAACGGCGCAGGTGCCGTCTTTTACCGTGACGTTGAAATTTTCGTCGTCTGTAATGTCAAATTGAAAAACCAGATCCAGACCGGCAGCAGCGTCTGAATTGAACTTGGTTTCCATCTTGTTGGTAATTTCTGCAACGCTAGTCATCTGTCGTTCCTTTACTGGGTGGTTAGGTTGGTACATATAACATGTAAATATGCTTGCCGGGTTATCGGTAGCTAACCCAGTCGGCCCTCTGGTGGACATCAAGGTGTGCCTGGCTATTAAACGCAGCCAGGCTCAATTTGTCCTTACGGTATTGTAGTCGGCTTACAGAGGTATTCACTATTTGCCAGTTCAGCTCAAAAGCACTGGTAGCCGGCATCTGCGTGATCAGTTGCAGGGCGGCTGTGATAGTGCCGCCCGAGGTAAAGATGGCGATGTTCTGACCGCTGGTCGTGTGGGCGGCCATGACTCTTTGCAGCCCGCTGCGCACCTGCGCGACAAATTCCGACCAAGGCGGGCAGTCTGTGCTGCCACTTTCATCGGTAATCCATAGGGTGATGGCACTACTGAAGACCCGTTGAAATTCCTTGCGGTACTGCCCAGCGTTCTTGATATAGAACTCGGCTTCAGGAAACTGAGCAATGACCTTGGGCAGATAGGTTGCCACGACCTGGTCGGAGTGATATTCGTTGAAAGCTGCATCAATAGATATTGGGCTATCGCTCTGCTGCATTGCTGCCAGAGCATGGCGGCCGGTGTCTATCTGGCGCTGCATCTCACCCGCGTAGCAATGGTCAAAGTTGAGGCCTTGCTGCTGGTAGAACTCACCACACAGACGCGACTGCTGAACGCCCAATGGAGAGAGCACGTCGTAGTTGGCCGCACCGAGCGATGCCTGGCCGTGCCGAATAAGGTAGATACTGCCCACAAAGTTACGCCTTTTTGCGAATCTGCACTGAGGTTAGGATGAGAGTGATAAGGCTGTCAACCAGAAATCATACAAGCGTTTGAATTTGCCGTGATCCGGCATATTCTCAGCCTGTTTGCATCCTGTATGCTAGAGCGCGAAAGCCAATGGCGCACTGACCCTGGAGATAATTGTGGAATGGTTTGATCAGTATTTTTTCTTTCTTGCCAAAGCCCTCACGGTGCTGGTTGTAGTGGTGTTCATCGTGCTGGTAATTGCTGCCAGCAAAGGTCGCTCCAAGCGCAGTGAAGGCACCCTGAGTGTGGTCCGGGTAAATGATAGATTCAGCCGAATGGCTGAGCGCCTGGAAGAAGTGGTCCTGAGCAAGGGCGCACTCAAGGCACAGGCAAAGCAGCGCAAGCAGCAAGCGAAAAAAAAGGCGAAGGCAACTGACGATGATGCCAAGGGTCGCTTGTATGTGCTTAACTTTGATGGCGACATCAAAGCCAGTGCGCTTGAGCATTTGCGTCACGAGGTGACTGCGGTGCTGGGGCTGGCGCGGCCACAGGATGAAATCCTGGTGCGCCTGGAAAGCGGCGGCGGCATGGTTCACGCGTATGGTCTTGCCGCCTCACAGTTGGTGCGTATTCGGGACGCGGGTATCCCGCTGACGATCGCGGTAGACAAGGTTGCAGCCAGTGGTGGTTACATGATGGCCTGTATTGCCGACCGGATACTGGTAGCGCCGTTTGCGATGTTGGGGTCGATTGGGGTCGTAGCGCAATTGCCCAACTTTAATCGACTGTTGAAAAAGCACGATGTTGATTTCGAGATGCTTACCGCTGGCGAATACAAGCGCACATTGACTGTGTTTGGTGAGAACAACGACAAGGCAAGGGAAAAGTTTCAGGAGGATCTGGAAAATATCCATCAACTGTTCAAACGCTTTGTTTCTCGCTATCGCCCATCTCTGGATATTGAGGCGGTAGCCACGGGTGAGGTTTGGTTTGGTACCGAGGCGTTGGACCATAAGCTGGCAGATGAAGTTAAAACCAGCGATCAGTACTTAAGCGAGCGCGTTAGTGAAGCCGATGTATTCGAGCTCAATTACGAGCAGCGTAAGCGTCTGCAAGATCGGCTGTCCGGCGGTATGGCGAAGGCGGCTGACAAGCTACTGCTGACCTGGGTTTCGCGTTTAAACAATCAACGATTCTGGTAGGAGCCGATTATGTCCGAATTCAAAGCCCTGGTCGTCAGCGAAGAGGCTGGCAACTATGTTTCTTCGGTGACGGATCGCCACATTGATGATTTGCCCGAAGGCGAGGTGCTGATCCGAGTGCATTACTCGTCACTTAATTACAAAGATGCACTTTCAGCGTCGGGCAATAAGGGCGTTTCACGCAACTTCCCGCATACCCCCGGTATTGACGCGGCAGGTGTCGTAGAGGCCAGTTCAGTCGCGGAGCTGAGCGCCGGTGACGAGGTCATCCTGACCGGTTACGACCTGGGTATGAATACGGCGGGCGGTTTTGGGCAATATATTCGTGTGCCCGCTGCCTGGGTATTGAAGCGGCCCGAGGGGCTATCGCTGCGCGAAAGCATGATACTCGGTACAGCAGGCCTCACAGCCGCACTCTGTGTCGATAAATTGGAGCAGGCGGGGCTTAGCCCCGATCAGGGCCCTGTGCTGGTCACAGGCGCTACTGGAGGCGTTGGTAGTATCGCGGTCGCATTGCTTGCCAGCCTTGGCTATGAGGTGGCAGCTGCGACCGGTAAATCGCTGAAAGCCGACTTTCTGACCCAGCTTGGCGCCAAGCACATTGTTGATCGCACTACATTGGAAGCCGGCAAGGAAAAGCCGATGCTGAAGGAGCAATGGGCTGGTGCGGTAGACACCGTCGGCGGTGAGATTCTGTTTAACGTGGTCAAGTCGCTCCGCTACGGTGGCAGTGTCGCTTGCTGTGGGTTGACTGCCGGTGGCCAGTTTCAGGGCAGCGTCTTTCCTTTCATCTTGCGCAACGTAAACCTGCTGGGGATCGACTCGGTCGAGCAGCCGTTGGTGGTTAAAGCGTCCATGTGGGATCGACTTTCGGTACAGTGGAAGCTGGATTTGAGCCAGCTGGTCAGCGAGATTACGCTGGCTGAGTTGCCAGCCGAGATTGAACGCATTCTGGGCGGCAAAATGGTTGGCAGGACGCTGGTCAATCTGACTTGACTGTTACTCTGTCGCTGGCACATAAAAAACCCGCTTAGGCGGGTTTTTTAGGTTTGCTCGGCTCATCTTATCAGTCAGTCGCGCTTTGCTATCCTGCGCAAGTCTGCGCGCTGCTTTGGTCAGATACTCAAGGCGTCGTTGTGAAAGGTTGCGATGCGGCGTTGTCAGTCTCTATCGCAGATTCTGCCTGGAGGATTGCAAAAACCCGTATGTCCACGGATTGCTCCAGCATTTTGGCGTTGTCGTAGTATTTAAACCATCCCATGACCGCGTATTTGCCGTTGGTCGACATGCGAATACTCGGATAGGCTGCTTTCAGGCTTGTCCTAAAGGTCTGAGTGGCCGAGGTCAGGCGCGTCAGCACTTCGGGAGAGTCTCCGGTAATATCGAAGAGATAACTGCTGCTGTATAACCAGCCCTGGTACTCGTATGCTTCCAGACCAGTGAGCAACCGGGTGCCGTCAGGACTCAACTGCAGTTCCTGGTGAACCTGACCTTCGGCCCTGATTTTTCTGCCGATCAGCGCCATACCCAAGCCGTTGAGTAACTCCATCTGTTTAGGGCGCCTGATCTTTATCTTGCGGCTGCCTTTGCGTCCTTGCCACTCAATGCGTTGTCTTAGTTGCCACTGTCCTTGGTCGTCACGCTTCCAGACGCTGATGGCTGGGTATCCGAGGGCAACCGTGACTTTTTGGTTCAGCCAGCTGTAATCGGTACTGTTATTTTCAGGTTGCTGATATTCACTGACCGCTAAGGTTTGCCCATCGAGGCTAAGTGTCTGATAGGAGCCTAGTAATTCGGTACCGGCTGCCCGCGCCCTTTCCGCGAAGCTTTCATCCAGATCAAATTCGCTGCCGTTGCGGGTAAGCTCCAGTAGCACGGCTTCAAAGTCGACGCCAAAGCGTTTTTGTTTGGATAGGCCGACCATTATTGTGCCGGCCTCTGCACCCACGGACAAAGAGTCGATGACGAATTCGGCGTAGGTGTCAGGCAAGTCGAGGAGGGCGATCGGGCTACTCGGTTGATCGACCCCATACACAGCAATCTGACTGGCGCTGGCGAGGACCATGAAGTCACCCTTTGGGCTCAATTGGTAACGCCAGGGAGGGAAACCCTCAAATGCACTCATGCTTTGCCATTCAGGCAGTTCATAGTTAACCGAGGCGTCTGTGGGTGAAAGACGCTGTAGCAGATCACAGTTTCTAGGCCCGCACTGCGGTAAATAAATACCCTCGCGGCCCTTGCGTGGATCCGCCTGCCAGAAGCTCAGGCCATAAGCTGCAGAAAGTGATGTATAGGTTGCGTGTTGGGCTAGCCTGGAGTCAGTGGCGTCAAAACTTGCCAAGTTTACCTGAGTCTCAGCCAGACCTAAAAAATCCGAATTGCGCGGGTTGCCGGTAAGCACCGCAACTGATTCAGGCTGTTCGAAAGCACCAAAGTGGTAAAAGGGAATTGGCTCAAGCTCTATTTCAGGCCCGCTTCTGGCATATCGGGCGCCCGGGCCCTCGGCGTACGGTGCGGAAACGCGGGCGATATGGATAGGGTTTGATTCTGGTGCAAGGGCTTTCCATGCCAGGGATCGAGGATCAACGGGTGCGGGTTCGGGAGGCGCGGTAAAGGCTGGGGAGTAACTGGATTTACTTGAGCTATTGTCGTGCGCCAAGAGGGCGATCAACAGAGCGCCTACTATGGTGATAAATATCCAGGTTCCGGCGCCAGCAAAGCCGGGAGTTGCAGCCGGTCTGGGTGGCCGCTGCGTTATGGCAGGTGTGACTGGCGGCGCGACGGGGCGGGGCCTGGCTCGATTTGAGCGCGTTCTTTTACGTGGTGGTGTAGCGACTTTTACCCGAGTTTTGCCCCTTGCGCAGTGTGGGCATTGGGAGCCCCAATAGCTGTGCTGTTCGTCTTGCGTGCAGCGTTTCAGCCTTGTTTTAGCCTCCTGCAAAAGCGCTGCCCAGTCGTGAGCCGAAGGGCGCTTGCCCTCGCTGAAGCTGCGATCAAAGGTTTCGCGCAGAATGCGCGGCAGGTCCTGATGGATGCTCCAAGGCGAAGGTGCCAGATCCGTGTGAGATTTCAGGCCATAGGGATAAAAACCGCCGGCGATTCGATTCTGATTGTCACTGGGGATATCGCGGTTGCGCTTAGGCACGCCCTGGTAGGGGTGCAAACCGCCGTTGAGCAGGCTGAACACTATGACCGCCAGCGCAAAAGCATCCTGGGGTTCGCGCAGCTCTTGCGGCGTCTTGCGGGAGCGAAAGGCTTCGGGGGCGATAAAGCCCGCGGTAAATTGGTTGGCTGGAAAGTAGTGGGTATCCCCTTTAATCGCGAAACCATCGCAATCGACTACTGCGACATCTGCGCTGCGCCGGTGCACCAGTAGATTGGCCGGTTTGAGATCGATGATGCAATGCCCCCTGGCATGCAGCTCGGCAACCCGTTTGGCTAGATTGATCGCGACGTCCAGCCGCCAGGCGCTGGCTTCGGGCAGCGACTGCATTTTGCGGCCGCGCGCGCTGAGCACCAGGTCCAGTGATACGTAGCTGGCGATCGGCAAGAGCGGCATGGCAAGGCCGGCGAATGTGCCGCGTGAGTTCAATATCAGCGCCGTGGGCCAGGCAAAATGCTCGCTGTGGGCATCCTCTGGCGGGTGCTGAATCATCTGCCAGACCTTGTTCCGGCGAGTCTGGTCTTTTTTCTGCTCGTGATAAAACTTGAGGGCGGTCTTGCCGTCCGGCGCGCGGTAGATGACGCCCGCAGCGCCGCGATTAAGCGCTTTGCCGGAGAGGTTTAGCGATTGTGTTCGGCCATCGACAAATTCGAGGGTGAAGCGTCCCTTATGGGGCACGGTGCAACCACACCAGGGTCTTGTCGTCAGTGGTGATGCGATGGCTGCGCGGATCGTTCAAAGTGCCTAGCAGGGCTTCTTCAGCCTGAGTCTGATAGGTGGTGCGCAGATAGTTGTGTATTGGCTGCAGAAAATTGAGTTCGGGCCGCCAAGGACTATTCTTGGCGGCAAAGCTGGCCGCGCCGTCGCTCATCAGAAACCAGGAACGATACTGTGCAGGGGCACAGAAAACGCGCAGGTGCTGGCGCCAGCCGGGCAGAGTAAAGAAATAGGTGGTTTCTACGAAGGCGCCGTTTTCAGGCTCGCTTACCAGATAATCGCTCCAGTCATCGGGATTGATACCAAAGATAAGTCCGTCCCCCAGATGAAAAACCAGAGTGCCATGTGCTGTCAGGACAACACCGCATAAGGTGGCATGGTAGTCAGCCAACTCACCCTCACTGCTGAGTTTGTTTCTGGCTATTTGAATGGCGTCTTCAACCTGCGCCTGGGCAGTTGGATCGCTTACCAGACCCTCAATGTTACGAGACAGTTGCTGCGCTACCTGGCGGGCGAGGGTGCGCGCACCTATCTCGGATTTCGCTGCAGAGCCGGCACCGTCGCAAACGCAGGCTACAGAGCCATGAACCCGGTCTACTATCTCAAACGCGTCCTGGCAGGGTTGCTCGCGTTCAGTGTGCGAGGTGCCGGTAGCGCATGCACCGACCGATTGAAATCGCATGATCAGATCTCTACAGCTGCCCAGGAGTCAGTGTCGGGTAAGCGCACTTTATCGCCCGGAACGCTAGCAGAAACGGTCGACATGCTGCGGCTCAGCCAGATGAATAGCTCGCGAAATTGCAGGCCCTTGAGTTTCTTCGGGGTCTTGTTGGAAAACTGTCCGAGGGCATCAAAATTCGCGCCCTCTGTTCCAATCGGGAAAACGACCACGCGTTTGTCTGCTTCTTCCTGGCGGCAGCGGGACGCAGCTTCTTCCCAGCCAAAATCGTTAGGGGAGCCATCGGATATCATGATCACCCAAGGGCGGGTGCTTGATATGCCGTTCGCGTCGTACACGGCTTTTTGGCTGCGTACTTCGTCCAATGCGACATCCATGCCCTGGCCAAGTGGGGTCATGCCGCTGGCCTGGATGCTAGGTGGCTGAAAATCGATAGCATCAGTCCAGGGCTGCAGAATCAGCACGTCTTCATGGCCGCCGACGGCAATCACCATTACCTGGACGCGCAGCGCTGCTAGCTCGTCATTTTTCAATTCATCGGCAAAGACTTCCAGGCCCGCGTTGAGCTGTGCGAGGGGCTCACCAGCCATCGAACCTGAAGCATCGAGGACAAGAACACAGGGCGTGCGTTGGTTGGTGTTGTCGATGAACTCGACGCCAGGAATCGTGGAGTGGGACATGCTCTTTGTCCTTTGCGGTAAACGAAATGCAGAGTGAGTAAGTTAGTGCGTGGGGATACTAGCCAATCGGTTGAGGCATTGTAAGCCTATGGAGTAGTTGGCTACAGGGAATGCCAAATCGATCATGCTTCAAGTCTTGTGGAATAGACGCAGGGCTGCCGGGAAGGGGATGACATCGGGCGCGAGAGGCAAGTGGACGTCAGCAAGCCAGTTAGTCAGGAATCAGGGGGGCAGTGTGGGTTGGCTAAACTGAAAAGACCGGGCCGGGAAGGATCCCGGCCCGGCAGATCAGGCGCGGCGTCGAAACAGCGGTAGCGGCTGATCGGTGGCGCTCTGGTAGGTATTGGAAAAGTCGTTGAAGCTTTCCAGTGCTTCTTCCGGGTTACGGTCGGCGCGCAATGCAAAGGCGTCGAAACCGCAGCGCCGCATGAAGAAGAGCTGGTCACGCAGTACATCACCGATGGCTCGAACTTCGCCTGGGTACTGGTAGCGATCTCGCAACAGACGCGCGTTGGAGTAGCTGCGGCCATCACTGAAGACGGGGAAGTTGAGGGCCACGACCTGGAAATACTGCAAATCCTCGGCAATTGCTTCGACCTGTTCATCGCTATCCAGCCAGACCCCCAGTCCGCCATCACGAGCCTTGAGGGCGTGCGCGTGTTCGAGCCACAAACCCAATGGCACTATAAGGTCGTCACTATTAGACAAGCCGTCAAGGGTGGCGTCTTTGTCCAGTAGGTGCCAGGTCTCGTCGATGATCTCGCCGTTCTTAATTAGCCGCTGCATAAACGCGCTCCTTGAAAGGTGCCATGCCGATACGTTGGAAGGTATCGAGGAACAGTTCTTCGGGGGTACGGTTTTCGACGTAAACGTCGATCACCTTGCTGACGACCTTCGGCATTTCATCTGCGGCGAAAGATGGCCCGAGAATCTGTCCGATGGACGCATCGCGGCCGCTGTTGCCGCCCAGCGATACCTGATAAAACTCCTGACCTTTTTTATCTACACCCAGCACACCAATGTGGCCGACGTGGTGGTGGCCGCAGGCGTTCATGCAGCCAGAGATGTTCAGGTCGAGGTCGCCGATGTCGTGCAGGTAGTCAAGATCATCGAAGGTGCGCTGTATGGCTTCGGCAATGGGGATCGACTTGGCGTTGGCCAAGGCGCAGAAGTCACCACCGGGGCAGCAGATGATATCCGTCAACAGGCCAACGTTTGGCGTCGCAAAGCCCATTTCCTTGCACTCTTGCCACAAGGCATACAGGTCACTTTGACGCACATCGGCGAGTACCAGATTCTGCTGGTGGGTTACGCGCAGTTCGGCAAAGCTGTAACGCTCCGCCAGGTCTGCTGCGGCTTCCATCTGCTTGTCTGTTGCATCACCTGGCGCCACGGCGGTTGGCTTCAAGGACAATGTGACGGCAGCGTAACCAGGCACTTTATGTGCCTGCAGGTTGCGCATGGCCCAGTTGTTGAAGCCTTTCTCGCTATCACGCTTGGCCAGGTAGTCCGCGTCGTCGCCGCTAAACTGCTGGTAGTCCGGTGCCGTAAAGTGCTTGGCAACGCGCTGAACTTCCTGCTCGGTCAAGGTGGTTTCATTGTCTTTCGTATGCGCCCACTCGGCATTCACCTTTTCCGCAAATACCGCAGGCGTCAGCGCTTTGACCAGAATCTTGATACGCGCCTTGTACTTGTTGTCTCGACGGCCATAGCGGTTATACACACGCAGGATGGCATCAAGATAGGTCAATAGGTGCTGCCAGGGCAGAAAGTCGCAAATCTGCGAGCCGACGATGGGCGTGCGGCCCAAGCCACCGCCAACCAGTACGCGGAAACCGATATCGCCGGCTTCGTTCTTGATCACGTTCAAGCCGATGTCATGCACGCCGATGGCTGCACGATCATGCTCTGCGCCATTGACGGCGATCTTGAACTTGCGTGGCAGGAAGGCGAACTCGGGATGAAAGGTAGACCACTGGCGAATGATCTCGCACCACGGGCGCGGATCTACCAGTTCGTCGGCAGCAACGCCGGCAAACTGATCAGTCGTAGTGTTGCGAATGCAGTTGCCGCTGGTTTGAATGGCGTGCATCTGGACTTCAGCCAGGTGCGCCAGAATGTCGGGCACATCTTCGAGTGCAGGCCAGTTGAACTGAACGTTCTGGCGCGTGCTGAAGTGGGCGTAGCCTTTGTCATACTGGCGGGCAATAAAGGCCAGTTTGCGCATCTGCTTGGCAGAGATGTGGCCATAGGGAATGGCAACGCGCAGCATAGGCGCGTAGCGCTGTACATATAAGCCGTTCTGCAAGCGCAGTGGCAGAAATTCGTTTTCGCTTAACTCGCCAGCCAAATAGCGTTGCGTCTGGCCGCGGAACTGCTTTACGCGGTCCTCAACGAGTTGCTGATCATATTCGTCGTAGATATACATGCAGAAACCTGTGCTTGGAGCGCTGTTGGCCCCTTAACTAGTTGTGTCCCATCAGGCTAGGGCGGGCAGACAATAGCAGTTTTTGAATATGCACAAAAGGAATGTTTATCTATATCTTTAGATTGTTTTTGCACATGCAACGCACTGCTTGTGGCGCCTGCGGTAATGGTCTTAACTGAGGTTACCCGCTATGTTGGGGTAGACAAAATAATAATAGAGGATATCAATTCCATGACCGAGCATGACGTGCAAAGTGAGACTCAGCAGGACAGTCGACTGGACGCTTTTGCGGCCATCACGCTGATTTTTCTGGCTGTTGCGGTAGCGGTATTTTGGGTGAGTGGTCAGTAGCATTCCTTGTGGCGATCAGTTTACTCCTGATAGCTTCAAAACCAGCTTAACCACGCCGAGCACAATCAGTACAAAGAGTGCGGTAAAGCCTAGGCCCAGCATGATGAAGTGGCTGGGCTTGCCTTGGCTGAAATCGCGCTCGCGAGCTTTATTGCTCTGTACGCCCAATGCTGCGGCTAATACGCTCATCAAGGTGTCACGAAAGCGCATCGGGCTGGGGCTTTGCTGTTCTTGTTTTTCGCTCATTATTGTCTGCCCTTGTTATCAGTTGCTTGTGACTTGCAGCGTAGTTGCTAAGCAGCGGTTGGTCCAAGGGTAAGGGAGGTGTTGGCGCTAGACTCTAATGTTTACCCAGCCACGTCGGCGCCACATGATGGCAAAGATGATTGAGGTCATGCAGCGATATAACGTCTGCAGCAACCAGGCAGCCAGCAGGCCACCGCCCAGCAGCGGGCCAATAACGTAGGCGCAAGGCAAGAACAGCAGCCACTGACTGCCCAGGTTAACGCTCATCACCGTACGACTTGCGCCAGCGCCGAGTAGAGCCTGAGTTAATACAAGGGCTGTGGCATCCAGGCTCATGCCAATGCCGGTGATGCGCAGTGGCCACTCGCCCAGTGCAATCAGTTGCGGATCCTGAGTGAAAATACTCAGGACCAGATGCGGCGCGAGCCAGAAGGGTATGCCCATCAGGAACAGTGACACTATGGCGACCCGCACCACATCCCAGCCCCAGCGGTAGGCGTCGTCTGGTTTGCGTGCGCCGAGGCTATGGCTGACCAATGTGGTGGCGGCCATGCCCAGACCGACGCCGGGCAGTATCAGAAACAGTGCCAGGTTAATCAATACATGAGCTACTGCGAGCTCGTCGGTGCCAATCTGCGCAATAATCCAGAACAGCATGGTGATGCCTGAGGCAAAGAAGAACTGCTGTAAGGAGTTTGGTGTGGCCAATCTCAGCATGGCGCTGATGCCCTTCCAGCGGGGGCGGGCACGGAGAAAACCGTGCTCTCGACCTGCGTGCCAGGTCACCAGGAAATAGAGCGCTGCGCCGAATAGCATGGCGATTGCAGTGCCTAGTCCTGAGCCCTCTGCACCCAATTCAGGCATGCCGAAGC
Organism: Pseudomonas sp. 5Ae-yellow; assembly: GCF_014077575.1. Taxonomy (NCBI): domain Bacteria; kingdom Pseudomonadati; phylum Pseudomonadota; class Gammaproteobacteria; order Pseudomonadales; family Pseudomonadaceae; genus Pseudomonas; species Pseudomonas sp. 5Ae-yellow. Next base: position 98,284 of record NZ_JACGWE010000003.1, on the reverse strand, counting down.
GACCAAAGATTAGCCCGTAGCTAATGAATACGTTTGCCAGGTGCATGACGATCAAAATCTGCAGGTACATGCCGGAGCGATGTATGCCGTTCCAGTAACCGCGAAAGGCAAAATTGAATCCGACGGCAACGATGGCGAGGGTGCGCCATTGGAAGTAGCTGGCGCCAATGCCAATAACGGCGGGATCATCCGCCAGGAGGTGGATGATGTTACCAGCTTGGGTCCAGCACAGCAGGGTGAGCGGCAGGGCAATGAGCAACGCGATCAACAGGCCTTCGTTCAGCGGACCGGCGATCAGGTCGGTACTGCCTTCGCCTTTGCGCCTGGCGACCATCGCTTGCACCCCGGCACCCAGGCCCATGACCAAAGCGACGGCCATAAAGTTGGCATAGCTGCCAAGCCCGACACCGGCGAGCGCCTGACTGCCCAGACTGCCCACCATGGCGGCGTCAACCAGATTTAAAACACTTTGGCTGAGCATCCCGCCCATAATGGGCAAGCCGAGGATGCCGATACTTTTTAGGCGGCTCGCATCTGGAAGCAGTGCCATTGATTAGGTGTCGTAGCTGAGATTGGGTGCCAGCCAGCGTTCAACTGTTTCTTGACTATCGCCCTTGCGAGCGGCGTATGACTCAACCTGGTCGCGCGTAATTTTGCCCACAGCGAAGTACTGGCTTTGCGGGTGTGCGAAGTACCAGCCGCTGACTGCCGCTGCTGGGAACATGGCAAAGTGCTCGGTAAGCGTCACGCCGGACTCGCCCTGCGGGTCGAGCAGCTTGAATAGCGTCGCTTTTTCGGTGTGGTCGGGACAGGCTGGGTAGCCGGGAGCAGGGCGTATGCCTTGATATTTCTCACGGATCAGGTCGTTATTTTGCAGCGCCTCGTCAGGGGCATAGCCCCAGTGTTTGCGGCGTACTTCCTGATGCAACCATTCAGCACAAGCTTCCGCCAGACGGTCAGCCAGTGCTTTGACCATAATCGAGTTGTAGTCGTCACCCTTGTCCTGATAAGCCTTGGCGACTTCTTCTGCGCCGATCCCGGCGGTGGTAATAAAGCCGCCCACGTAGTCGGTTTTGCCACTGTCTTTAGGGGCGACAAAATCAGCTAGTGAAAAGTTGGGCTTAGCGTCTGGCTTGATAGTTTGCTGACGCAAATGATGCAGTGTTGCCATTGGCTCGCCAGCGTCATCGTAGAGCTCAATGTCATCATGATTGACCTGATTGGCTGGCCAGAAGCCAAACACTGCGCGGGCGGTGATGGATTGGTTGTCGATAAGTTGCTTGAGCATGGCCTGGGCGTCGGCGAACAGGGATCGCGCAGCTTCGCCGACAATCTCGTCGTCAAGAATGCGCGGGTATTTGCCAGCCAGATCCCAGGATATGAAGAAGGGCGTCCAGTCGATGTACTCTGCCAATACGTTGAGATCGATCTTGTCGAGTACCTGCACTCCTTTTACCTGCGGCGCAGGCGGCTGGTAGCTTTGCCAGTCCAGTTTTGGAGCCTGCTCGACTGCCTGCGCATAGCTCAGATAGTTGGTGCGTGCGCTGCGGTTGGCTGTGCGCTCGCGCACCACGGCGTAGTCTTCACGAATCTGCTTGATGTAGTTCGGCTTGAGTTCTTTGGACAGCAATGTGGTCGCAACGCCGACTGCGCGTGAGGCGTCTGTGACATAAATCACGGCATCATTCTGGTATTTCGGCTCAATCTTGACCGCAGTGTGGGCTTTGGAGGTGGTGGCGCCGCCAATCATCAGCGGTAGATAAAAGTCTCGCCGTTGCATTTCGCGGGCGACATGTACCATCTCGTCCAATGATGGGGTGATCAGGCCGGACAGGCCGATGATGTCGCATTTCTCGTCGATGGCCGTTTGCAGGATCTTGTCCGCCGGTACCATCACGCCCAGGTCAACAATGTCGTAGCCGTTACAGCCCAGCACTACGCCGACAATGTTTTTGCCGATGTCATGGACGTCGCCCTTGACCGTGGCCATCAGGATTTTACCTTTGGCTTCCGGCGTATCGCCCTTTTCCTTTTCAATGAAGGGGATCAGGTGAGCAACCGCCTGTTTCATGACGCGGGCAGACTTGACCACTTGTGGCAGGAACATCTTGCCGGAGCCAAACAGGTCGCCGACCACGTTCATGCCAGCCATCAGCGGGCCTTCGATTACCTCGATCGGGCGCTTGCTTTGTTGGCGGGCTTCTTCGGTATCCTCAACGATCCATGCGGTAATGCCCTTGACCAGCGAGTGCGAAAGGCGAGCGTTGACTTCCCAGTTACGCCATTCCTCGGTTTCCGCTTCTTTAACGCTGCCGTCGCCTTTGTACTTATCGGCGATCTCCAGCAGGGCTTCGGTGCCGTTGTCGGTCCGGTTGAGTACTACATCCTCAACGCAGTCGCGCAGTTCGGCTGGAATCTGATCATAGATTTCCAGCTGACCGGCATTGACGATGCCCATCGACAGCCCGTTCTTGATTGCGTGGAACAAAAAGACCGAGTGTATGGCTTCACGCACCGGGTTGTTGCCACGGAAGGAAAAGGAGACGTTGGAAACGCCGCCGGACGTCAGTGCATGGGGCAGGTTGTCCCGGATATAGGCACAGGCATTGATGAAATCAACGGCATAGTTGTTGTGCTCTTCAATACCGGTAGCAATCGCGAAGATGTTGGGGTCAAAGATGATGTCTTCTGGCGGAAAGCCGACTTCGTTGACCAGAATGTCATAGGAGCGCTGACAAATTTCCTTCTTGCGCGCTTCGGTATCGGCTTGGCCCTTTTCATCAAAGGCCATCACTACCACAGCAGCACCATAGCGCTTGCACAGATGAGCCTGTGCCTTGAACGCATCAACGCCTTCCTTCATGGAAATCGAGTTGACGATGCCTTTACCCTGGATGCACTTCAGGCCTGCTTCGATGACCTCCCACTTTGACGAGTCAATCATGATGGGTACGCGAGAGATGTCAGGCTCGCCAGCGATCAGATTGAGGAAAGTGACCATGGCCAACTTGGAGTCGAGCATGCCCTCGTCCATGTTGATGTCGATGATCTGGGCGCCGGCTTCGACTTGCTGCAGCGCGACCTCCAGTGCCTCGGTGTAGTTATCTTCGCGGATTAACCGGGCGAAACGTGCAGAGCCAGTAATATTGGTGCGCTCGCCGACATTGACGAAGAGTGAGCTGCGGTCAATGGTGAATGGCTCTAGACCAGACAGGCGGCATGCTTTGGGAATGTCGGGAATGGCGCGTGGCGGGTATTTGGCGACGGCTTCGGCGATTGCCTGAATGTGCCCAGGCGTGGTGCCGCAGCAGCCACCAACGATGTTTAGAAAACCGGCGGCGGCAAACTCCTCGACCACTACGGCCATTTCTTCTGGCGTCTCATCGTACTCGCCAAATTCATTTGGCAAGCCGGCATTGGGGTGAGCCGAGGTATAAGTGCCGGCCTTGTTGGATAGCTCTTCCAGGTAGGGACGCAAGTCCTTCGCGCCGAGTGCGCAGTTGAGACCGACAGAGATAGGCTTGGCGTGACTGACTGAGTTCCAGAAGGCCTCGGTGGTCTGGCCAGAGAGCGTCCGGCCGGAGGCGTCAGTGATGGTGCCGGAAATCATGATTGGCAGTTCTACGCCGACGTCTTCAAATACCTGTTGCACGGCAAAGATAGCGGCCTTGGCATTGAGCGTATCGAAGATAGTTTCGATCAAGATCAGATCTGCGCCGCCTTCGATCAGGCCACGAGTTGACTCAACATAGTTTTCAACCAGTTGATCAAAGCTGATATTGCGATAGCCCGGGTTGTTTACGTCCGGTGAGATCGAGCAGGTACGGCTGGTCGGGCCGAGTACGCCGGCGACGAAGCGCGGGCGGTCAGGGGTTTCCAGTGTCTTTTCATCGCACACACGGCGAGCGAGGCGGGCGCCTTCAAGGTTCAACTCGTAGGATAGTTCCTGCATGCCGTAGTCGGCCTGAGAAACGCGAGTGGAGTTAAAGGTATTGGTCTCGATAATGTCGGCGCCAGCATCCAGATACGCCTTTTCCATGGCGCCAATGGCATCAGGGCGAGTGAGCACCAGGAGATCGTTATTACCTTTGAGGTCGCTGGGCCAGTCGGCAAAACGCTCGCCGCGAAAATCGCTTTCCTCAAGCTGGTAGGCCTGAATCATGGTACCCATACCGCCGTCGAGGATCAAAATGCGCTGTTGCAGAGCCTGATGAAGAGCGGTCAAGCGAGCGGTACGGTCAGACATGGGTACTCCAAAGTTACACGCCGAAAAGCCGGCTATGATAGCACGCGCGTCAAAAACTCTGAATTGTCTCGATTGCATAGTAAAAGTGAGGGTGCTGAGGGTGCCGATAATAACCAAGTAAAAAGGTGGGACTTTATTCGTGGGCGGGCTTGCCTTACAATGGCTGTCCAAGTCATATGAGTAAGAGGCATTTCATGGCAGGCATTATTCTCACCCAATCCGCGCAGGACTATCTGGCTGACCTGTTGTCAAAGCAGGATACGGACGGTGTCGGTATTCGGGTGTTCATTACCCAGCCGGGAACGCCCTATGCCGAAACCTGCATCGCATACTGCAAGCCCGGTGAAGAAAAGCCGGAAGACCGCGTTATCCCTCTTGAGCCTTTTAACGTATGGGTTGATGCGGTCAGCGAGCCCTTTCTTGAAGAGGCGCTGGTAGATTTTGCGACCGATCGCATGGGTGGGCAGCTGACGATCAAGGCACCTAACGCCAAGGTACCTATGGTTAACGAAGACAGTCCGCTGAATGAACGTATCAATTACCTGCTGCAGACCGAGATCAACCCCGGTTTGGCGAGTCATGGTGGGGATGTGAAATTGCTCGACGTGGTCGAGGGTGGCATAGCTGTTTTGCAGTTCGGTGGCGGTTGTCAGGGGTGTGGCATGGTTGATGTCACCCTCAAAGAAGGTATTGAGAAGACCCTGGTAGCGCGTATTCCTGAATTGACCGGTGTGCGTGACTCTACGGATCACACCGTTACGGAACATGCCTACTATTAAGTGATAGCCTTGTCTCGTAACGGGTAACTGCGGCTATACTGCAGGGAAAGAGATGGCGGCTTGCTATCTGCTGATGAATGTTGCGAGGCAAAAGTTATGGCTGGGGTTCTTGATACCGTCGATTCGCGTACCCGCTTGGTTGGCGAAAACCGGCTTGAAATCTTGTTGTTTCAACTATCGGGCCCCCAACTGTTTGCGCTGAACGTTTTTAAAATTCGTGAAGTGTTGACCCTGCCGGCGTTAACACAGATGCCGCAGCGGCATCCCCATGTTGTTGGGGTTATCCATTTACGCGGACAAACCATCCCGGTTATTGATCTGGCTGGGGCCATTGGCCTGCAACCCATTCCCGCGAAGTCCGACAGCACTATTATCGTCACCGAGTACAACCTGTCCGTGCAGGCCTTTTTGGTTGGCAGCGTTGATCGCATCATGAATCTGAACTGGGACACTGTTCAGCCGCCGCCAAAGGGTGCCGGTCGCGCGCATTACCTGACGGCGATCACGCGGCTGGAGAATATGCGTCTGGTTGAAATTATCGACGTAGAAAAAGTACTGGCGGAGATTGTGCCGTTTAATACCCGCGTCAGTGAGGAGTTGCTGGAAGACCCGCTGCTCACCAAGGCGCATGGTCGTGAGGTGTTGCTGGTTGACGACTCACCTACAGGTATCAATCAGTTGCGAGCCACTTTGGCTCAGCTTCATCTCAATATGCATGTTGCCACCGACGGCCTCAAAGCACTGCGTATGCTGCAGGCTTGGGCTGATGCTGGTGATGATATGACTGAGCGCTTACTGATGGTTATTACCGATGCGGAAATGCCGGAGATGGACGGTTATCGTCTCACCGCCGAAATCCGCAAGGACCCGCGTCTCAAGGATCTTCATGTGGTGCTGCATACTTCTCTATCGGGTAACTTCAATAAGGCAATGGTTGAAAAGGTGGGTTGCGACGGCTTCCTGTCCAAATTCCAGCCTGATCAACTGGTAGAAACCGTGCGCGCCCGTTTGCAGATGCTGGAGCCTTAAGGGCTTAAAACTCCAGATAGCGCTCGTGCTGGTCCATCACGCTTTGCTTGATGCCTAGCTTCTCACCGTAAATAACGGCGTAGCTCAGCACGCTCTGCACATATTTGCGTGTTTCGTCGAACGGGATAGCCTCTACCCATACGTCAGCTGGTAAGTTGCCCATACCGCGGGTCCATTGGCGTACTCGGCCGGGGCCGGCGTTGTAGGCGGCCGAGGCGAGCACACGGTTGCCATTGAACTGACCGCTCAGGCGAGAAAGGTACGCAGCCCCGATGGCAATGTTGCGCTCAGGTATCAATGCGTCGGTTGATCTGCCGTAGGGTATGTCGTATTGCCGAGCTGTTTCGCGCGCTGTTGCTGGCATGAGCTGCATCAGGCCCATGGCGCCTGCGTGCGAGCGGGCATCGGCCATAAAGGCGCTCTCCTGACGAGTAATCGCATAGACCCAGCTTGAGTTGATCTGGCGGGCCTGAGCTTGCTGCACAATGGGCTCGCGATAAGCCATCGGGAAGCGGATATCCAGGTCATCCCAATATTCGGCAATGCTGATGCCACGGATCGCAGGGAAATACCAACCCATCTCACGTGCCAGTTTTGCCTGAGCCATCAGCTCTTCGCGACTGAAGTTGTCACCAGCGTGATACCACTCGCGGCGGGCCTCGGTGAGTTCGTCGCGGGCGAGAAACTCGTAGGCGCGCTGCGTGGCTGGCAGCGCTTTGACCCGTTCCAGAAGCTGGTCTGAAACCGGTGCGCTGACGTGGTTAAGGGCGTAGGGCTGGTTGCTTCGCTCGGCTGCAAGGAAGCCATAAAAGTCGCGTTGCTCGGCCAGGTCCTTGTATTCGTTGGTCAGCTCGCCAGCATTGCTGGAGGCCAGTTGGGCGCTACGCAGCTTCCAATACCGCCAGCGGTTCTGGCTGCCCATGGATTCGGGCATCTGCTGAGTCAGTGCGTGCGCTGTCTCCCAGTTGCTGGTGCGTAATGCCAGGCGAATGCGCCACTCACTGATGTCGTCGTCTTTCATTTGCGGGTCGTTGGCCGCCATGAAGGCGAGCGCCGCAGGTTGAACTCTGCGCGCCAGGCGCACGCCGATGTCACGGGTGATGGCGAGTCGGTCTTCTTCGCTATAGGGCAGGTCTTTGTATAGCGGCCAGATGTCAAAGGCAGCACTGCTGTTGTCGCGACCGAGGCGGCGTAAGGCGACCGTTGCTATGTCGGCCAACTTGTCTGCGGGTTGGCTTGCACTGATCCGATAATTGCTACTGTCGCGCAATGCTGTGGGTTTGGCGGCGGTTTCAACGAAGCGTTCTGCCAGCTGCTTATTGCTGGACATAAGCTTGGTCAGGTAGCGCGCCAGCCCGTCCTGGCGATAGAGCAAGGCAAGGCGAATGCGCTGCCATACAACATCGTCGGTGCGTCCTCCCGCTTGCTGCCAGCGAGCGAATAGCGGATCGCATGCATTGGGTTGTGAGCGGCCGACTGTCCACAGAGCTTGTGCTTCTTGCATCGCCGCCGCACTTTGGCCTTGATCCCAGCGACGCATGGTGGCTTTACACTCAAGTCCCGCGCTTTGATCCGCTGTGGTGTAGTTCTGCTCAAAGGTCGACCACTTCCCCTGGTCCGCCAGCCGGTATAGCCAGCGTGCTTTTAGGCGGTTGGCGAATGGCAGGTCGCCATAGGTGCGCAAAAATACGGTGATTTGCTCGTCTGACGCACTAGAGAAGTCTTGGTTGAGCTTGGCCAGGACCAGGTAGCCGTAAAGTGGGTAGTCACGCAGGCCGGATTCGAGCTGTCGGTAGCGGCTGGTATCGCCTTTCTCTATGGCGTCCATGGCTTGGTCATACAGCAGTCGCTGAGTATCCAGCTTGTCAGCTTCGGCGAAAAAGCTGATGAATAACAGACTGGTAGCCAGGAGGCTACGCAATACAGCGGTGCGAAAACGGATGGTGCGGTACATAGTGATCCTGCCAGGAGGGCAACAATAGCCGGGTGAGTTTTAGGTGCTCGCAGGCGGTCGCTGCGTACGGCGAACCTGGGTCCACAGCTTAGCTTTTTGCCCCGTGTTGAAAAAGGGGCAGCTGCGAATTAATGGGCATTTGTTACAGAGTGGCGCCGCTACAGGTAGAATGCCCGTCTGATTCAATCACAGGTGTGCTATGGCTCTTCTTTCCTTTACCGATGTCTCCTTGGCCTTCGGCCTCAATCCGCTACTCGACAAGGTCAGCTTTCAGCTCGATCGAGGTGAACGGGTGTGCCTGATTGGCCGCAATGGTGCGGGCAAGTCGAGCCTGTTCAGGCTGATCGACGGTGATCAGCCAGCTGATGAAGGTGAAATCTGGGCTGCTCCGGGTCTGAAAATTGGGCAGTTGCCGCAGGAACTACCCAAGGCTGACGATAAAACGGTCTATGACGTGGTCGCGGCCGGTCTGGCTGGTGTCGGAGATTTGCTCGCTGAGTATCATCATCTGATTACGGGCGATATGGGTGATGCCGAGCTTGCGCGCCTAGAGAAGGTGCAAGAGCGCCTGGAAGCCAAGGACGGCTGGCGTCTTGACCAGTTGGTGGAGACCACCCTGACGCGCCTGGGCTTGCCAGCGGACAAGGTCATGTCGGAGCTCTCTGGGGGCTGGCGTCGTCGCGTATTGCTGGCGCAGGCGCTGGTGGCAGAACCTGACGTGCTGCTGTTGGATGAGCCTACCAACCACCTGGATATTCATACTATCGCCTGGTTGGAGCAAGTGTTGTTGGATTTTCGCGGCGCGGTACTCTTTATTACTCACGACCGTCAATTTCTGCAGGCGCTGGCTACGCGTATTCTTGAGCTGGATCGTGGGCAGCTGATTGACTGGGTTGGCGACTACCGTAGTTTCCTTGAGCACAAGGAGCAGCAGCTGGCCGCTGAAGCTACCGCCAATGCGTTGTTTGATAAGAAGCTCGCGCAGGAGGAAGTATGGATTCGCCAGGGTATCAAGGCGCGGCGGACCCGTAACGAGGGTCGTGTGCGAGCGCTCAAGGCCATGCGCGATGAGCGCGCTCAGCGAATTGAGCGGCAGGGTAAGGCGAGTTTCCAACTGGAAACCGCAGACTCCTCCGGTAAGCGGGTTATTGAGGTTGAGCACATCAATTTTGCGTGGCCAGGTCGCACGCCTCTGGTGCGCGATTTGTCCGTCAACGTTATTCGTGGCGACCGTATCGGTTTGATTGGTAATAACGGTTGCGGCAAAAGTACCCTGCTCAAGCTGCTGCTCGGCAAGCTGCAGCCTGATAGCGGCAAGATCCACAGTGGCACCAAGCTGGAAGTGGCCTATTTCGATCAGCTGCGCGATCAGTTGGAGCCGGAAAAGACGGTGATCGATAATATTTCTGAAGGTCGCGACTTTATTGAAATTAATGGCGATCGTCGGCATGTCATTAGCTACCTGGGCGACTTCCTGTTCTCGCCGGAGCGCGCACGTACGCCGGTGAAGGCCTTGTCCGGTGGTGAGCGCGCACGCTTGCTGCTCGCGCGCCTGTTCAGTAAACCGGCCAATATGCTGGTGCTGGATGAGCCGACTAACGACTTGGATGTCGAGACTCTGGAGCTGTTGGAAGAGGTTCTGGCCGGTTTCGACGGTACTGTGTTGATCGTAAGCCACGACCGGGTGTTCCTTGATAACGTAGTTACCAGCAGCCTGGTATTTGAAGGTGGCGGTAAGGTACGCGAGTACGTCGGCGGTTATGCCGATTGGCTACGTCAGGGCGGGCGCATCGAAACATTGGCAGAGTGGGGCGAGGACGCCAATGCTCAGACGGAGGCCGCTGCAGAAGTCCCTGAGCCGCCAGTAGCTGCTGCGCCAGTGTCAGTGCAACCCAAAGTGAAGTTGAGCTACAAGTTGCAGCGTGAGCTGGATGCACTGCCTGAAGTTATGGAAACGCTGGAAAGCAAGCTTGAGGCCCTGCAGCAGCAGATTAGCGATCCGGCTTTCTATCAGCAGTCGCATGACGCTACTGCCAAGGTGTTGGCAGAGGTCGAGCAGAAACAGCAGGAGCTCGATCTGGCTATGGAGCGTTGGGCGGAATTGGAAGAGCAAGCTGGCGGCTAAGTCGTCAGGGTTAAGCGGCAAGCAGTGGGTGTTGGCTTGGGGTTTCAGCTTTAAATTGGCTGGTTGCGCGACACTTTCAGGTGTAAGTGTCGCGCAGGCTGACTTAGGCTGTGGCTTGAAGCTTGAAGCTTGAAGCTTGAAGCTTCTGGCTCGTGCTTTAGCTTTTTTTGCCCAGGCGTACGGCTATGACATCGCAGGGTGCGCCGTGCAATACATCGTTGGCTGTCGAGCCCAGTAACAGGGCCAGGCCGTGGCGTCCGTGACTACCCACTACTATCAGGTCGCAGGACTGCTCTTCCGTCACGCGATGGATCTCTTGGCGCGGATGGCCGAAGGCTATCTGTAGGCGATCATCTGGTAATCCATAATCGGCAGCGAACATCTGCATCCGTTCCTTGGCTTGCTCAAATTGCTGTTGCTGGAGCATGGACAGGTCCATCGGCACGTCTCCGCCATAGGCCATTGCCAGTGGTTCTACCACGTGCAGCAGAGACAGCTTGGCATCCAGTGCCTTCGCAAGCTTCATTGCGTGATCGGCCACTTCGCGACATTCTTCTATCAGATCCACGGCCACCAGCACGTGTGAGTACAGCATCGGCATCTCTCCTTTTTTCTTCGGATACTAGCAGTGTTGCCGCCTTGCGTGCAGCCTGTTTTGCTTAACATCATGACTGAGCATAGCGCTGTTGCAGGGCTGGGCATAGTGCTTCGAAGTCCCGTCTTTTTTTCATTCGTTATAGTGCGCCTTGGTGGTTTGTGGTGTGCATGGCGCCTGCTACAGTAGGGGTTTGCGGTACCTGATTTGATCTTTTTGGTGATTCTTGGTTGCTTGCCGGTGTCGTCAATTAACTTATTGTTTTATAGGTATAAAATACTCCTCGGTTACTGGTTTCGCGGCTTTTTCGCGATACGGCCTATTGGCAGGCAGATTGACAAGAGCGGGCTTTTGACAGAAGGTGTGCGCACCCGAATCAAACGGCCGTATGAATTTTTTATTCATCGTTTCCCCGATTATCGGGATCGTTCATGACATCAGTTGTTCGCTGGCGCCAAGCTGGCGAAGGCGACTGGTGTTTCTCATGTGCTTTCATAGCGTGGAGATCAGTTGATGATTTACGAAGGTAAAGCCATCACGGTTCAAGGTCTTGAAGACGGCATCGTCGAGCTCAGATTTGATCTGCAGGGCGAGTCAGTCAACAAGTTCAACAGCGCCACACTGTCCGAGTTGCAAGCGGCAGTCGAGGCCATTCAAAACAACAGTGATGTGAAGGGCGTTATCGTCACCAGTGGCAAGGGCGTGTTCATCGTCGGCGCCGACATCACCGAGTTCGTTAACACCTTCAAGTTGCCAGAAGAAGATCTGGTCGCCGGTAACCTGGAGGCCAACAAGATTTTCAACGCGTTTGAAGACTTGAATGTGCCAACGGTTGCTGCGATCAATGGCATGGCGCTGGGTGGTGGTCTGGAAATGTGTCTGGCTGCGGATTTCCGCGTTATGGCCGCCAGCGCCAAAATCGGCTTGCCAGAAGTCAAATTGGGTATCTACCCCGGCTTCGGCGGCACCGTCCGTCTGCCACGCTTGATCGGCGTAGACAACGCGATTGAGTGGATTTGCGGTGGTGCTGAACAGCGCGCTGACAAAGCATTGAAAATGGGTGCTGTGGATGCGGTTGTTGCCGATGACAAGCTGATGGAGGGCGCGCTGGACATCATCAAGCGTGCTTTGTCCGGCGAGCTTGACTATAAGGCCAAACGTCAGCCCAAACTGGAAAAGATCAAGCTCAACACCATCGAGCAGATGATGGCGTTCGAAACCTCCAAGGGTTTCGTTGCTGGTCAGGCGGGTCCTAACTATCCGGCGCCCGTTGAAGCGATCAAGACCATTCAGAAAGCGGCCAACCACGGCCGTGAGAAAGCGCTGGAAATCGAAGCTGCCGGTTTTGCCAAGCTGGCCAAGACTGATGTCGCTGCAAGCCTGGTGGGTCTGTTCTTGAATGATCAGGCGCTGAAGCACAAAGCCAAACAGTACGACAAGCAAGCTGATGACGTGAAGCTGGGCGCCGTTTTGGGTGCTGGTATCATGGGTGGCGGTATTGCTTACCAGTCAGCTGTTAAGGGCACGCCCATCCTGATGAAGGATATCCGCGAAGAGGGTATTCAGCTGGGTCTGGACGAAGCCTCGAAGTTGCTCGGCAAGCGTGTGGCCAAGGGCCGTATGAAGCCTGAGCAAATGGCCAAGGCGCTTAACGCGATTCGTCCAACCATGTCTTATGGCGACTTCAAGGAAGTCGACATCGTGGTTGAAGCGGTTGTTGAGAACCCAAAGGTCAAGCATGCAGTGCTGGCTGAGGTAGAAGAGTATGTTCGCGAAGACGCGATCATCGCATCCAATACCTCTACCATCTCCATCACTTATCTCGCGCAGGCGCTCAAGCGTCCTGAAAACTTCTGCGGCATGCATTTCTTCAATCCGGTACACATGATGCCGCTGGTTGAGGTTATTCGTGGCGAGAAGTCCAGTGATAAGGCGATCGCTACTACCGTTGCCTATGCCAAGAAAATGGGCAAGACGCCGGTTGTGGTCAATGACTGCCCAGGCTTCCTGGTCAACCGCATTCTGTTCCCTTATTTCGGCGGCTTCGCGCGTCTGATCAATATGGGTGCCGATTTCCAGCGCGTTGACAAGATCATGGAAAAATTCGGCTGGCCCATGGGTCCCGCGTACCTGATGGACGTAGTTGGCATGGATACCGGTCACCACGGCCGTGATGTCATGGCTGAGGGTTATCCCGATCGTATGGCTGACACCACCAAGACTGCGGTCGACGTGATGTATGAAGCCAACCGTCTGGGTCAGAAGACCGGCAAGGGCTTCTATGCCTACGAGCTCGACAAGAAAGGCAAGACCAAGAAGGTTGTTGATCCGCAAGCCTACGAGCTGCTCAAGCCGGTGGTGCTGGAACAGCGCGAGTTCACCGATCAGGAAATTCTCGAGATCATGATGGTTCCGCTGTGCCTGGAGACTGTACGTTGCCTGGAAGACGGCATCGTCGAGTCGGCAGCAGATGCGGACATGGGTCTGATCTACGGTATTGGCTTCCCGCCCTTCCGCGGTGGCGCTCTGCGCTATATCGATACCATTGGTGTGGCCGAGTTTGTGGCCATAGCGGATAAATACGCCGAGTTCGGCGCCATGTATGCCCCAACTGAAAAGTTGCGTGAAATGGCGAAGACCGGTCAGAAATTCTTCGGTTAACCGCGGAACGTACAGAGCGAGAGTAAATCTATGAGCCTGAATCCGAGAGACGTCGTTATTGTCGACTTCGGCCGCACCCCGATGGGCCGTTCCAAGGGTGGTATGTACCGCAACGTGCGTGCCGAAACCCTGTCAGCTAACCTGATTACCGGTGTGCTGGCGCGGAATCCGAAGATCGATCCGGCAGAAGTTGAAGATGTAATCTGGGGCTGTGTAAACCAGACCCTGGAGCAGGGCTGGAACATTGCCCGCATGGCATCACTGATGACCCCGATCCCGCACACCAGTGCAGCGCAGACGGTCAGCCGTCTGTGCGGCTCATCCATGAGCGCACTGCACACTGCGGCGCAGGCAATCATGACCGGTAACGGTGATGTGTTCGTCGTAGGTGGTGTTGAGCACATGGGGCACGTCAGCATGATGCACGGGGTTGATCCAAATCCTGAGCTATCGCTGTATGCTGCCAAGGCCTCCGGCATGATGGGCCTGACAGCTGAAATGCTGGGCAAGATGCACGGCATCACCCGCGAGCAGCAGGATGCCTTCGGTGAGCGTTCGCACCGTCTGGCACACAAGGCAACGGTTGAAGGTAACTTCAAGGACGAGATCATTCCGATGGAAGGCCATGATGAAAATGGCTTCCTGAAGGTGTTCACGACTGACGAAACCATTCGCCCGGAAACCACCCTGGAAAGCCTGGCTGCACTGCGCCCGGCGTTTAATCCCAAGGGCGGAACCGTCACTGCAGGTACGTCGTCGCAGATTACTGACGGCGCCTCCTGCATGATCGTGATGTCGGCTGAGCGGGCACAGGCCCTGGGCCTGGAGCCTCTGGCAGTTATTCGCTCCATGGCGGTTGCTGGTGTTGATCCGGCGATCATGGGTTACGGTCCAGTACCTGCGACCAAGAAAGCCCTTAAGCGTGCGGGCATGAGCATTGGCGACGTTGACTTCGTTGAACTTAACGAAGCGTTCGCTGCTCAGGCGCTGCCGGTCCTGAAGGATCTGAAGTTGCTTGACCAGATGGAGCAGAAGGTAAACCTGCACGGCGGCGCTATTGCCCTGGGTCACCCCTTCGGCTGTTCCGGTGCGCGTATTTCCGGCACCCTGCTGAATGTTATGAAGCAGAATAACGGCACTATTGGTATCTCGACCATGTGTATTGGTCTGGGCCAAGGTATCACCACTGTCTTTGAGCGTGTCTAACAAGATCAGGGTGTGACCATAGCCGAGGCCATGTGCCTCGGCTTTTTTATGGCTGAGCGGCTGTGTAGACACCCGCTAAACTGAATTGAGGACTTGTTTATGCGCCCCGGACGTTATCGGCACTATAAAGGAAAGGATTACGAGGTTATTGGTCTCGCGACACATTCTGAAACCGAAGAGTCGTTGGTTGTATATCGCACGCTTTACGGCAATTTTGACCTATGGGTTCGGCCGCAGGCGATGTTTGAAGAAAGGGTAGAGGTTGACGGCAAAGTATATCCGCGCTTTACCTTTATCAGCGAAGACGTGTAGGCTCTGGCCCCTCCGAGTGGCTACCACAGCCTTTCTTTGATGGTGCTGCGCAGTTTAGTGGGCCATTCAATCAGCTTGAGTCAGGAAAACGATTACCTATGGGAAAAGCACTGGTCATTGTGGAATCACCGGCCAAAGCCAAGACAATCAACAAGTATCTTGGTAATGATTTCATTGTGAAGTCTAGCATCGGTCATATTCGCGATCTGCCCACTAGCGGCAGCGCCAAGACCGACAGCAAACCCAAGGGTGGCCGTAAGGCCGCACCCGCCAGCGAGCAGGAAAAACAGGCCAAAGCGCGCGCGCAACTAGTCAAACGTATGGGTGTTGACCCGGACAATGGTTGGGCGGCGCATTACGAGATTTTGCCTGGCAAGGAAAAAGTCGTCGACGAATTGCGCCGGTTGGCCAAAGACGCCGACACGGTTTATCTCGCAACGGATTTGGACCGCGAGGGGGAGGCGATTGCCTGGCACCTGCGGGAAAGTATCGGTGGTGATGAAAGTCGCTATAAGCGAGTAGTGTTTAATGAGATCACCAAGAAAGCGATTCAGGAGGCATTTGCCAAGCCAGGTCAGCTGGATCTGAACCGTGTTAATGCCCAGCAGGCGCGTCGTTTTCTCGATCGCGTGGTCGGCTATATGGTTTCGCCGTTGCTATGGCAGAAGATTGCCCGCGGCTTGTCAGCAGGCCGGGTGCAGTCGGTTGCCGTAAAGCTCATCTCGGATCGGGAGCGTGAGATTCGCGCCTTCATTCCGGAAGAGTTCTGGGAGATTCACGCTCAGCTACACACGCCCAAGGCTGAAGCAGTGCGTTTCGAGGTGGTTAAGCAGGCTGGAGAGGCCTTCAGGCCGACTGCAAAGGCGCAGGCTGATGCTGCCTTGGCTTTGCTTGAAAAAGCCGACTACCGCGTTCTCAAGCGTGAGGATAAGCCAACCAGCTCTCGCCCCAACGCACCTTTTATTACCTCCACGCTGCAACAGGCTGCCAGTACCCGCCTGAGCTTCAGCGTGAAGAAAACCATGATGATGGCCCAGCGGCTCTATGAAGCGGGTTACATCACCTACATGCGTACCGATTCGACCAATCTTTCAGCTGATGCGGTCACCATGGCGCGCGGCTATATTGAAAAGACCTTCGGCAAGGATTACCTGCCAGAGAAGCCGAATTCCTATAGCAGCAAGGAAGGTGCGCAGGAAGCCCACGAGGCTATCCGCCCCTCCGACGTAAAGCTGAAGCAGGCTGACCTCAAGGGCATGGAACGTGATGCCGAGCGTCTGTATGAGCTGATCTGGCGCCAGTTTGTCGCCTGCCAGATGACGCCTGCCAAATATCTTTCCACCAGCATTCAGGTTGGTGCAGGTGATTTTGAGTTGCGCGCCAAGGGCCGTATTCTCAAGTTTGACGGTTACACCAAGGTACTGCCACCGCAAGGTAAGGGTGGCGAGGATGAGGTGCTGCCTGATATCAAGGTTGACGACGTATTGGCTCTGCAGGCGTTGGAGCCCAAGCAGCATTTTACCAAGCCGCCAGCGCGCTACGCTGAAGCCAGTCTGGTAAAAGAGCTGGAAAAGCGCGGTATTGGTCGCCCATCTACTTATGCATCAATCATCTCGACTATTCAGGATCGCGGTTATGTAACGCTGAATAATCGACGTTTTTACGCCGAAAAAATGGGCGATATTGTCACTGAGCGTTTGGGTGAGAGTTTCCCGAACCTGATGGACTATGGCTTTACTGCGCGCATGGAAGAGTCGCTGGATGACGTCGCTCAGGGTGAGGTTGTCTGGAAGCAGGTGTTGGATGATTTTTATGCGGACTTCAGTGCCAAGCTGAAAGTAGCCTCGTCCACGGATGACGAGCGGGGTATGCGGGCCAATCAGCCCACGCAGACCGATATCGCCTGTCAGGCATGCGGTCGGCCAATGATGATTCGCACTGCGTCTACCGGTGTTTTCCTGGGTTGCTCAGGCTATGCGCTGCCGCCCAAGGAGCGTTGCAAGGAAACCATTAATCTGGTGCCTGGTAACGAAGTCGCTGCCGATGATGATGAGGGCGAGTCTCGGGTTTTGCGCGCCAAGCGTAGATGCCCTATCTGCAGTACGGCCATGGACAGTTACCTGGTTGATGAGAAGCGCAAGCTACACGTATGCGGTAATAATCCCGACTGTAGTGGCTTTGAAATCGAACAAGGTCAGTTCAAGATCAAGGGCTATGACGGTCCGGTTCTGGAGTGTGACAAGTGCGGCAGCGAAATGCAGCTGAAGACAGGACGCTTCGGTAAGTATTTTGGTTGCACTAACAGCGAGTGCAAGAATACGCGCAAGCTGCTCAAGAGCGGTGAAGCGGCTCCTCCCAAGATGGATCCGGTCAAAATGCCTGAGCTGCAGTGCGAGAAGGTCGATGACGTCTATATCTTGCGCGATGGTGCTTCTGGTTTGTTTCTCGCTGCCAGCCAGTTCCCCAAAAATCGGGAAACGCGCGCGCCCCTGGTCAAAGAGTTGCTGCCGCACAAAGACGAGATTGACCCCAAGTATCACTTCCTGATGGACGCGCCAGTCGCTGATCCGGACGGTAATCCTACTGTTGTGCGTTATAGTCGCAAGACCAAAGAGCAATATGTGCAAAGTGAAATTGAGGGCAAGCCAAGTGGCTGGCGAGCTTTTCATGACGGTAAAAAATGGTCGATAGATGATGGCCGCAAGAAACCCAAGCGCTGAGGTGGCTCTTCATGGCTAATGAAGTTTATACCCGTACCAATCAGGCCCTGTTCTTTGCACGCAGGGCTATTGATGCTTGGGCTGAAGCGGCCAACTCCGGTGCCATCGATGCGTCAAGCCAGACTCAGTACCACCGTGAGCACGCCATATTTCACCTGTATCGAGGTGTGTTAGCGGTGGTGCATGAGGTGGCTGACCGCTATCGCTGGCCGTTGGTTGAACTGCGTCAAGTGGAGGCTGCCTTGTCTCCAGCGGTGGTGGCGCGCTTCCCTGGGCCGGAGCTGGCCGAGTTAACTGAAATGGCTGATAGCCGCGATACTTGGCTAGCCAAGCTTATTGCGGCCTGGCAGCAGCTTCAGGCGCCTCCTGTTCCTGAGGCCTCTGCGCCTGCCGAGACGCTGATTGCGAGCACCGCGGTAAAGCGAGCGGAGTGGTCTTTGGAGGATGCTAACGAAGCTTGCATTGCTCTCAACGAGCGTGTGCGCAGCTACCGGGAAGGCATGCTTGAGTGGTAGTCGGGCTGCGGTAGATGGTGCGCTATGGTATACTGCGCGCCTGCACTACAGGAGACCAGATTAGATGCCTTCACCCTTTCTTGAAATCGTTGAGCTGGATAATGGCAAGGTCGCTCTGCGTCGCTCCGACGAAGAGGGCGAGCCATTGCTGGTGATCGAGTTCTCGGTTGACGCCAAAGATTACCTTCAGGGCAACTACATTGAAGTAGCCAAGGCCATGATCAGTGCTGGTATGCAAGCAGCCGGGCAGATTATGGATGAGGAAGAGGACGAGCATATCCCTGAGGATCGTGTTCTCCACTGAGCGGATTTCAGCTGGCACGGAGTTGGCGCAACTAATGCGTTGCTAGTTAGGCCGCTCCGCAGTGTGTTGGCTGGAGACTTGAATCGTGTTTCTGCCAGTCGCAGCTGAATAAAAAGGCCAGAGATAATGTCTCTGGCCTTTTTGTTTGTCACGCGGCTTGAAGTCGGATGTTGAGGCTGCGGCAGTGGCCGGCTTGCGCTGCACGCCCGAGGCGTGGGGCAGTGCTGCTGTCGGGTAGTAGCCAGCTGACGACAGTATGGCTTCCACCTAGTTTGAGCAGGTCGCAGCATAGTTTGGTGACGTCCATGCCTGGCTTGGAGCGAACGATCATGATTCGCTCGGGGTCTAGGTCGGCATTGCGCAGCCACTGATTACTCAGGCTGGCGGGTGGGTCGATCAGGGTAAGCCACAACGGGGCTGCATTGTTGCTGAGATCACGCAGTACGGGAGCAAGCCATTGCAGGCACTGGCGGGCAGCACCCTGCAAGCTGATTTCGCTGTAGCCGTACTCCTGTTCTTCTGTTGAAGACAGCGGTTTGGGCTGCTGCAAACGGGCAAACTGGTTGTGCTCCATACGTGTTGCCATCAAGGCGTTATGAAACAGATCAGCTTGGGTCAATGTCTGTTGGTCAGGGCGGGCGTACTGCATTCTCAGCTCCTCAGCGACGGATTACACCGACGCTCAAACCTTCAATGGTAAGTTCCTGTTCTGCCAGATTGACTACAATCGGCTTGAATTCGGGGTTCTCTGCATGCAAGGACACCTTGCGTCCTTGCTTCTGAAAGCGCTTAACCGTGACCTCATCACCGATACGCGCTACGACTATCTGGCCATTACGCGCCTCTGTGGTGCGATGAACGGCCAGCAAGTCACCATCCATGATGCCAATGTCCTTCATGCTTTCACCTTGTACGCGCAACAGAAAGTCCGCGCGTGGGTGGAAGAAACCAGGGTCAATGCGACAATGATCTTCGATGTTCTCGAGTGCCAGTACTGGTGCCCCGGCAGCTACTCGACCGATAACCGGTAGGCGGTCTTCACTGGCTTCCGGCTCGCCTTCAGGCAGTCGGATGCCTCGTGAGGCGCCAGGAATCATCTCGATTGCGCCTTTACGCGCCAGGGCGCGCAAGTGATCCTCTGCAGCGTTGGGCGATTTGAAGCCCAATGTCTTGGCAATATCTACTCGAGTGGGCGGATAGCCGTTGCTATCCATATATTCCTTGATAAAGGCCAGTACCTGCTGTTGTCTTGCGGTTAGCTTCTGCATTGGGTAGAGCCTGTTTTTTTATCCAGTAGCTGTGATTATATACAGTTGTTCTGCTTCGGCAACCCCTGTTTAGGATATTCAGCCTTCGTATTCTTTGCTGTGCCGATTAAGGTTGCGCCGAGTGGTCCCAAACAGGGTTGACAATTAAATCGTTTTAAACGTATGTTTGAATCAAATATCAACACCTTGGAGAGCCCTGATGGCGCAGTCTGATACCGTTAAGCGCATATTGGATGCAGCTGAGCAGCTGTTCGCAGAGAAAGGCTTTGCTGAAACGTCTTTGCGCCTGATTACGAGCAAGGCAGGCGTCAATCTCGCTGCAGTCAATTATCACTTCGGGTCGAAAAAATCGCTCATCCAAGCTGTTTTTGTGCGTTTCCTGGATCCCTTTGTGAGTAGTCTCGAGCGCGAGCTGGATGAACACGAACAGCGTGGTGATCTGCGGCAACTTAGCCTGGAAGGCTTGCTGGAAATGCTGGTAGACCAGGCGCTGACGGTCAAGCCGCGTAGCGGCAATGATCTCTCTACCTTTATGCGTCTTTTGGGGTTGGCGTTCAGTCAGAGCCAGGGGCATCTGCGTAAGTATCTGGCCGAAGTGTATGGCAAGGTCTTTCAGCGCTATATGTCACTGGTTGGCGGCACTGTGCCGAATGTTCCAGCGCCTGAGCTTTTCTGGCGCGTGCATTTCATGTTGGGAACTGCCGCATTCACCATGTCCAGCATGAAGGCGCTCCGCGCTATAGCCGAGGCTGAGTTCGCGGAGCATCGTGCGGTCGATCAGGTGCTGCGTTTGATGGTGCCTTTCCTCGCTGCTGGCATGCGCGCAGATACGCTGCCTGCAAAGCGCGAGACGATCGAAAGCGCGGTGGTTTAGCTTTTACGCTCTTACCTATAGGTGGCTGATCCGTTATCGTGTGCGCTGGTAACGGAGTTGATCATGCAGTTGGACCATATTCATATCTCTATCGCAGCACAGCAGCTCACGGGTTTTCAGGCCGGTAAGGTTGTCTGTTGCTATCCTGTCTCTTCGGCGCTCAATGGCTTGGGCGAGCGCTCCGGCTCCGGATGCACTCCGCGTGGTGAGCACCGCGTTCGCGCCCGCATCGGTGCTGGTCAGCCACTGGGTAGTGTTTATATCGGCCGTCGTCCGACCGGCGAGGTATGGACGCCGGAGCTGGCTGCTGCTAATCCCCAGCGTGACTGGATACTCACGCGTATTCTCTGGTTGTGCGGCAATCGGCCTGGTTTCAACCGAGGCGGGCAGGTCGATTCGCAGCGCCGCTACATATACCTGCATGGCACCGGAGATGATCAGCCGATGGGTGAGCCGCTTTCGCATGGCTGCATTCGGCTGCGCAACGAAGATATGCTGGAACTGTTCGACAGCACACCGGTCGGTTGTACTGTTCAGATTGACGCCGCCTGAGCAGGCGCTGCGTTTCCCTTTGTCAGGAGGTGGTTGCTTGAAACAAGGTTCTTTGATGCTGGATCTGCCAGGCCTATGGCTTGAGCCTGAGGATCGGCAATTGCTGCGCCAGCCAGAAGTGGGCGGCATGATTCTATTTGCACGTAACACGGAGTCGCCCGCTCAAGTACGCGAGTTGGTTGCTTCCATTCGCGCGGTGCGCCCCGACATGTTGATTGCTATCGACCAGGAGGGGGGGCGCGTGCAGCGCCTGCGTCGAGGTGTGCAGCGTCTTCCGGCGTTGGCAGACATTGCGCTCAAGGGCGGCGATCAAGCCGCAGCGGCGGCGCGCAGTGCCGCCTGGTTGATGGCAACCGAGATGCTGGCGTGCGGCATTGATATCAGCTTTGCGCCGGTACTGGATCTGGATCACGGCCGCAGTCAGGTCATTGGCAGTCGCTCTCTGGGCGGCAATCCGGAACAAGTGAGTTTTCTTGCCAGCGCCTACATCGATGGCCTTGCGCAGGCTGGAATGGCGGCTACCGGTAAGCACTTTCCCGGGCATGGCTGGGCTGAAGCCGACTCGCATTTTGCGCTGCCTGTAGATGAGCGAAGCGAAGCGCAGATCCGCGAGCTGGATCTCAAGCCTTTTGCTCTGCTGGCCAGCCAATTGGGCGGTATTATGCCTGCCCATGTTGTGTACTCTCAGGTGGATTCGTTGCCGGCGGGATTTTCCCGTTACTGGCTGCAAAACGTTTTGCGTGAGGAGCTTGGTTTCGCCGGTGTGATATTCAGTGACGACCTCTCTATGGCCGGTGCCCACGCGGTTGGCGGGATTCCGCAGCGTATTGATGCTGCGGTCGCCTCGGGTTGTGACATGTTGCTGATTTGCAATGATAGAGCGGCAGCGGAAGAGGGGCTTTTGCATGCGCAGCGATTAGGTCTGCAGGCACCGGCTAATATTGCAGCCATGTTGGCTCGCCGCACTGTGCCTATCGATTACAAGGCAAGTCCTGAGTGGGGCATGCATTATTCATTACTGAGAGGATTGGGCCTGGTTTGATGGACAGCATCGATGAACTGACCGCAAAACTTAATATGGAGCAACTGCCGCTTATTGGCGAAGCCTGGATGTATCAGGTTTTTGCCGTGGTGTTATGTGCTTTGGTGGCCGCTTACGTGGTGAAGCTCATTCTTGATCGCCTGGAACGCCGGGCCGAGCTCACTACTAATATGTGGGACGATGCCCTGGTATATGCGGCGCGTCGTCCTGCCTGGGTCCTGATCTGGTCTATGGGGTTGATGTGGGCAGCAAGAATTACTGCCAATGAAATGGACGAGGGTTTAGCCGATGTGCTGGATCAATGTCAGCGCATCCTGCTCATAGTGCTGTTGTGTTGGTTTATTTTGCGCTTGATGAAGGAAGTCGAAAAGCGTCTGGTTGACACTCGTTACCGACAGAAACCAGTCGATAAGACTACCGTCAATGCGGTCGGTAAGTTGCTACGTGCTTCGGTGATCATCACCGCTACCCTGGTTGTTCTGCAATCGCTGGGTTATAGCGTTTCCGGCGTGATGGCATTTGGTGGTATCGGTGGTATTGCTGTTGGTTTTGCTGCCAAGGATCTGCTGGCCAACTTTTTTGGCGGTCTTATGGTCTTCCTGGATCGACCTTTTGCGGTGGGCGACTGGGTGCGCTCCCCTGATCGCGACATCGAAGGGACGGTAGAACATATCGGCTGGCGTCTGTCGCGCATCCGTACCTTTGATAAGCGTCCGCTCTACGTACCGAACTCCATTTTCAATAATATTGTGGTGGAGAATCCATCACGGATGAGCCATAGGCGTATCTACGAGCATCTGGGTATCCGCTATGCTGACGTTGGTCAAATGGAGCCCATCGTGCAAAAAGTGCGCGATATGCTGAAGGAACACGAGGATATTGATCAGGAACAGACGCAGATGGTGTTCTTTGATCGCTGTGCGCCGTCATCTGTCGACTTCTTTATCTATTGTTTTACTACGCCGGTCTGGGCTGAGTACCACCGCGTAAAAGAGGACATACTGCTGAAGATATTGGCGATCATTAATGATCACCAGGCTCAGGTGGCGTTTCCTACCTCTACCTTGCATCTGCCGGACCCTTTGGCTCTGCATACTGAGAGGCAGAGTGCCGAAGGCGCTAGCCAAGGCTCCGCTGAATCCTCTGGTCGGAGCAGTTCATGAGTATCTGGGGTGTTATTGGCGGGACCGGGTTAACCGAGTTGGAAGGTGTCGAACTCTTGGGAGAGGACTGGCCGGAAACACCGTTCGGTAAGCCTTCAGCGCCTTTGGTTCATGGTCGTATTGGCGCGCAGGACGTGGTGTTTCTCGCGCGTCACGGCAAGCCCCATCGTATCCCGCCGCACAGGGTGAATTATCGCGCCAATCTATGGGCGTTGCAGGCTGCCGGGGTAGAACAGGTAGTTGCTGTGAACGCCGTCGGTGGTATTCATCCAGAGCTCAAGGCGGGCACTTTTTGTGTACCTGATCAGGTGATTGATTACACCTGGGGTAGGGCGCCCAGTTTCTTTGAAGATGATCTGGAGCATGTGGTACATATTGATTTTTCGTGGCCTTATGATGCTGATCTGACTCAGCGCCTGGTGCGCATTCTGCGCGAGCAGGGGTTAGCTCATATGCCGAAAGGGGTTTATGCGGCTACGCAGGGGCCTCGCTTGGAGACGGCAGCGGAAATAATCCGGCTTGAGCGCGATGGTGCTGATCTGGTCGGCATGACCGGTATGCCTGAAGCGGCACTGGCTCGGGAGCTTGATCTACCTTACGCCTGTCTGGCGTTGGTCGTTAACCCTGCTGCCGGCAAGTCGAGCGAGGTGATCACCATGGCAGCAATTGAAGCGGTGATTGAGCGAGGAATGGGACAGGTCAAACAAGTACTCGCGAGACTTATTTCAGGCTAAATCTGCTGCCGGCCTGGCAGGCTGGCAGCAGTAGGCTTCGCTTCAGCGGCTGACGCGCACCAGCATGCCCAGGCTTTGATGATCAAGATAGTGCGTTTCGTTCAGCCGCAGCGGGCGGCGTTGGTGCAGATTCTCCGACACAATTGAAGCGCCGCTCATCTGCAGGTCACTGGCTTTGCGGTTGTGCCAGAATGAAACGGCAATTTCCATCAGGTTATCCTTGCTCAGGTTAACCAGTCCCTGTATCGGATAGATCCCGTTGTCTGCCTCGCCCTTGCTCAGCGCAACGTCCAGATCGTTGTCCAGTGGTTGCGTCCACGCCTGATGCAGATAAATCTGATAGCCGTTTTGCTCTAGTTTGCGTGCTTCCTGGCTTAACCGAAAGCGTGTTGGGTCTATGCTCTGAACGTCGCTGCGGGCTGTCTCATCCAGTTTGACGGCATTGTCGGCCCAGTCGAGATCAGGTGGCGTACCCATCACCAGCGATGCAGAGGGCTGGCCAAAAAAGACCACTTCTACCAGATACTCACCAGCTGATTGAGCCATCGTCATGGTGCTGACGAGTGTGGCCAGCACGAGCAGGCTCAGCTTTTTGTAAAGATGCTTCATGGTCTCTTTCCTTTGCCCTTAGCAGGGGTATCTTGTGGCGCTTGCGCCAGTCGGTCGATTAATGCTTCTACGGTATTGAGTCGCAGTTCAACGCCGGCCATGGGCGCATTAAAGCGAAACATCGTTGCGCCTTCGAGGCGATAGCGCTGCGGATTATCCTGAATCATGCGCACAAGTACCATGGGGTCTATCTCGGTTTGTGCACCAAATTCAATACGGCCATGCTCAGCGCCCACGTCTACCTTGGTAATGCCGAGTGGTTCACAGCGCAATTTTAGGGCTGTTACGCGGAATAACGTCTTGACCTGCTCCGGCAAGAGGCCGAAACGGTCGATCATTTCCACTTGCAAATCCCGCAGCGATTCGTCGTCGTTCGCATTGGCAATGCGCTTGTACAAAATCAGGCGTGCGTGCACGTCCGGTAGATAGTCATCAGGGATCAAGGCCGCCAGACGCAGGTTGATATCGGTGCCGCCGCCCAGGGGTTGATCAAGCTCGGGCTGCTTGCCCTGCTTGATGGCTTTCACCGCGCGCTCAAGCATTTCCATGTAGAGCGTGAAGCCGACGGCCTGGATCTGGCCGCTCTGCCCGTCGCCCAGTAGCTCCCCAGCGCCGCGAATCTCCAGGTCGTGAGTGGCCAGGGTAAAGCCTGCGCCCAGGTCCTGTGCGGCAGCAAGGGCTTCCAGGCGCTTCTCTGCATCGCGGGTGACTTTTTTGCCATCTGGCGTGAGCAGGTAGGCGTAGGCCTGGTGGTGGCTGCGCCCGACGCGTCCACGCAGCTGGTGCAGCTGCGCCAGGCCAAACTTGTCGGCGCGTTCGATGATGATGGTATTGGCACTGGGGACGTCGATACCGGTTTCAATAATCGTGGTGGTCACCAGGATGTTGAAGCGGCGGTGATAGAAGTCGCGCATCACCTGTTCGAGTGCGCGCTCGGGCATTTGCCCATGACTTACGCCGATGCGCGCCTCAGGAATCAGCTCGGCCAGATCGGCGGCGCATTTCTCGATAGTCTGCACTTCATTGTGCAGGAAGTAGACCTGTCCGCCGCGCAGCAGCTCGCGCAGTATGGCTTCTTTCAACACCGGTTTCTGTTGGGTCATGACGAAGGTCTTGACCGACAGGCGGCGCGCTGGCGGTGTAGCGATGATCGACAGGTCGCGCATGCCGGAGAATGACATGTTGAGCGTGCGGGGAATCGGCGTCGCGGTCAGGGTTAACACGTCTACTTCACTGCGCAAAGTTTTCAGCTGCTCTTTCTGTCTCACGCCAAAGCGGTGTTCTTCATCGATGATTACCAGGCCGAGGTCCTGAAACTTGACGTCTTCCTGCAGCAGCTTGTGGGTGCCTATCATGATGTCCACCTTGCCGTCGGCGAGCTCGCCGACGGCCGCCTTGACCTCCTTGGCGGACTTGAAGCGTGACATTACTTCGACTTTTACCGGCCAGTTGGCAAAGCGATCCTTGAAGCTATTGTAGTGCTGCTGTGCCAACAGGGTGGTGGGCACCAGGACCGCGACCTGTTTGCCGCCGTGCACCGCCAAAAAAGCCGCACGCATGGCTACTTCGGTCTTGCCGAAACCCACGTCACCACAGATCAGGCGGTCCATAGGCTGTGGATTGGTCATGTCTTGCAGTACGGCATCGATTGCGGCTTCCTGGTCCGCTGTTTCTTCAAACGGAAAGTCGTCTGCAAAGCTCTGATAGTCGCGCTCGGGTGCGCTGAAGCTGAATCCGGCTCGGGCCGCGCGGCGGGCGTAAACGTCCAGCAGTTCGGCGGCGACATCGCGTACTTTTTCAGCGGCTTTGCGTTTGGCCTTTTGCCATTGCTCAGAGCCAAGGCGATGCAGCGGTGCGCTTTCATCTTCAGAGCCGGAGTAGCGGGCGATCAGGTGCAAGTTGGCAACCGGCACGTAGAGCTTGGCTTCTTCCGCGTAGGCCAGCACCAGAAACTCGGTTTCCTGATCTTCTACGGTCAGGTTGGTCAAACCCAGATAACGCCCCACGCCGTGGTCTATGTGTACTACCGGCGCTCCCTCACGCAGTTCGGTGAGATTGCGAATGATGGCGTCGCCCATATCCGTCGCTTTGCCGCGACGCCTGCGCTGCATCACGCGCTGGCCAAATAACTGGCTTTCGGCAATCAGGGCGACGGCCGGGCTCTGGGTCAAAAGGCCCTGGTCCAGTGGTGCTATGGTCAGCGCGAGCGGATGGTCAGACGTGACGAAGTCGAGCCAGCTATCAACCTGCTGAGGGCGCTGGTCAATACGTGCCAGGAGTTCTATCAGTGCTTCCCGTCGGCCAGCTGTTTCGGCAACGAACAGGGTGCGCCCGGAATGCGCCTGCAAGAACTGCTGCAGAGCCTGCAGCGGGTTGTCGAGCTTGTTATCGATTGGCAGCTCGGGGACTGGCAGGCATCCCAGGTCCTTGCTCTGGCTGCTGTCGCTCAGTTGCTCCTGGTGGCAGATTGTCCGGGCGAAGCTCTTGATGCGCGCAAAACACTCTTCCACGGGCAAGAAAAGTTCGCCTGGCGGCAGCAGAGGGCGCGTCGGATCAACGCCCTGCTCGGCATGCCGGTTACGCACATCGGTCCAGAAGTGCTCAGCGCTGCCTTCAATGCCGGGCAGGGTAAACAGGCGGGTACTGTCCGGCAGGTAGTCAAAGAGGGTGCTCAGCTCTTCAAAAAACAAGGGCAGATAGTATTCGATGCCAGGAGGTACCAGGCCTTCGCTAAGGTCCTGGTAAAGCGGGCAGCGTCGGTGATCTACTTCGAAGCGCTCACGGAAGCGCGCACGAAAGCCTGTGAGTGCCGACTTGTCGAGCGGGAACTCCTTTGCCGGCAAGAGGTGGATGCGCTCCACTTTATCGATGGAGCGCTGGCTCTCAGGGTCAAAGGTGCGCAGGGTTTCAATTTCATCGTCAAACAGGTCGATACGGTAGGGAAGCTTGCTGCCCATTGGGAACAGATCAAGCAGCGCGCCCCGCACCGCGTAGTCGCCGTGTTCGTAGACGGTATCGACGCAGCGATAGCCAGCTGCGTCGAGATCCAGCCGCATGCGCTCGATATCCAGCCGCTGACCAAGTTCCAGCATCAATACCGAGCCGCCAAGGAAGCTGCGTGGCGGCAGGCGATGCAACAAAGTGGTCATGGGCACAACCAGAATGCCCTGGGTCACCTGCGGCAGCTGGAAGAGTGTGCGCAAGCGCTGCGATATGATGTCCTGGTGCGGCGAAAAGCGATCGTACGGCAGGGTTTCCCAGTCGGGGAAGCTCAGTACCGGCAGGGTCGGCGAAAAGAAGCGAAGTTCTTGCTCCAGACTATCGCTGGCCGAGGTGTCGGTGGTGATGACCAGGCTGAGTCCCTGATGTTGGAAGGCGGCCTCGGCGATTGCCAGCGCGCGTGCGGCACCGTGCAACCCGGCCCAGTGCATCTTGTCTCCGGGGCCTTTGGCGAGCGGAAGAGACAGTAGGGTGGTATCAACAGGCATGCAATAAGCTCATGGTGGTCATGTTGCAGGTGCTGCTTCGATACATCGAGACAGACCGGTTTAAGAGGTGGGTAAGTGTACCGCTGTCAGGCACGCTGTGCTCATTCTCTGGTTGTTTTTGGGCTGGTGATTGCCTCAAGGCGTCATGGAAAGCATAATATGCGCCCTTTAGTTATCAAGACTTGGAAGGTAAAGCCGTGACTCAAGCCCAATTCGAGCAGTGTCTGGAAAGCTGGACGGATCGCGAAGCGACCGCTGAAGCCATGATTCCCCTGATCGGTCGCCTGTACCGTGAACATAACGTGGTGACGTCCATCTATGGTCGTGGCCTGGTTAATCGCTCGGTTATCAGTTTGCTGAAGTCGCATCGCTTCGCTCGCCAGATCGACGACACCGAGCTGTCAGTGCACGACACCTTTCCGGTGGTTAGCGCGTTGCTGGATCTCGAGCTGGGGCCTGCCTCAATTGACCTGGCGCGCCTGGTAAACAAGTTCCGCGAGAGTGGTGGTGAGGATCTGGATGCCTTCCTGCGTGCCGAGTTGAGCAGTGTTATCGGTCATACCGGCGAGCGTCGCCAGGGTCGTGATGTCGTGCTTTACGGTTTCGGCCGGATTGGTCGTCTGTTGGCGCGTATTCTGATCGAAAAAGCGGGTGTAGGTGATGGTCTGCGGCTGCGCGCCATTGTTGTGCGTAAGGGTGCCGAAAACGATCTTGCAAAGCGTGCTAGTCTGCTGCGTCGTGACTCCGTGCATGGTTCTTTCCAGGGCACTATCACCATTGACGAAGAGAATAATACGCTGACGGCCAACGGCAATCAGATTCAGGTTATTTACGCTAGCGACCCGGCCAGCATCGACTACACCAGCTATGGTATTGAAGATGCGCTCATCGTTGATAACACCGGTGTGTGGCGCGATGAAGCTGGTCTGTCACAGCACCTTCAGTGCAAGGGCGCGAGCCAGGTTGTGCTGACGGCGCCAGGTAAGGGTGATCTGAAGAATATCGTTCACGGTATCAATCACGCGGCCATCACGCCCGAAGATAAAATTGTGTCTGCTGCGTCCTGTACAACCAATGCCATTGTGCCGGTACTCAAGGCAATCAATGACAAGTACGGTATCGTTAATGGCCACGTAGAGACTGTTCACTCTTACACCAATGACCAGAACCTGATCGATAACTTCCACAAGGGTAACCGTCGTGGCCGTAGTGCTGCGTTGAACATGGTTATCACTGAAACCGGTGCAGCCAAGGCCGTTGCCAAGGCGCTGCCTGAGCTTGAAGGCAAATTGAGCGGTAACGCGATTCGCGTGCCTACCCCCAACGTCTCTATGGCCATTCTTAACCTGAATCTGGAAAAGTCGACCAATCGTGACGAGGTGAATGAATACTTGCGCGATATGGCGCTGCACTCTGACTTGCACAAGCAAATCGATTTCACCAACTCGGTAGAGGTGGTGTCATCCGACTTTGTTGGTTCGCGTCATGCTGGCGTGGTCGATGCTGAAGCCACTATCTGTAATGACAATCGCGTCATTCTTTACGTGTGGTATGACAACGAGTTTGGCTATAGCTGTCAGGTCGTTCGCATTCTGGAAGATATGGCTCACGTTAATCCGCCGGCTTTCCCGGCCTGATTGACTGGGTAATGCAAAAAAGGCGCTGCGGCGCCTTTTTTGTTGCCTGCTGCTCGCTGACTTCAGTTCAGTAGTGCGGTGCGAAGCTCATCAGACAGGCCGTTTGGGTTTAGCCATATCCCCAGATAGGCTTCGGCCAGTTGTCGGTCGTCGGACTCGAACGTTGCCTTTCCGTTGTGACGAAGTATCAGCTTGCCTGTGGTTGTTCTGGTCAAGCTGTAACGGTCGCCGTCGCTGATATCGCTTAAGGTTGAATGTAACTCGTCAATATTGGGTTTTAGTTGTGCCAACGCGTTTTCATCGTATTGTCTTTTCAGTGCTGTCCAGGCGGCTTTTATCACGTCTTGGCGTTTAATGGACCGGTAATAGGAGAGCTCCAGGCGCAGTGGCGCATCGCCAGGCAATAGCCGGTTGAGCTCGGCGTCGTCTGGCGCGTAGAGCGCAGCGCTGTATACATCCACAAACAGGTATTCAAGCAGATGTTGATTGCGCAACGGTAATACCTGGTTACTGTTTTCCAATGCCACGCTCTCAGTGAATTCGCTCTGGCTGTTAGGGGCGCTGTCAGCATAGGCTGTGGCTGGTAGCAGAAGGGCGGCAAGCAGCAGGGCTTGTGGTCGCATGCGGTTTCTCCATTTTGTATTGGGATACGCTAGTCTAGAGCAGAGTAGGGTGGTCGCGGTGTGCTTGGTCATAGATTTCATCAATGCAGGCTATTAAAAACCCGAAAAAACCAAGGGGCCGAGTAGCAATGGTGGGGCAGGAACTTTATACTTAGCGGGATTTTTGATGGGGGTTTGCTGCTACCTCGCCCTGATTTAGTGTCTGTTGCCAAGAGCCATTCCGCCAGAGCTTGTTGTGCTCCGCACGGGCAGCCCGCCCTTAAAGATTCCAAACTAGTGATTAGGCTATTCGTATGATAAAAATCAAACGGGGCTTGGATCTGCCAATCACCGGCTCTCCCGAGCAGCGCATCGATGACGCTCGTCAGGTACGCAGCGTCGCAGTAGTAGGCTTCGATTACCAAGGTATGAAGCCCACTATGGAAGTGCGCGAGGGAGATCGGGTCAAGCTGGGTCAGATCCTGTTCAGTGATAAAAAAACGCCTGGTGTCATCTTTACTGCACCCGCAGCGGGTGTGGTTAGTGCTATCAATCGTGGCGATAAGCGTGTGTTGCAGTCGGTTGTCATTGATGTTGAGGGTGACGAAGCCGTTACTTTCGATTCCTATGATGCCGATAAACTGGCTTCACTTGATCAGCAAGTGGTGCGTGATCAACTGATCAGCTCGGGCCTGTGGACTGCTCTGCGTACCCGGCCTTATAGCAAAACCCCTGCAGTGGACAGTAAGCCAAGTTCGATTTTTGTCACTGCGATGGACACCAATCCACTTGCCGCCGATCCGGCTGTCATTATCAAGCAACATGCCGCCGATTTTGAGACTGGCCTGAAAGTGCTTTCTCGCTTGGGTAAGGTGTGGCTATGCAAAGCTGAAGGCGCAAGCATACCTGGCGAATCTGTCTCCGGTGTCAGCACTGAGAGCTTTGCCGGTCCGCACCCCGCCGGTTTGCCTGGTACGCATATCCACAACCTGGATCCGGTCAACGAAGTTAAAACGGTTTGGCAGATTAACTACCAGGACGTAATAGCCTTTGGTGTGCTCTTTTCCCAAGGCAAGATCTGGACTGACCGCTACGTCGCGCTTGCTGGCCCTCAGGTCGAGAAACCCCGTTTGCTGAAAACCCGTCTTGGCGCCAATCTGGACGAGTTGACCGCAGGTGAGCTGACTCCGGCCAATAATCGGGTGATTTCCGGTTCCGTCTTTGGCGGTCGCATGGCTCGTGGTCCGGTCTGCTATCTGGGTCGCTTCCACTCTCAGGTATCGGTGTTGAAAGAAGGCGATGAACGTCAGCTTCTTCACTACCTGCGAGCGGGCAAGAACAAGCACTCAGTGCTCAACATCTTTGTCTCCAAGCTGTCACCTTCGCGCCTGTTCAACTTTGATACCAGCACCAACGGCAGTCCGCGCGCCATGGTGCCAGTGGGTAACTATGAGATGATCATGCCGCTGGACATCCTGCCGACTCAGCTGCTTCGTTATCTGATCGTAGGTGATACCGAGATGGCGCAAAAACTCGGCTGCCTGGAGTTGGATGAAGAGGATCTGGCTTTGTGTAGTTACGTTTGTGCCGGTAAGTACGAATACGGCCCGATTCTGCGGGATAACCTGACTCGCATTGAGAAGGAGGGTTAAGTCATGGGTGTACGTGCATTCCTCGACAAAATAGAACACAACTTCGAAAAGGGCGGCAAGCACGAAAAGTGGTATGCCCTGTACGAAGCCGTTGATACCTTCTTCTATCGTCCAGGCAGCGTCACCAAGACGACTGCTCACGTGCGAGATGGTCTCGACCTCAAGCGCATGATGATTACCGTATGGCTTTGTACCTTTCCGGTCATTTTCTTCGGTATGTACAACATTGGTTATCAGGCCAACAGCATCTATGCAGGCAATGCAGATTTGCTGGCGGCACAGGATAACTGGCGTATTGCGCTGATCTCGCTGTTTGCCGGCTTTAGCCCCGACAGCCTGTGGGACAACCTGATCCACGGCGCGGCTTACTTTCTGCCAGTGTATGCAGTGACCTTTCTGGTCGGCGGCTTCTGGGAAGTTGTCTTTGCATCCGTGCGTAAGCACGAAGTCAATGAAGGCTTTTTCGTTACCTCCATCCTGTTCGCCCTGATCGTACCGCCCAGCATTCCGCTGTGGCAGGTGGCGCTCGGCATCAGTTTTGGTGTGGTTATCGGTAAGGAAGTCTTCGGCGGTACGGGTAAGAACTTCCTTAACCCGGCGCTGACTGGCCGAGCGTTCCTGTTCTTCGCCTACCCGGCGCAGATGTCGGGTGACGCAGTATGGACGTCAGTCGATGGTTTTGCTGGCGCGACCGCGCTGAGCATGGCGGCGTCAGGCGGTATCGATCAGGTCGTTGCGCAGGGCATTACCTGGTGGGATGCCTTCTACGGCAACATTCAGGGTTCAATGGGTGAGGTCTCCACGCTGGCCATTTTCATTGGCGGCGCAGTGCTGCTGATGACCAAAATCGCCAACTGGCGGATCGTTGCTGGTGTGATGATTGGTATGGTTGCTACCAGCCTGCTGTTCAACGCTATCGGTTCGGATACCAATCCGATGTTCTCGGTGCCCTGGTATTGGCATCTTGTGGTGGGCGGTTTTGCCTTCGGTATGATTTTCATGGCGACTGATCCGGTGTCTGCGTCGATGACCAATACCGGCAAGTGGATGTTTGGCGCGTTGATAGGTTTGATGGTTATCCTCATTCGGGTGGTCAACCCGGCCTTCCCTGAAGGGATGATGCTGGCAATCCTGTTTGCCAACCTGTTCGCTCCGCTCATCGACCACTTTGTGGTCCAGGCCAATATCAAACGGAGGCTTGCACGCAATGTCCAGTAAGAAAGAATCCGTTCTCCGCACTCTTACGGTTGCGCTTCTGGTCTGCCTGGTTTGCTCTGTCGTGGTGTCTGCCGCTGCGGTAGCACTT
This sequence comes from Pseudomonas sp. 5Ae-yellow, assembly GCF_014077575.1. Taxonomy (NCBI): domain Bacteria; kingdom Pseudomonadati; phylum Pseudomonadota; class Gammaproteobacteria; order Pseudomonadales; family Pseudomonadaceae; genus Pseudomonas; species Pseudomonas sp. 5Ae-yellow. The sequence goes on along the minus strand of NZ_JACGWE010000003.1, from coordinate 64,911 downwards.
AAGCCAGTTCAGGTAACCAACCAGTTGCAGGATAAGCAGCGCAACATTTTGCAGATCGCCGGCCTATATAAGGAAGGTGTCAGTGTTCAGGATCAGTTCAAGCAGATCACTCCGCGTCTGGTTGATCTGCGTACTGGCGAATTTAGCGATGCCAGGGATCCGCTGACCTTCGATCAGCAGAAAGCATCCAAGGACCCGGCGACCTCTGAGCGTCTGGATCCTGAAGCTGATATCGCCAGTATTCGTCGTCAGTCGTACTATTCCACGGTATATGTGGTTGAAGACGAGCAGGGCGAGATCGAAACGCTGATCCTGCCGATTCACGGTTATGGTCTCTGGTCTACCCTGTACGGTTTCATGGCGCTGGAAAGCGATCTGAAGACCGTCGTTGGTCTGGGCTTTTACCAACACGCCGAGACCCCCGGTCTGGGCGGTGAGGTAGACAACCCGAACTGGAAGAAACAGTGGACTGGCAAAGTGGTTTATGACGAGTCTGGCGACGTTGATATCAGCGTCATCAAGGGCGGCGTAGACAGCAATAGTCCGAATGCCGAGCATCAGGTTGATGCATTGGCCGGTGCGACCCTGACCAGTCGGGGCGTAGAAAACCTGGTGCGCTTCTGGCTGGGTCAAGACGGCTTTGGCGAGTTCCTCGATCATCTTCGCGCAGGGGAGGCATAATCATGGCTAAGGCAAGCGCCAAACAGGTGCTCTTTGATCCCATTTTCAGTAATAACCCGATTGCGCTGCAGATACTGGGTATCTGCTCTGCGCTGGCGGTCACCACCAGTCTTAACGTTACCCTGGTTATGTGTATCGCTTTGACCTCGGTAACCGCGCTGTCAAACCTGTTTATCTCTGTGGTCCGCAACCAAATCCCCAGCTCGATTCGCATGATCGTGCAGATGGTGATTATTGCATCACTGGTAATCGTGGTAGATCAGGTGCTGAAGGCCTATGCCTACAGCATCAGCAAGCAGCTGTCGGTTTTCGTTGGCTTGATCATTACCAACTGTATTGTGATGGGCCGCGCTGAAGCCTTCGCCATGCAGAATCCACCGCACATGAGTTTCCTTGACGGTATTGGTAATGGCCTGGGTTACAGCTTCATCCTGATCTGCGTTGCAACCGTGCGTGAATTGCTGGGTGCGGGTAGCCTGTTTGGTATCGAAATCCTGCCGGTTGTTAACGCGGGCGGCTGGTATCAGCCCAATGGTTTGTTGCTGCTGCCACCCTCGGCGTTCTTTATCATCGGTTTGATTATCTGGGGACTGCGTTCCTGGAAGACCGATCAGGTTGAAGCGCCGGAATTCAAAATGGCGCCGCAGACTCGTGCCATGAAGGAGGCTATGTAAGCCATGATTGAACATTACATAAGCCTGCTGGTTCGGGCGATCTTCGTTGAAAACATGGCGTTGGCCTTCTTTCTGGGGATGTGTACCTTCATCGCCATCTCAAAGAAGGTGCAGACGGCCATTGGTCTGGGTGTAGCGGTGGTTGTTGTACTGGCTATTACTACCCCGGCCAACAACCTGATTTACACCTACCTGCTGAAAGATGGCGCGCTTGCCTGGGCAGGCCTGCCGAATGTGGATCTGAGCTTCCTTGGCTTGCTTAGTTACATTGGTGTGATCGCTGCGATCGTGCAGATTCTTGAAATGCTGCTCGATAAATTCGTACCTGCGCTATACAACGCACTGGGCGTGTTTTTGCCGCTGATCACCGTAAACTGCGCCATCATGGGGGCATCGCTGTTCATGGTAGAGCGTGATTACGCATTCGGTGAGAGTGTGGTCTATGGCGCTGGTGCCGGTATCGGCTGGGCGCTGGCCATCATCGCCTTGGCGGGTATCCGGGAAAAGCTCAAGTACAGCGATGTACCTGATGGGCTTCGTGGCCTGGGCATCACCTTCATCACTGTTGGCTTGATGTCACTGGGTTTCATGTCCTTTTCCGGCGTGCAACTGTAAAGAGGAGCTGTAACTGATGAACATGGAAATTTTTCTGGGCGTCGGGATGTTTACAGCCATCGTGTTGTCGCTGGTTGCCGTCATTCTGATTGCTCGTTCCAAGCTGGTAAGCAGTGGCGACGTCACCATTGAGGTTAATGGTGAGCGTACAGTGACTGTGGCGGCTGGCTCGAAACTGCTGAACACCCTGTCTGCCAATGGTATTTTCCTGTCGTCCGCCTGTGGCGGCGGCGGTACATGTGCCCAGTGCAAATGTATCGTCGAAAGCGGCGGCGGTGAGATGTTGCCTACTGAGGAGTCGCACTTTACCAAGCGCGAAGCCAAGGAAGGGTGGCGCCTGTCCTGCCAGACTCCGGTCAAGCAGGATATGAAGATCGAAGTGCCTGAAGAGGTATTTGGCGTTAAGAAATGGGAGTGTACGGTCGAGTCAAATCCCAACGTCGCGACTTTCATCAAAGAGCTAACGCTGAAGCTGCCCGAGGGTGAAAACGTCGACTTCCGCGCCGGTGGCTATGTACAGCTGGAGTGCCCACCGCACACCGTGAACTACAAGGATTTCGATATTCAGCCGGAATTCCGCGGTGACTGGGACAAGTTTGATCTTTGGCGCTATGTTTCAAAGGTTGATGAAACGGTTATTCGTGCCTACTCGATGGCTAACTATCCGGAAGAGCGCGGTCTGGTTAAATTCAACATCCGTGTGGCGTCACCGCCCCCTGGTCGTGACGATTTGCCACCGGGTCAGATGTCTTCCTGGGTCTTTAGCCTTAAGCCTGGCGATAAGGTCACTGTGTATGGACCCTTCGGTGAGTTTTTTGCCAAGGATACCGATGCAGAGATGGTCTTCATCGGTGGTGGCGCGGGTATGGCGCCTATGCGCTCGCACATTTTTGATCAGCTCAAACGTCTGCATTCCACCCGCAAGATCTCATTCTGGTACGGCGCGCGCTCCTTGCGTGAGGCTTTCTACGTTGATGAGTATGACCAGCTGGCTGAAGCCAACCCGAATTTCGAGTGGCATTTGGCGCTGTCTGATCCCTTGCCGGAAGACAACTGGGACGGTCCTACGGGCTTCATTCACAATGTATTGCTTGAGAACTATCTGAAGGAGCACCCCGCTCCGGAAGACTGCGAGTTCTATATGTGTGGGCCGCCTATGATGAACGCATCCGTGGTCAAAATGCTGCAGGATCTGGGTGTTGAACCTGAGAATATTCTGCTTGATGACTTTGGCGGTTAATATGCCCCGTTGCGTTACCTGGCCCGTTATAGCTGTTGCTCTGGCAACAGCCCTAACGGGCTGTTTCAATTCTGTTGACCCGGTTTCCGAGATGTACGGCGCTACCATGGGTAGCACCTATTCGATCAAGTGGGTTCCGTCAGAACAGTCGCCCGAACCCGAAGTGCTTCAGGAAGAGATCGAAGCTATGTTTGCTCGCTTTGATAGCGAGGCATCAAACTGGCGCCACGATTCGGACCTGGCTCGGTTCAATGCGGCTGCAGCTAATACCTGCATGCCAATGCCAGAGTCGGTATTGGATATGGTCCGCTTGTCCGATCATCTCTACAGCGACAGTGAGGGCTCCTTCGATATTACGGTGGCACCATTGCTTAAGCTCTGGGGATTCCATGGTGGCGAACAACACCAGGTTCCTGATCCCGAGCATTTGCAGCAAGTAATGGCGGAGGTCGGTCAGCAGCACCTGCACATAGACGCAAACAATCAACTCTGTAAGGACGTCGCGCTTACGCTAGACATTAGCAGCGTCGGCGCCGGTTACATGGTTGATCGTGTCGTGGAACGTCTGGCGACCTACGATGTCACCAATTATATGGTGGAAATAACGGGTGAGCTAAAGGCCGCAGGCCATAAGCCTGGTAATCGCCCTTGGCGCATTGCCATCGAAGAGCCGCGAGATGATGAGCGTGTCGCGCAGATGATTCTGGCGCTGGATGGCGAAGGCGTTTCCACCTCGGGTGATTATCGCAACTATTATGAAGTGAATGGTCAGCGGTTTTCACATACTTTTGATGCCCGTTCCGGGCACCCGGTTATGCATAAACTCGCTGCGGTCACGGTCCTTGATGAATCGGCGGCTGAGGCAGATGGTCTGTCGACGCTACTGATGATCATGGGCGAGGATACTGGCTGGGATTATGCTGTTGCGCATGAAATTCCGGCGTTTTTCGTCATTCGCAAAGGGGAGGCTTTTGTGTCCAAAGGCACTCCTCAATTTAATGCTCTTGCAAAGAGCGAGGAGTAAACCATGGTTTGGCTTCTGGTGTTTCCCTTGATGCTGCTGATTGTTGCCGGTATGGCCGTTGGCGTGATGATGGGTCGAAAGCCGATCGCTGGTTCCTGCGGTGGTATAGGTGCTACTGGCTTGGATAAGTCCTGTGGTATTTGTGGTGGTGATGTCACCAAGTGCGAAGAGTCGACCGTCAATGCCGGTGTAGAACCGCGCAGCCAGGAGTTTGACCTTGCCCGAGATGCCACCAAGGTCGACTAGGGTCGGTTTGCTGTCTGTGGCATCCTCTTTACGCGTGATACAAGGAACTGAATGAATGGCTGTATATAACTACGATGTAGTGGTGCTGGGCTCAGGCCCTGCGGGTGAAGGGGCTGCGATGAATGCAGCCAAGCACGGTCGTAAAGTGGCCGTTGTGGAAGAGCGCAAGGAAGTTGGTGGTAATTGCACTCACCTGGGCACTATCCCGTCAAAAGCGTTGCGTTATTCGGTCAAGCAGATCATTCAGTTCAACACCAATCCCATGTTTCGCGCGATTGGCGATCCCCGCTGGTTCCCCTTTCCGGATGTGTTGAAAAGTGCGGAAAAAGTCATGGCCAAGCAGGTTGCATCGCGCACCAGCTATTACGCGCGCAACCGAGTGGACGTATTCTTCGGTAAGGGTAGCTTTGCCGATGAGCATACAATCGAACTGGTCAACAACACCGGTGTAGTAGAAAAGCTGATCGCCAAAGAGGTTATTGTCGCCACTGGCTCACGCCCTTATCGTCCCGCCGACGTAAACTTTGGTCATCCACGTATCTATGATAGCGATACCATTCTGCGCTTGAACCACACTCCTCGTACCCTGATCATCTATGGGGCAGGGGTTATTGGCTGCGAATACGCGTCGATTTTTTGCGGTTTGGGTGTAAAGGTGGATTTGATCGACAACCGTGAGCGGCTACTTAGCTTTCTGGATGACGAGATATCCGATGCATTGAGTTATCACCTGCGTAACAGCAGCGTGCTGATTAGGCATAACGAAGAATACGAAAAAATAGAAGGCACCGATAACCGGGGTGTGGTGTTACACCTCAAGTCTGGCAAAAAGCTCAAAGCTGATGCGTTGCTCTGGTGTAACGGTCGTACCGGCAACACCGACAGCCTGGGTCTTGAGAATATCGGTCTACATCCAAATGGTCGTGGCCAGCTTAGTGTTGACGAGAACTACCGTACGGCAGTACCTAATATTTACGCGGTTGGTGATGTTATCGGCTGGCCCAGCTTGGCGAGTGCGGCTTTTGACCAGGGTCGCTCTGCTGCCGGCAATATTGTCAGCAACGATGCATGGCGTTTTGTTGATGATGTGCCTACTGGGATTTATACCATCCCGGAAATCAGCTCTTTGGGCAAAACTGAACAAGAGTTAACGGCGGAGAAAGTACCCTACGAAATTGGTCAGGCCTTTTTCAAGAGTATGGCGCGCGCCCAGATCAGTGGTGAGCCAGTAGGTATGCTGAAGATTCTCTTCAATAGAGACACGCTGGAGGTGTTAGGTATTCACTGTTTTGGCGACCAGGCATCAGAGATTGTGCACATTGGTCAGGCAATCATGAGCCAGAAGGGCGAAGCCAACAGCATCAACTACTTTGTTAATACCACCTTCAACTACCCGACCATGGCTGAAGCCTATCGGGTAGCTGCCTTGGACGGCCTCAATCGGCTGTTCTGATCTAGCGCCTGGCCTCAGGCGCTACGTTCAAACAACCTGGTCGCCCGGGCTGGGTAGTCGGTAATAATGCTGTCGACTCCCATGTCGGCGAGTTTCAGCATTTTCGCTTCTTCATTTACCGTCCACACTGACACATGCAGTCCAGCCTGCTGTGCTCGCTCGACGCGTTCGGCTGTGCATAATTTCCAGTTCAGAATAAGGTGGCTGCAGCCATAACGCTTGGCGGCTTTTACGGGATTGAGTAATGCGTACTCTTCTACCAGGCCGGTAGGCAGGTTAAAGCCCGATGCTTTGGCGTATTTCAATAGTGTTCGGCTGCTGGAGGTGATGACCACCTTATCCTGCAACTGATAGCGCTCGACCAGTTCCTTTACCGCTGCCAGAACAATACGTGACTGCCGCACGGAACCGCTCTTAACTTCCAGTTGATAATGCTGCATCTGCGGAAAGCGACTGAATAGCTGATCAAGACTGGGTATAGGGCAGCTTTCTGCCCAACCGGGGATGGCCCGTCGCGCATCCATCTGCATCAGGTCTGCTGCATTGTGCTGAGCTACTTTGCCCCGTCGGCCGGTGGTGCGTTTCAGGGTCGGGTCATGAATCACCATTAGTTGCTGGTCTGCGGACAGGTGCAGATCAAGCTCTACGCGGGTCACGCCGGTGTCGAGTGCTTTCTGAAAGCTGGGCAGGGTATTTTCCGGAGCTTCGCCGCGTGCACCGCGATGCCCATATATCAGTGGTTTCAAATCAGGGCGCCTTTGCTGAATGCTGACGTACGCTATCAATAACCTTGCTGTATTCGAAATAGACGCTAAAGCCGTTGTAGTCCCAGCGGGTAATTGGCGGCTGGCCGACGGCTGCGTGGCGGGTTACAGGTTCACCCCAGCCGCGTCTGACAGCGTCAAAGGTGGCTCCACGCTGCGGTAGGGGGCTGGCCTGAGTGCTGTTCTGTTCGCCTACCGGAATGCGCAGGGTGTCTGCGTGTAGCGTTGTGATGGTCAGGGTGCTGCTAAGCAATAGCAGGGTATAAGCGAGGCTTTTCATTCTGAATTCCTTTCGGTCGATTTGGCTGCGCGTATTTCCTGCGCCTGTTTTTGCAATATGTGCCTTGCCAGCAACTGTCGTTGTGCGTCGGTGAGTACATCGAAGTTGACTGCCAGGGTCCAACCTTCGTTCCTGTCGTTACGGTCACAGCGCAAGACGCGGACCGGCAGGGCAAGCCCTAAAGGCGCGGGCAGCAGAATCATACGCAAGGCAAGCCAGGAGTCGACGGGGTATGCTTCGCTCGACTCGAATGACAGGCCTCCCTCGCTGATAGTGACGTCCATTGGCTCACCGAAGTCGCCAGAGAGCTCTATAGCAAGGGTTTTGCCAAGTAGATCCATGCGTTTGTTGATGATCTTGAGATACTGGGCCAGTGCCCGGTCACGCTCAGAAATCTGCCGCAACAGATGTTGCGATTCGTAGTCGAGCAAGTGCATCTCAGTGAGTAGATCAAAGAGCACGCCATGTTGACTGCCCAAGTCCGCATCAGGCCCATCGATTGGTTTGAAATCCAGTACCATCTGATCTTGGATGCGAAAGAACTCACGCTTATCTTCATTGTCTGTTTGCATGGCTTATCTCGTTTGGCGCCGCACCAGCGCTGACCAATGGCTGCAGTTCAGTGTAACATGTCGCTCAAAATTCACCGGCTGAGCCCGGCTTATAAGGTAACCTGCTTTTCATGTTCAGACCCTTACCCTTTTTTATTGGATTGCGCTACACGCGGGCCAAGCGCCGTAACCACTTTATCTCCTTCATATCACTGATTTCCATGCTGGGTCTTACCCTCGGCGTAATGGTCATGATTTTGGTTCTGTCGGTGATGAACGGCTTTGATCGAGAACTGCGGACGCGCATTCTCGGCATGGTGCCGCACGCAACCATCAACGGCTACCAGCCGATCAGTGATTGGCAGTCGTTGTCGGACAAGTTGATTGCTAACCCAAAGGTAGTCGCGACCGCGCCCTTTATTCAGCTGCAGGGCATGCTGACGCACGATGGCAGTGTAGCCCCTGTGCTGGTCACCGGGGTCGAGCCGGAGGCGGAGAAAACGGTTTCCATTATCGAAAACCATATGCAGAGCGGCTCACTGGATAACCTGACTGCCGGGGATTTTGGCATCGTGATCGGCGAGCTGATTGCCAAGCGATTCAATGTCGAGGTCGGGGATAAGCTGACGTTCGTACTTCCCGAAGCCTCGGTCACGCCAGCCGGTGTTTTCCCGCGTTTGAAGCGCTTCACCGTGGCCGGTGTATTCAAGGTCGGCGCCGAGCTGGATAGCTCGCTGGCGATGATCAACCTGGATGATGCAGCCAAGCTGAATCGTTGGCAGCCGGGACAAGTACAGGGTGTACGTATCAAACTGGATAACCTGTTTGAGGCCCCCAGGGTTGCCTGGGATCTGGTCTCTCAGCTACCGGGCGACTATTACGCGCAGGACTGGACTCGTACGCACGGCAACCTGTTTGCAGCGATCAAGATGGAGAAGACCATGATTGGTCTGTTACTCATGCTGATTGTTGCGGTAGCGGCATTCAATATTATCTCCACCCTGGTGATGGTGGTAACCGACAAGAAGGCAGATATCGCTATTCTGCGCACCCTGGGTGCTACGCGCCTGTCGATCATGGGTATTTTCATGGTTCAGGGCTCGGTAATCGGGGTGGTTGGCACGCTGAGTGGTTGTGTACTGGGGGTACTTGCTGCCTTGAATGTATCGCAGGGCGTTGCCTGGCTTGAGCATACCCTGGGCATTCAGTTCCTCAGCTCCGATGTTTACTTCATCAGTTACCTGCCTTCGGAGCTAATCTGGAGTGATGTTTTGATTATCTGTGGTGCGGCACTCAGCCTGAGCTTCCTGGCCACCCTTTATCCCGCCTGGCGGGCATCGCGAACCGAGCCAGCGGAGGCCCTGCGTTATGACTGATGTCGTTCTTGAGTGTCGTAACCTGAGTAAGGAATACGCCGTTGGCCCGCAGCGTCTGCGGGTGCTGGATCAGGTGCATTTTTCTTTGCATCGTGGCGAGCGTATTGCCATCGTCGGCAGTTCTGGCTCGGGTAAAACGACCCTGCTAAATATGTTGGGTGGTCTGGATACGCCAAGCGAAGGCGAGGTGTGGTTGGCTGGGCAGCAGCTGTCTGCCATGCAGGAAACCCAGCGTGGTCGACTGCGAAATGCAGATCTTGGCTTTGTTTACCAATTCCATCATCTGTTGGCCGAGTTCAGCGCTCTGGAAAACGTGTGTATGCCCTTGCTGATTGGCAAGACACCCATTGCGCAAGCTCGCAAGCGGGCGCAGGCGATGCTGGAGCGTGTTGGTTTGGCTGAAAGGGTCACGCACAAGCCAGCGGAATTATCCGGTGGTGAGCGTCAGCGGGTCGCTATTGCGCGAGCTCTGATCAACGAGCCCGCCTGTGTCCTGTTGGACGAGCCGACCGGTAACCTGGATCAGCATACCGCGGAAAGTATTCAGCAGCTCATGCTGGAACTCAGTCAAACACTGCGCACCGCCTTCCTGGTGGTTACCCACGATTTGGCCCTGGCAGGTCAGATGGATCGTATTTTTACGCTGAAGAAAGGGCAGCTCTGCGAGCAGCCTTGATCAAGACTGGTGACGGCGTCGCATTTTGCGCCGTTGCCAGTTGCGTGACACCCACCATCGCCAATACAACATGGTCAGGCAATAGCCCAGTGCGGCTACGATGCTGGCCACCAGCAATGATCCCAGCAGTAGCGGCTGCCAGATATGGTGTAACTCAGCCATTAACCAGTTGACCGATAACTCCATCGGCATGATGCGCTCCGGTGCGCCCAGAAGCAGCGTGCCGACTTTGTATTGCGCGTAGAAAATGGGGGGCATGGTGACCGGGTTAGTCAGCCAAACCAGGCTGATGGAGATGGGCAGGTTGGAACGCGCTAGAACGGCTATAGCGGCCGCCAGGAGCATTTGCAGTGGAATCGGTATTAGCGCCACAAAGAGGCCGACTGCCATTGCCCGCGCGACGCTATGGCGGTTGAGGTGCCAGAGATTCGGATCGTGCAGCAGGTTGCCCATGAATCGCAGGGACTTGCTGCCCTTGATCCTATCTGGATGGGGCATCAGGCGTTTGAATAGACGGCGAGGCATCTCAGGGTTTCGGCTACTGTGGCGTGCGCCAATTATGCATGGAATGTCGGACGGGGACTACTGTCTGGCAGCATAGTCGATTACAGGATGTTTGCTTGACTGATCTGCGCCTTCTGCTGGCAAGCTTGTTTGTCGGCTTGTTACTACCGCTAGGTTTTGCCCAGCTGCCGCCTTGGTGGTTGGCGCCACTACTAATCCTTTGTGCCTTTTGTGTATGGCGCGTCAGCCTGGTTGGGCGTTATTGCGCATTGCTTCTTTTAGGTTTTTGCTGGGCTCTACTCTTTCACCATCAGGCGCTTGCGCAACGGCTTGCACCCTCGTATGACGGCGAGACCCTGGTTGTGGAGGGGCGTATTGCGTCGTTGCCGGAACAAACCGCAACCGGCTGGCGCTTCCGGCTGGAAGGCGTTAGGGCGATTGATACTGCAGACGCTTTGCCCGATCTACGTATGCACTGGTGGGCGGGTCAGCCGTTGGCCGCTGGAGAGTTGTGGCGCTTTGAAGTTCGCCTGCGACGTCCTCGCGGGATGAGCAACCCCGGTACCTTTGATTACGAAGCCTGGCTTTACGCCTCTGGCACCGGTGGCTTGGGCAGTGTGCGGGGCGGTGAGCGATTGTCAGCGCCGTCTACCGCACCTTGGCGTGATCACTTGCGCTCGCGTTTTGCTCAGGCGCTGGAGCCTGTCCCTCAAGGTCAGCGTCTGCTTGCGTTGCTACTGGGAGATAAAGGCAGTCTGGCGAAGGCCGACTGGGAGGTGTTGCAGGCGACAGGTACCAGCCATCTGATGGTCATCTCCGGCTTGCATGTCGGCATTCTGGCCTTGACCGTGTTCTGGCTTACAAGGCAGCTACTGAGTTGGGGGCACTTTAACTGGCCATGGCCCCAGCTTTGGCTGTCGGTACCGTTAGCCCTGATGGCGGCTGGCGTCTATGCTTGGCTTGCCGGTTTTGCCGTTCCGGTTCAGCGTGCGCTATTGATGTGCGCCCTGGTGTCGCTGACGCAACTGTCTCAGCGCCGACCCAGCGCAGTTCTGATTTGGCTCGCGGCGCTGGTAACGGTGGTTATGCTTAATCCGGCGGCCCCCTTGCGTGCGGGCTTCTGGTTGTCCTTTGTTGCGGTAGGCTTGCTGATATTCGGCCTGGGTGGCAGGTTGGCGCAGCGTGGCATATGGGCTCGCTGGGGCCGCGCGCAGTGGTTGGTCTATTTAGGCTTGTGGCCGTGGTTACTGCTGTGGGGTATGCCCAGCAGCGCCTCTGCCTTTATCGTCAACCTGGTCGCAATCCCCTGTATCAGCCTGCTGGTGTTGCCAGCAGCATTGTTGGGGGCATTGTTTGAGGTGGCTTTCCATTGGCCGCTGTTATTGCAGTGGTCCGCGATTGCACTGGGGTGGCTGTTTTCAGTATTGCAGTGGATCTCCGGGTACAGCCCGTTGCTGCATTTTGCCAATCCGGGTTGGCTGGCCTGGGTGACTACCCTGCTTGGCGTGCTGCTACTTCTGAGTCCTCTGGTACGTTTGCTTTGGCTCCCCGCCTTAGTCTGCTTTCTGCCTTTACTCTGCCCGTTGTTTGAGCGGCCGCCCAGGGGCGAGGTCTGGGTTACTGTGCTGGATGTTGGTCAGGGGCTTGCAGTGCATGTGCAAACTGCGCAGCACGACTTGCTTTACGACGCCGGCGCGCGCCTGTCCAGCGGCTTTGACTTGGGTGAGGCAGTGGTGGCTCCTGCACTTCAGGCCAGTGGTGTAAAGCGCCTGGATATGTTGCTGCTCAGCCATGCCGACAACGATCATGCTGGCGGTGCGCTGGCCGTCGCCCGCCGCATTCCGGTTGATCGTGTGGTGAGCGGTGAGCCGGAACGTCTGCCGGATCAACTCAATGCAGAGCTTTGCGCCGTGCAGCATTGGCAGTGGGATGGTATCGATTTCACGTTGACGCCGCTGGGGGCTGATGGATCGCAGGCTAATGATCGATCCTGTGTTCTGCAGCTAGCGGCCGGCTCAAATGGCGCCTTGTTGCCCGGTGATATAGGTCAGTCGGTAGAGTATTCGCTGCTTGAAAAGCTGGCCCCTGCAAGCCTCCTTCTGGCTCCGCATCACGGTAGTATCAGCTCCTCCTCCTATGCTTTTATTCGACGGGTAGCGCCGCAGTGGGTGGTGTTCAGTGCAGGTGCAAATAACCGTTATGGTCACCCGCACGCAAAGGTTGTGGCACGATACCGGGAACTGTCAGTCGAACCGGTTTATACTGCCGCCTCCGGAGCCATTCGTTTTACGCTGAAGGCGAATGCCGAGCCTGGTTTGAGCTGGCGCTGGCGTCAGCAAGAACGGCGTTTCTGGCATGAACAATAAGGTGCAGAGAGCACTGGAACAGGGCGTTTCAGCGGATTGTCTGTGCTAGAGTAAACAACCATTTTAGGGGAGGGATCGCTTGTGTGGGAATTGATCAGTTCCGGTGGCTGGCTGATGCTGCCGATCATTCTGTCTTCGGTAATTGCTGTGGCTATTGTTATTGAGCGTCTGTGGGCACTGCGCAGTAGTCGTGTTGCTCCGGTAAATCTGCTCGGGCAGGTGTGGCGCTGGGTCAAGGATGGTCAGTTGGATGCGGTCAAGTTGAAAACCCTGAGAGCTGACTCACCCTTGGGCGAAATACTTGCTGCCGGTCTGGCTAACTCACGGCATGGGCGTGAAATCATGAAGGAGTGTATCCAGGAAGCGGCCGGCAAGGTCGTGCACGAACTGGAACGCTATCTTAATACCCTAGGCACCATTGCTGCGATTACGCCGCTCCTTGGGCTTTTGGGTACGGTGATCGGCATGATCGACGTGTTCAGTGCGATCATGGTGCAAGGCACCGGCAATACCGGCGTACTAGCCGGCGGTATTTCCAAGGCACTGATCACCACTGCCGCGGGTTTGACTGTCGCTATCCCCGCTGTATTTTTCCATCGCTTTTTTGTGCGCCGGGTGGATGAGCTGGTTATCGCCATGGAGCAGGAAGCGACCAAGCTGGTAGAGGTGGTGCAGGGTAATCGCGATGTTGAGTTCAACGGTGGCAAGGATAGCGCTTCTGCCAAGCCGAAGCCCAAGCCTGCCGCGGCTGGCAAGGGGGCCTGATCGTGAACTTTCGCCGCCAGAGAACGGAAGAGGTCAGTGTTAACCTGACGCCGTTGATTGACGTGGTCTTTCTGCTGCTTATTTTCTTCATGGTGTCGACTACCTTCACCCGTGAAACGCAGCTGAAGCTGGATCTGCCGCAGGCGGCATCCGGCGAGCGAGTAGAAAATCGCAATATTCAGCAGCTCGAACTCACTATCTCTGCCACCGGAGAAATGGCGCTGAATGAGAAGGCGTTGCTTAATTCCAACCTGAGCAACCTGAAGGCGGCCCTGCAGAAGGAGTCAGGTGGTGACAATATGTTGCCCGTGGTGATTACTGCTGATGCACAAACACCTCACCAGTACGTTATTACCGCAATGGATGCAGCAGGTCAGCTTGGTTTCAGCCGCTTGCGTCTGACCACCAGCGAAATCGGAGCGGGCGAGCAGCAGTGAATGGCTTCTTCTTCGCAGCTGCAGCTACTGCTTCATGGTGCATTGCGCTGTTAGCCGAGTGCGGACCGGTTGAGATGCGATCCACCTTGCTGCTCTCGCGGTTTCAGTCATTGGCGCAGCGGTAATGAGCTGGCAGCAAAGTCTGGAACAGGGCCTTTTGCGCGCCTGGTACGGCAAGCAATCTTGGTTGGTTTTGCTGCGTCCGCTCTCCGCGCTCTACACCTACTTGGTCCGTCGTCGTCGAGAGCGCTATCTTTACGGCGAGCGCAGTCAGTGGTCACCTCCGGTGCCGCTGATCGTAGTGGGCAATATTACCCTGGGTGGTACTGGCAAGACGCCAATGGTGCTCTGGATTGTCAGCTTTTTACTCAGCCGTGGGTATCGAGTGGGTGTGGTAAGTCGCGGCTATGGCGGACAACCACCGCACTATCCTTGGCAAGTCGACCCGGCAGGTGAGGCTGCTCACTCTGGCGACGAGCCACTCTTGATTGCCCAGCGTGTTCACGTTCCCGTGTTTATCGATCCTGACCGGTCTGCTGCGGCCCGCGCTTTACTCGCACACGAGCCTGTAGATGTGATCATCAGCGATGATGGCCTGCAGCATTATGCGCTGGGGCGAAGCGTTGAGCTGGTTATGTTGGACGCAGAGCGCGGACTCGGGAATGGCCGTTGCCTGCCGGAGGGCCCCTTACGCGAGCCTCCAGAGCGCCTGGATAGCGTGGACCTGATTGTGAGTAACGGCGCGCCCGCAGATCAGGGCGGCCGGTACGCGATGCATCTGCGACCCACTACCCTGGTTAACCTGCTCAGTGGTGACGCTGTACCGCTGAAGTTATGGCAGGGTGATCGAGAGGTAGTTGCCTTGGCGGGTATTGGTAACCCGCAACGTTTTTTTCGTACGCTGGATAACTGTGGGTTTGCTTATGAGACTCGCGTCTTTGCTGACCACGCCAGCTATTCAGTTGAGTTGCTGGGCGATCTACCGCCCGGTAAAACGGTCATAATGACCGAGAAGGATGCAGTTAAATGCCGCAACCTGGCGCAAGGCAACTGGTGGTATCTGAGTGTCGATGCCGATATGAGCGACGCTTTCGCAGACGCCTTGATCGCCTTGTTGCCCCCTGTGTCTCTTTCGCCCACGTCACCTCAGGAGTAATTCATGGATCCCAAACTATTAGATGTACTAGCTTGCCCTATTTGCAAAGGCCCGCTGGTGCTTAATGCTGAAAAAACGGAGCTATGGTGCCGCGCCGATGGTTTGGCTTATCCGATCCGTGAGGGGATTCCAGTGATGCTGGAGACAGAAGCGCGCGCGCTTGATGCCGACGAAAAACTGGATCGCTGATACATGTTCCACGTCATTATTCCTGCCCGATACGCTTCGACCCGGTTGCCTGGTAAGCCGCTGCAGCTGATCGCCGGTAAACCTATGGTGCAACATGTATGGGAGCAGGCGCGTAAAAGTGCTGCCGTCTCGGTTACCGTTGCTACCGACGATCCGCGGATTGTTGAGGCTTGCAAAGCCTTTGGCGCAGAGGTCGTGCTCACGCGCGAAGATCATCCCTCGGGCACAGATCGCTTGCAGGAGGTAGTCAGCCTGCTGGGATTGCCGTCGGACGCCTGTGTCGTCAATGTGCAGGGAGATGAGCCGATGATCCCCCCAGCGGTGATTGATCAGGTTGCCGCTAACCTGATTGCCTCAGCCGAGGCGGGTATTGCGACGCTGTGCGAGCCGATCGAAGACAGCGAGTCGTTATTCAATCCAAATGCGGTGAAGGTTGTCTGCGATCAACGCGGATTTGCACTGTACTTCAGTCGTGCCCCAATGCCCTGGTGCCGTGATGCCTTTGCTGACGGGCCCGCGTCGCTTCCCGCTGATATTCCCTTTCGTCGCCATATCGGTATTTATGCCTACAAGGTCGGCTTTCTGCATGATTACGTGACCTGGCCTGCCAGTCCGCTGGAAAAGGCGGAGTCGTTGGAGCAGCTTCGTGCACTTTGGTTCGGTACTCGAATTCATGTTGCCGATGCCTGTGAGCCATTGCCGGCCGGGGTGGATACCCAGGCTGATCTGGAGCGGGTTAGGGCCTTGTTGGGGCAATCATGAAAAGCCAGATGACTCGAGTTCTCTTTGTTTGTCTGGGCAATATCTGTCGCTCGCCCAGCGCGCAAGCCGTATTTGAAGCTCGCCTGAAAGAGCGTGGGTTACAGCAGCAGTTTGTAGTGGATTCTGCGGGTACGGGTGGCTACCACGAAGGCGAGCCGCCAGACAGGCGGGCTAGCGCTGCTGCGCGAAAGCGTGGCTATGATCTCTCCAGTCAGCGCGCGCGGGCCGTACGTGATAGCGATTTCAACGAATTTGATCTCGTGCTGGCGATGGATAACAGCAATCTGCAGAATTTGCTGGCTAGGGCTCCTGTGACGGCACATGACAAAATACGTTTGTTCATGAGTTATGCCCCGGAGTTGGCGCAGGAAGTACCTGATCCCTATTTTGGTGGTGATGATGGTTTTGAGCAGGTGCTGGATATGCTGGAAGCCGCAGCCGACGCACTGTTGGATCAGCAGGTACGCCGTTGATTGCGCTTGAGTCCAATGTTGACTTGCGTGCCTACAATACGCTGGCTGTGAGCGAACGCGCAGAGCGCTTGCTCGTAGTCGAAGATGATCGCCAGTTGCAGGAGGCTTTGGCGCTGGCAGGCGAACACGACTGGCCGGTTACCTTACTGGGTGGCGGCAGCAACCTGGTGTTGGCGGGCCCGGTCGCAGGCTTAGTGCTACTCATGCGCAGCCGTGGACGGCGTGTGCTGTCGCGTTCTTCGCAGGCGGTGGTGATAGAGGCTGCTGCTGGCGAAAACTGGCATGACTTTGTATCCTGGTCGCTCGATTTGGGGTTAAGCGGTTTGGAAAATCTCTCCTTGATCCCTGGCACTGTGGGTGCGGCGCCGGTGCAAAATATTGGCGCTTATGGGGTTGAGGTAAAAGATGTCTTTCACAGTCTCGATGCACTTGATCGCCAGACTGGAGAGGTTAAATACTTTTCGCTCGAAGACAGTGAGTTCTCCTATCGTGACAGTCATTTTAAGCGCTCTCCCGGGCGTTACATCATCTTGCGAGTACGCTTCCGTCTATTTTCCCGGCCGCAGATAAATATCGCCTACGCGCCCCTGGCGGCCGCCTGGCAGGCAACCGGGTTACGCTTTCCCGATCCGCGGGTAGTGAGTGAGTTGGTTTGTACGATTCGGCGCAGCAAGTTGCCGGACCCCAAGGTACTGCCTAATGCGGGTAGTTTTTTCAAGAACCCGTTGGTCCCGCAGGCGGCCGCTGATGCGCTGCTGTTGCGTTTTCCGGGCATGCCGCACTTTCCGCAAGCTGACGGGCTATGCAAGCTAGCGGCTGGCTGGTTGATAGAGCAGGCGGGGTGGAAGGGTTTTCGGCAGGGTGATGTCGGCGTGCATGCGGCGCAGGCACTGGTTTTGGTCAACTATGGTATGGCGAGAGGGGCCGACATTCTGGCGCTTGCGGCCGATGTGGCTGGCGATGTTCAGCAACGGTTTGGCGTTAGCCTGGAGCAAGAGCCGCCGTTACTGGGCCAACCGTAGGTTTAGTCTTTAGCTTCGAGTGTCAAATTAACCCACCATTTGGATAAAAAAAGGGATGCCGAAGCATCCCTTTTTTATTGCTGCCGGATTTACGACTTGTGGCTGTCGTCTTCCTGCTCGGCTTTCACTGCGCTTTCAGCTTCGACTTCACTGGCACTTTCAGTTTCAGTTTCAGTCTTGGTTTCAGGCTGTGAGGATTCAAGCATGTCGGCCTGCTTCAGCTGCGGTTTTGCTGCGGCTTCAGCTTTCTCGGTCTCTGCTGCGGGCGTTGGCTCGGCCTCAGTGGATTGCGCGCTTGGTTCTGGCGCTGCCGCTGGGGTGGCTACCTCTTCGCTCTTGGCTTCAACAGCGGGTGCTTCCGGTTTGGCTTCGGCCTGCTCTGCAGGTGCTGGCTCGCTCGGCGCTTGTGGTTGCTGAGCGGCTTCTTCAGCTAGACGCTTGGCTTCCAGTTGACGGCGACGAATCTCACGTGGATCGTTATAAGCGCGTCCGCTTTCGGTCAGAGCAGGAATGTTGTCTTGCACCTTGGGAGTGCTTTCAACGGCAACCGGTTCTGCTTCGACTGGTTTGGCGACGGGCGCGGGCTCTTCTACAGCGACGGTCTCTTCCACTTCCACCTTTGGTTCTGCCTTGGCTTCTACCGGTGGCTCGCTGACGGGTTCGTCTTGCTGCGTTGCAGACTCGACGTTTTCGGCTTGAGCTTCGGTGTTAGCCGGCTTTTTCCGTTCCTGGCGCTGACGGCGTGGACGAGGACTTGGAGCTGGCTCGCTGGCTTCGGCGTTGCTGTCATCAGAGGTGTCATCGCTGGCTTTCTCGGTCGGCTGTGCCTGGCTAAAGGCTTCGACCGCGGTTTCCATAGAGGCTTCTACCTTGCTTGCAGCTTCGCTCAAGCCTGCTTCTACTGGCGTTTTGACGTCAGTAATCGCATCGCTTTCAGTGTCGGCTTCAATCGCAGGCGCGGTGGGTGCAGCCGCTGCTTCAGTGACGACTGCAGTCGCGGTGCTGCTAACCGATGCGGCCACGGCGGTCTTTTCTGCGTCTTGAGTATCAGTATTAGAAGCGTCTGCGTTAGCAGCGTTTTCGCTGGCGTCGTCAGCAGTGGCGTCCTGCTGTGGGCGGCGGCGGTTGTTGCGACGACGCTGACTGCTGCGTGAACGACGCTTTGGACGCTCGGAATCATTACCCTCGCTACCTTGCTCCTGATTTTCGTTCTCTGTTGCAGTAGCGTTCAGGCTAGTCTCTTCGGCCTGCTGCTGATCGTCCTGGTGTTGTGCTGGACGACGTTCGCGGGTCTGCTGGCGTGCCTGGTTTTCGTCATCACGTGGCGCACGCTGTTCAGCGTCGGCTGGGCGACGGCGGCGACGTGAACCGCTAGAAGCTTGTGCTGGGCGGCTCTCGGCGGGCTTTTCAGCGGGCTTTTCGACTGGCGCTTCTGTTACTGGCTCATTTCGTGGCGCCTGCTTACGCTCGCCTTCGGCACGCTCAGGACGGTTGCCACGCTCATTGCGGTCGCCACGCTGACGGCGATTGCGGCTGTTGCGGCGCTCATCGCTATTGCGCTTGCTGTTGTCGCGGCTAGGGCGTTTGGGCGTCTCTTCCTGTTCGGTTTCTTTAACTGGTGCGCTGTTGCTCTCTTCGTTAGCGAACAGGCCAACCAGTGATTTGATCAAACCTTTGAACAGGTTGGGTTGTGCAGCCTGTACCGCTTCCACTGGCGCTGGTGTTGCCGCAGGAGTAGGTGCCGGACGGGTGGGGGAGAGGGCTTTGACAGCTGCTTCCTGACGAACGATGGCACGTGTCTGGCTAACAGGCGTCGGCTCCTCAACTTCCACTTCACTGCTCATGGTGAAGCTGCTTTCCTGGTTCAGCACTGACTCGTGGTCGTCGCGCAGGCGCTGAACTTCAAAGTGCGGCGTATCCATGTGCGGAGTGGGCAGAATCAGGATGCGTATCTTGGTGCGTGCTTCAGTCTTGGCCAGGGCTTCGCGCTTTTCATTCAGCAGGAAGGTGGCGACAGCGACAGGTACATGCGCTCGTACTTCGGCGGTACGTTCTTTCAGTGCCTCTTCTTCGATCAGGCGTAGCACGGAGAGGGATAGTGACTCAACGTCACGGATGGTGCCGCGACCATTACAGCGCGGGCAGACAATACCGCTGGTTTCGCCTAGTGAGGGGCGTAGGCGCTGACGAGACATTTCCAGCAGACCGAAGCGGGAAATACGACCGACCTGTACGCGGGCGCGATCAGCTTCAAGACTTTCGCGTACGCGCTCTTCGACAGCGCGCTGGTTTTTCGCAGGGCTCATGTCGATGAAGTCGATAACGATCAGGCCGCCGATGTCGCGCAGACGCAACTGACGGGCAACTTCTTCTGCAGCTTCAAGGTTGGTCTGCAGTGCAGTTTCTTCAATATCGCCGCCCTTGGTTGCACGGGCAGAGTTGATGTCGACGGAAACCAGTGCTTCAGTGTGGTCAATAACAATTGAACCGCCGGACGGCAGTTTAACTTCACGCTCAAATGCAGTCTCAATCTGGCTCTCGATCTGAAAGCGATTGAACAGCGGTACGGTATCTTCGTAGAGTTTGACCTTGCTCGCGTACTGCGGCATCACCTGGCTGATGAAGTTGAGTGCCTCTTCCTTCACGCTTTCGCTGTCGATCAGTACTTCGCCGATATCCTGGCGCAGGTAATCACGAATGGCGCGGATGATGACGTTGCTTTCTTGATAGATCAGGAAGGGGGCGCTGCGCTCTGAGGAGGCGCCTTTAACGGCTTCCCAGAGTTGCAGCAGATAGTCCAGATCCCACTGCAATTCTTCTGCGCTGCGGCCCAGGCCAGCGGTACGTACGATCATGCCCATGTCGGCCGGTACGTTCAGGCTGTTGAGGGCTTCACGCAGTTCATTGCGTTCTTCGCCTTCAATGCGACGTGAGATACCGCCAGCACGAGGGTTGTTTGGCATCAATACCAGATAGCGACCAGCCAGACTGATAAAGGTAGTCAGTGCTGCACCTTTATTGCCACGCTCTTCTTTATCGACCTGGACAATAACTTCCTGGCCTTCTTTGAGAACGTCCTTGATGTTGACGCGACCTTCAACCTGCTTGGAGAAGTATTCGCGGGAGATCTCTTTGAGGGGGAGGAAGCCGTGGCGATCTGAGCCGAAGTCGACGAAAGCGGCTTCCAGGCTAGGTTCAACGCGGGTGATGCGGCCTTTGTAAATATTGGCTTTTTTCTGCTCTCGTGCACCCGATTCGATGTCGAGGTCATACAGGCGCTGGCCGTCTACCAGGGCGACACGCAACTCTTCGGGTTGAGTTGCGTTAATTAGCATTCTTTTCATGAAGTACCGTTGTGATTCCAGGGCTATACGGATATCACGTTGTGCGGCACCCACGATCCATGCGTTCGGTGTCAGGTGTGTTTCTGGCCTGGGTAACATCTACCCGGGTGCAGAGTTCACATCGCATTGCTGCTGGTTGGCAACGTCAACGACAGTTCAATCTGTTACTTCTACACAGAGAAACTGCTTTGGGGCAGGCTTGCGACAACAAGGGATTGGCTACGGCGGCAGGCTTTTTTATGCTGCCGGATGGCGACCGTGGGCTGTCAACGCAGGTTATGCGGATCAGCGCAATGGCCGGCTTCGCGTACTGACCGGATGTTGCTACAAGGCGCCCTTAGGGAGGAATCAGCTGGACTGGTAACGGGGACACATTGAATGGCAAGTGTCAGCGCTCGTTACATTATCCTGATGCTGTGCATCTCCACCTAAACACTTACCCATTTGAATCGGGTGCCGCTCAGCGTGTTGTCCGCGAGCGGGTTAATTTTCTGCATGCCTAAATTAGCAGGCAGTGTTGCAATCATAAGTCGCGCCGATCATTCGTTTTCGTTGGTTGGCGGAGACCGTATGGCTTTGTTTCTGGGGCTCGGCAGCTTTGATATGGGCTGGACTCCCCGGCTGCAAACGCGGCAGCTCGCTGGACTATAGCAGCATTTTTTAAGTGCTTCAATTGAATGAAAAAATGTATCATGCGGGGATGAAAAACATGCCTTCCGAACTTCCTGTCCAGGTCCAGTTTGATCAGATTAGCGCTGACCAAGCCGGGCAGCGTATTGATAACTATCTGATCACGCGCCTCAAGGGTGCGCCCAAAACCCTGATCTACCGTATTTTGCGTAAGGGTGAGGTGCGCGTTAACAAGGGCCGGATCAAGCCTGACTACCGCTTGCAGGCGGGCGACACCCTGCGTATCCCTCCGGTGCGTTTGCCTGCACCAAACGAGCCAGTGTTGGTTGGCCAGGGCATTCTTAATGCGCTGGAGGCGAGCGTTTTGTTTGAGGATAAGGGTTTGATTATTGTAAACAAGCCCGCTGGTTTGGCTGTGCATGGCGGGAGTGGTCTTAATTTCGGTGTGATCGAGGCTATGCGGCAGTTGCGCCCTGATTGTCCGCAAATCGAGTTAGTGCATCGGTTGGATCGTGATACCTCGGGCTGCTTGATGATCGCCAAAAAGCGCAGTGTGTTGCGCCACTTGCACGCAGAATTGCGCGGTGAGGGAAAGGGTAAGGGTGTGATCAAGCGTTACGAGGCCTTGGTGCGTGGGCGCTGGCCTGCTTCAACCAGGAAGGTGCATGCGCCATTGCAGAAGAGCAATCTGCGTTCGGGTGAGCGCATGGTTGAGGTCAATGTCGAGGGCAAGGAGAGCCTGACAGAGTTTCGTGTACTGGAGCGCTTTGGTGACTATGCGACGCTGGTGGAGGCTCAGCCTATCACCGGGCGTACCCACCAGATTCGGGTCCATGCCAAGCATGCCGGGCATCCTATTGCCGGCGACCCCAAGTACGGCGACGATGACTTTTCCCGTGAATTGCGTGATCTCGGCGGCAAACGATTGTTTTTGCATGCGCGGTCGCTGCAGGTAGTGATGGCTGATGGGCAAGAGCTAAGCGTGGAGGCGCTACCTGGCAAGATGTGGGATGACGCGTTGGGGCGTTTGCGTAATGCCTGATATCGATACCCTTATTTTTGACTGGGATGGCACGCTCTCCGACTCCGTTGGGCATATTGTTGCGGCAATGCGCGCAGCGGCAAGAGAGGTGGCGTTGCCGGTGCCTGACGTTGCTGCGGTTCGCAATATTATTGGTCTGGGGTTGCCTGAGGCTGCAGCGGCCTTGTACCCGCAAGAGCCTGATGTGCGGCGCCTGCATGCCTTGGTTGATAGTTATCGTACGCAGTATCGGAGTCTGGACGCGCTGCCGGTAGAGTTGTTTCCTGGTGTTTTGGCTGCACTTGATCGCTGGCGCGCTGATGGCTATCGCCTCGCTGTGGCGACGGGTAAGGGACGTAGCGGCTTGGATCGCATGCTAAAGCAGCATGATTTACTCGGCTACTTCGATGCTACCCGTTGTGCTGATGAAGCGGCGAGCAAGCCTCATCCTTTGATGTTGCAGCAGATTTTGCAGGAGCTTGGCGGTTCTGCTGCAACGGCCATTATGGTGGGTGATAGCTCTTTTGATCTTGATATGGCGACGAACGCAGGTATGCGCGCTGTGGCGGTAACTTATGGTGCGCAGTCGCGTGAGCAATTGCAGTGCTGCGCTCCTGCGCACTGTATAGATGAATTTACCGAGCTGGCTAGCTGGTTGGGTGAGCCTGGCCGCGACGGCCGAACAATCGCGATGGGGAAAGCTTGATGAGCAATGACCAATGGACCGAGGGTGATATGGTTTCCAAAGAAACGCGGGCGCAGGCAGCCGAAGACAAAAAAGCCTGGCAGTTGCTGGACAAAACGCTGCAAGCCTCATTGCAGGAGCAGCGTCGTTCGCGCCGCTGGGGGATCTTCTTCAAAGTGCTCACATTCACCTATCTGTTCGGCGCTATCATGCTGTTTTCGCCGTTGGCCAAGATGGAGTCATCCAGCGTGGGTGGTCCGCATACTGCCGTTGTGGAATTACGCGGTGTGATTGCTGATCAGGAGGAGGCCAGTGCCGACAATCTGATTAGTGCGCTGCGTGACGCGTTTGAAGACGCCAATACCAAGGGTGTTGTGTTGCGCATTAACAGTCCGGGCGGTAGTCCGGTGCAGTCGGGCTATGTCTACGACGAAATCAAGCGCCTGCGTGCGCTGCATCCGGATATCAAGCTCTACGCGGTGATTACCGATTTGGGCGCTTCGGGTGCCTATTATATTGCCGCGGCGGCAGATGAGATTTATGCCGACAAGGCCAGTCTGGTTGGCTCTATTGGTGTGACCGCAGCCAGCTTCGGCTTTGTGGGTACTATGGAGAAGCTGGGTGTCGAGCGACGCACCTACACGTCAGGTGAGCACAAGGCGTTCCTTGATCCCTTTCAGCCGGAAAAGCCGGAGGAGCGTCAATTCTGGCAGACGGTACTGGATACTACTCACCAGCAGTTCATTGATCAGGTTAAAGCAGGGCGCGGCGATCGCTTGAAAGAGACGCCGGATATGTTCAGTGGCTTGGTCTGGTCTGGCGAGCAGGCGCTCGATCTGGGCTTGATTGACGGCCTTTCCAGTACCTCCGCAGTGGCGCGCGATGTGATTGGGGTTGAGGAGTTGGTTGATTTTACTCACCAGGAATCGCCCTTTACCCGGTTTACGCGTCAACTGGGTGCCAGTATGGGTGCAGCGTTTGCAACCGAGCTGGGTTTCTCTGGTCCCGCTCTACGCTAGTGGTCAGGTTGGCTCAGGGTAGGTGAATGCCTTCCTGGGCTAGCATCTGGCAAAGACGAATTAATGGTAGTCCGATAAGGCTGTTAGGGTCATCGCCTTGCATGCGCTCGATCAGGCTGATGCCATACCCTTCTGACTTGAAGCTGCCAGCGCAATCGTATGGTTTCTCGGTTTGCAGGTAGCGCTCAATCTGTTCGTCGGTTAGTTCGCGAAAGGTGACTGAGTAGGGCTCTACAGTTAGCTGGTGTTGGTCGTTCGCGCTATTGAGTAGGCAAAGTGCGGTCGAGAATGTCAGGGTTTTGCCGCTGCTGCGCTGGAGTTGTTGCTGCGCTTCGGCATGGTTGCCGGGTTTGCTTACCGGTTTTCCGTCCAGCAAGACAACCTGGTCGGACCCGATTATCAGATGCTGCGGGAATCGCGTTTGCAGGGCTTTGGCTTTTGTTAGTGCCAGGCGTTGCGTTAGTTGCTCTGGTTGCTCGCCTGAAAGTGGGCTTTCATCTATCTCGGGTGATGCGCTCTGGAAGGCCAGATTAAGCCGCTCCAGCAGCGCTTTGCGGTAGATTGAGCTAGAGGCCAGGATCAAAGGCAGCATGGGTTATTCTCCGGTTTTGCGTTCGGCGCATCTTACCTATGGTCGGATATGGCTGGCGAGTCCGACGAACTGTTATGCTTTGCCTGTAAATAGTTTTGACAGATGCTGCTCTGGTCCCTAGAATTGCGCGCTTATGTCTGGAACCATACCCTCATACGTCGAGCCAGCACGGCTTGCTGATCGCCAAATCACCCTTGAAGGCGTGGTGAAAGCGGACAGCATGCAGCGTTTGGCGGCATTGCTGGCTGCTCCCGCAGACGATGTGCAGGTTAAACTGCAGTTCGCACGCGATGAGCAGGGGATCGGCACCATGCATGGTCACTACCAGACCAATGCACCGTTGATCTGTCAGCGTTGTCTCGAGCAGGTTGTAATACCGCTCGATAGTGAGTGTGATGTAGGTTTTGTCGAAACGGATGAGGCTGCCAAACAGCTGCCCCGTCTTTATGAACCGGTTATTGTGGGTGAAGAACCGCTCGATCTGATTTCTTTGATCGAAGACGAACTGCTTCTGGCTTTGCCTGCAGTTCCGATGCACCCGCAGGACACATGTCAGCATCCGCCAGGGTATCGCCCTGAGACGGCGGAGCCGGAGGAAAAGTCTGAGAAGCCTAATCCTTTCAGCGTGCTGGCCAAGTTAAAACGCGATACCTGAGCTTAGGAGCTTATTAGTCATGGCTGTTCAGCAGAACAAAAAGTCCCGTTCCGCACGCGGCATGCGTCGTTCACACGATGCGTTGTCCTCCGCTGCCTTGTCTGTAGACAAGACCACTGGCGAAACCCATCTTCGTCACCACGTTTCTCCTGACGGTTTCTACCGTGGTCGTCAGGTTGTAAACAAGGACAACGACGAATAAGTTTTGTCCACGTCAATCCGTCTCGCGATTGATGTGATGGGCGGGGACTTCGGTCCCCGTTGCATTATCCCCGCTGCAATCCGTAGTCTCGCGCTATTTCCCTCGCTGCATCTTATTCTTGTCGGTTCTGCGGATATTATTACGCCGCTGCTTGCTGCTGCCCGCTATTCGGCTGACCGAGTTACTGTGGTTCCGGCCTCTGAGCAGGTGCTGGCGGATGATCTGCCTGCGCAGTTATTGCGAGGCAAGCCTGATGCCTCAATGCGCGTCGCGCTGGAGCTGGTGCGTGACGGGCAGGCTGATGGTTGTCTCAGTGCCGGCAATACCGGTGCGCTGATGGTGTTGGCTCGCTCTGTGCTCGGTATGCTCGAAGGCGTGCAGCGGCCGGCGATTATGGCTGCCTTGCCGGTAGCAGGGCATGATTGCCATGTGCTCGACCTGGGGGCCAATGTGGATTGCTCAGCAGAGCAGTTGTTTGAATTTGCATTGATGGGATCGGCGGCGGCGGCCGAGTTGACCGGCAATCCTAATCCGCGGGTTGGGTTATTGAATATCGGCCAGGAGGTCAACAAAGGTGCGCGTGAAGTGCGCGCTGTTGCAGTCTTGTTGGCAGCCAGTGAGCAGCTCAATTATGTTGGGCATGTCGAAGGCGATGGTTTGTTTCGTGGTGAAGCGGACGTAGTGGTTTGCGATGGGTTTGTGGGCAATGTCTTGCTCAAGGCTAGCGAAGGCGTAGCAGGCTACCTGCAGGCGGAAATGCGCGATGCCATTGAGGCTAGCCGGTTGTTGCGCTGGGTTTCGCCGTGGGTGAGACGGTCGCTCAGTGCTATGCGTCAGCGCAACGATCCTAGTCGGCATAACGGCGCCAGTTTGCTGGGTCTGCGTGGCGTGGTAATCAAAAGTCATGGTGGTGCGGGTGAGCAGGCCATGCTGGCCGCTATCGGTAGGGCGGTCAAAGCCTGTGAGGCCGATTTGCCCGCGCGTATCGCCCAGCGGCTGCAGGGGGCGCGTTGAGTGCCTGTGACCTGGTCGCCCCTTGGTGCATCCAAACTGCATTGTCACACTCATGTGTATAGACTCTCCTCATTCATTGGATAACAGGAAAACGGTATGACTAACTCCCTTGGCTTTGTCTTTCCCGGGCAGGGTTCGCAAGCGGTCGGCATGCTCGGCGAGCTAGCCGAGCAGCACGCAGTCATCAAGGAAACCTTCGCTGAGGCGTCTGATGCCCTTGGTTATGATCTTTGGGCGCTAAGTCAGAATGGTCCGGAAGCTGACTTGAATCGTACTGATCGTACCCAGCCCGCCATCCTGACTGCCTCGGTGGCGCTATGGCGTCTGTGGTGTCAAAGCAGCTCTGTACGTCCCGCCTTCGTTGCCGGGCACAGCCTGGGTGAATACTCGGCGCTGGTTGCGGCAGAGGTGCTTTCCTTCGCGGATGCGGTTCGTCTGGTAGAGCGTCGTGGTCAGTTGATGCAGCAGGCTGTGCCTGAAGGTCAGGGCGCGATGGCTGCTATCTTGGGGCTTGGGGATGAGCAGATCATCGAGCTTTGTGCTGCGGCTTCCCAGGGGCAGGTGGTGAGTGCGGTTAATTTTAACGCGCCTGGTCAGGTCGTTATTGCCGGTGAGACTGACGCCGTGGCGCGTGCAATTGACGCCTGTAAAGATGCTGGTGCCAAGCGCGCTATCGCGTTACCGGTCAGTGTTCCCTCGCATTGCGCCCTGATGCAGCCTGCTGCAGAACAGTTGTCGGTCGATTTTGCTGCGCTGCAGTGGCAGAAGCCAGGTATTACCCTGGTGCAGAATGTGACTGCGCGTCCGGCTGCTGATGTTGCGGACTTGCGCCAGCTGTTGGTTGAGCAGCTTTACAGTCCAGTGCGCTGGGTCGAGTCCGTAATTTACATGGCCGAGCAGGGTGTCACCGACTTGGTTGAGTGCGGCCCGGGTAAAGTGCTTGGTGGATTGAACAAACGCTGCAGCAAGGCGGTCAATAATCACAGTTTGGATAGCGTCGCGAGCTTCGCTGCGTTTAGCGAACAATTCGCATAAGGAATTCAATATGAGTCTTGAAGGAAAAGTTGCGCTGGTTACCGGTGCAAGTCGTGGTATTGGTCAGGCGATCGCCCATGCTCTCGCCGCCCAGGGCGCGATTGTCGTTGGCACTGCTACCAGTGATCAGGGCGCGCAGGCGATTGCCGACAAGCTCGCCGAGGCGGGCTACAAGGGTACCGGTATGAAGCTTGATGTGCGCGATGCCGACTCAGTAGCAGCTGTGCTTTCAGCCATTACCGAGACCTACGGTGCGCCGGCGATTCTGGTCAATAATGCTGGCATCACCGCCGATAATCTGTTGATGCGCATGAAAGAGAACGAATGGGATGATGTGCTCAACACCAACCTCGGGTCGGTTTACCGTTTGTCCAAGGCAGTGCTGCGAGGCATGACCAAGGGCCGTTGGGGGCGTATCATCAACATCAGTTCTGTGGTGGGTGGTATGGGTAATGCTGGTCAATCCAACTATGCTGCAGCCAAGGCTGGCATGGAAGGTTTCACCCGTGCGCTGGCACGAGAAGTGGGCTCGCGTGCCATTACTGTGAACGCGGTAGCACCGGGTTTTATTGACACAGACATGACGCGTGCGCTTAATGACACCCAGCGTGACGTGATGCTGGAGCAGATTCCGCTAGGCCGTTTGGGTCAGGCCGAGGAAATTGCTGCTGCTGTAGGGTTTCTTGCCAGTGAGTCTGCTGGCTACATTACCGGGGCAACTTTGCCGGTCAATGGCGGTATGTACATGAGCTGAGGTGTTTTTTTACCTGAGCTACAATGATGTTTTTGCATGATTTTTTGCTGGGTACAGGCTCCAAAGGCTTGGCACCCGTTACGATAGAAGCGATTGACGCTTGAAACCAAGCGATTTGTTTCTATAAACTACCCGCAGTCCGGCTTCTCGGAACTGCACATAGGAGTGAGAACAAGGTATGAGTACCATTGAAGAACGCGTCAAGAAAATCGTAGCCGAACAGCTCGGCGTCAAAGAAGAAGAAGTGACCAACAGCGCTTCTTTTGTTGAAGATCTTGGCGCTGATTCCCTGGACACCGTGGAGCTGGTTATGGCTCTCGAAGAAGAATTCGAGACTGAGATTCCGGATGAAGAAGCCGAGAAGATCACCACCGTCCAGGAAGCAATCAACTACGTGAACTCGAACCAGAAGTAATCACGAAGTCTGCCGAAAGGTCGAAAAAAGCCGCAGTGCTCTCAAGTATCTGCGGCTTTTTTGTATGTCCGAATTATGGTGATACGCAGCCTTTAGCTTAGCTTCTTGCTGCTCGGCGCGTTTGCACCGACAATATGGCAGGTTCGCGGCAGGGGGTTGCCCTTGCTCGTTGCTATAGAGAGTTGAATAAGGAGTTCGCTGTGTCGCGCAGACGCGTCGTGGTAACCGGTCTGGGTATGTTGTCGCCGTTGGGCAATACGGTTGAAAGCAGCTGGCAGGCCGCCTTGGCAGGCAAGAGTGGGATTGCCACTATTGAGCATATGGATGTCAGTGCTTTTAATACGCGCATTGGCGGATCCATACGTGATTTTGACGTCGAGCTTTATATGGCGGCGAAAGAAGCGCGCAAGCTTGACCTGTTCATTCAGTACGGCTTGGCAGCCTGTGCGCAATCGATCAAGGACTCCGGTATAGAGATTACCGATGAGAACCGGGATCGTATTGGTGTGGTCATGGGCTCTGGTATCGGTGGTCTCACCAATATCGAGAAGAACTGTGAGCAATTGCTCAATAGTGGTCCTCGCCGCATATCTCCTTTCTTTGTGCCGGGGTCGATCATCAATATGGTTGCCGGCTATCTGTCCATCCAATATGGTCTGCAAGGGCCCAACTATGCGATGACGACCGCCTGCACCACTGGCACACACAGCATCGGCATGGCGGCGCGTAACATTGCCTATGGCGAGGCCGATATGATGGTGGCGGGTGGTTCGGAAATGGCCACCAGTGGACTTGGCTTGGGCGGCTTTAGTGCTGCGCGCGCCATGACGACCCGTAATGATGATCCGCAAGCGGCCAGCCGCCCCTGGGATCGCGAGCGTGACGGCTTTGTCCTGTCTGATGGTGCCGGTGCCATGGTGCTCGAAGAGTACGAGCACGCGAAGGCGCGTGGCGCCAATATCTATGCCGAGCTGGTTGGGTTTGGCATGAGTGGCGACGCGTACCATATGACGGCACCGCCAGAAGACGGTCGCGGTGGCGCCAAGTGCATGGCTAATGCGTTGAAGGATGCCGGCATCAATCCCGATGAGGTTGACTACATCAATGCGCATGGCACCTCTACCTCTGCGGGCGACTTAGCTGAGACACGTGCAGTAAAAAGCGTGTTTGGCGAACACGCCTACAAGCTGGCTATCAGTTCGACCAAGTCGATGACGGGCCACCTGTTAGGCGCAGCCGGCGCGGTTGAGGCGGTTTTCAGCGTGCTGGCGTTGCGTGATCAGGTTGCTCCTCCGACGATTAACCTTGATAACCCGGATGAGGGCTGTGATCTCGACTACGTTGCGCATAGTGCGCAACAGCGGCCTCTCAATGTCACGCTATCCAATTCGTTTGGCTTTGGTGGTACCAACGGAAGTCTGGTCTTTCGCCGCTGCGAATGAGCACAGACGCCGCCATGTCCGGGCCTGTCACGCTCACTCTGTTAAACGGTCAGGAGACTGATTGTTTGCCGCTGAGTGATCGTGGCCTGGCCTATGGCGATGGTCTGTTTGAGACTATTCGGGTGGTAGGTGGTAGCGCACCTTTGTGGTCGCGCCACCTGCAACGTCTGGAGCGTGGCTGCCGTACTCTGCGTCTGACCTTGCCCGCTGAGCAACTGGCTATCGACGTTGAGAGGCTGGCCCGGCGTCTAGGTGAAGGGCTGATCAAGCTGATTCTTACCCGAGGCAGCGGTAAGCGCGGTTATGCGATACCCGCAAACGCTGAAACGACTCGTATTCTCTTTGGCTCTAATGCTGCTGTATACCCGGCTGAGCATGCTGAACAGGGTGTTCGGCTGTTTGCCTGCGAAACGCGCTTGGGGCACCAGCCCTTATTGGCCGGTTTGAAGCACTTGAACCGCCTGGAGCAGGTGCTTGCGCGCAGTGAGTGGCAGTCCAGTGATTACGCAGAAGGCCTGGTGTGCGACCTGACGGGGCAGCCGATAGAGTGCACCATGAGCAATCTGTTTATGCGTATTGCTGGCGCTTGGGTGACGCCTGATCTTAGCCAGTGTGGTGTGCAGGGCGTGATGCGTGATCTGCTTATCGAGCGGGTGCAGCAAGAGGGTGGCTTTGTGCAGGTCCGGACAGTCGGTTATGACGAGTTGCTGAGTGCCGACGAAGTGATGTGCTGTAACAGTTTATTCGGAGTCTGGCCGGTGATTCAGTTGGGCGATCGGCATTGGCCGGTCGGTCCGTTCACCCGCCAGATGCAATCCTTGGCAAAACAGGTTTATTTGTGAAAATTTTTGGCAAAATCATCGCATTTCTTTTGGTTGTATCTACCTTGTTGGTCCTGGGTGGTGGTCTCTGGGGGTTCTTGACGCTGCAAACTGCCTTGCATCAGCCACTACAGCTGCAAGAACCAACTACGTTGGAAGTGCCTCCAGGTAGTACGCCCGCAGGTATATTTGCCAAGCTCGAGCGCGACCATGTGCTCGAAGACAGCGCCTGGTTGCGTCGTTACTGGCAATGGCAGATGGAAGGGGCTGTGCTGCATGTGGGTGAGTACGCACTGCAGCCGGAGATGACCGCTGCCGAGCTGCTGCACTTGCTGGAGCGAGGCGACGTGCTGCAGCGCCACCTGACGCTGGTCGAGGGTTGGAACTTTGCCCAGGTACGCAGTGCCCTGCGCCAGGCCGAGCGGCTGAAGCAGACGTTGCCGGAAGAGTGGAGCGATGCTCAGGTGATGGATGCGCTCGACCTGTCCGGTATTCATCCTGAGGGCCGTTTTTTCCCTGATACCTATCAGTACACCTTCGGTATGAGTGACCGTGATCTGCTATTGCGTGCTTACCAGCTTATGGAGCAGCAGCTGGCAGAAGCATGGGCAGAGCGGGCCAGTGATTTGCCCTTTGATACGCCCTACGAGGCGCTGATCATGGCGTCCATTGTCGAACGCGAAACCGGTGTGCCGAGTGAGCGTCCTGAAATCGCCGGCGTATTCACCCGTCGGATGAATATCGGCATGAAGCTGCAGACCGACCCTACTGTCATTTACGGCCTCGGCGCCGACTACAAGGGTAATATCAGGCGTCGGCATCTCACTCAGCCAACGCCCTACAACACTTATGTGATTGATGGTTTACCGCCAACCCCTATTGCCATGCCTGGTCGTGAAGCACTGCAGGCAGCGGTTAATCCCAAGCCAGGCAAGAGCCTCTACTTTGTTGCCAAAGGCGACGGCTCCCATGTGTTCTCTAACAGTCTGGTCGAACACAACCGGGCGGTTCGCCAGTATCAGCTTAGCCGTCGCTCGGATTATCGGTCGTCGCCGGCTTCTACTCCGGCTGCAGCCGCAGGGCAGGACATAGCCCAATGAGCGGACTGTTCATCACGTTCGAAGGCCCCGAGGGCGCAGGCAAATCGACCAACTTGCGCTATCTGGCCGATTGTTTGCGAGCTGCTGGTTGCGACCCACTGCTGACGCGCGAGCCGGGCGGTACGCCGATCGCTGAGCAGATTCGTACCCTGTTGCTGGCCAATCACAGCGAGCAGATGAACAGTGACGCCGAGTTATTATTGATGTTTGCAGCGCGCGCGCAGCATCTCAACCAGGTTATCCGTCCGGCTCTAGCGCAAGGGCGGGTTGTTATTAGCGACCGTTTTACTGATGCAACCTACGCTTATCAGGGCGGCGGACGAGGTATCGATATGCAGCGCATTGCTGCACTGGAGACCTGGGTTCAGGGCGACTTGCGCCCCGATCTTACGCTGCTGTTCGATGTGCCGGTTGAGGTAGGCTTGGCCAGAGCAAAAGCGCGTAGCGCGCTGGATCGATTTGAGCAGGAGGAGCGCGCCTTCTTTGACGCTGTGCGAACGACCTACCTGGCCCGAGCTGCTGATGCGCCCGGGCGCTACCGGGTAATCGATGGCAGTGCTTCAATTGAGGGCGTTCAGGCCGAGCTGCAGCCGGCTATCAATTGGATACTGGAGCGCTGGCATGCTTGAGCCAGTCCGCAAGCCAGCGCCTTGGCACCAGCCTGGTTGGCAGCGTTTAACTGCGCAGCAGGACTTTGCCCATGCGTATCTTTTTACTGGACAGCCCGGTTGCGGTAAGCGACGTTTTGCCAGTGCCTTCGCAGCCTTTCTGATGTGTGATACGCCGGACGCGGGTGTTGCCTGTGACGCATGTCGCAGCTGCCAGTTGCGCTTGGCGGGTAGTCATCCCGACTTGTTGATGCTGGAACCAGAGGAAGAGGGTAAGGCAATCCGGGTGGATGCCGTACGCCAGTTGGTCGACTTCATCTCCCAGACGTCACAACAGGGCGGGCGAAAAGTGGTCGTGCTACAACCTGCTGAAGCGATGAATGTGAACGCGGCCAACGCATTGCTCAAGTCGCTGGAAGAACCATCGGCAGAAACCTATCTGCTATTGGTGAGCGATCAGCCCAGTCGGTTGTTACCCACTATTCGCAGTCGCTGTCGAGTGCAGCCGCTTAATCTGCCAGGTGCCGACGAAGCCGCGGCATGGTTAACCGAGCAATTGCCGGATCGCTCCACAGACGACTGCGCGTTGCTGCTGCAGATGGCGGGCGGAGCGCCCTTGCGTGCACTCTCGCTGGCGCAGGTAGATGCCCTCGCGCAGCGCGAGAAAGTGGTGGAGGGGATCAAAGCGCTGCTGAAAGGCCAGGCCGCTCCGTCCAAGCTTGCCGAGCAGTGGAACCCGGTGCCGATTGAGCTATTGCTCGACTGGTTTTGTGCCTGGACCCTGGACCTGCTTAAATTGCAGCAGCAGGCCAGCGATGCAGCTGTCAGCGCTGATATGGACAAGGTGCTGGGCTACATGGCGAAGAAGCTGGATGTGGCAAAGTTATTGGCTTGGCAGGACTGGCTCTTGGAGCATCGCCGACTCTTTGCCAGCAAAGCCAACCTGAATCGCGTACTCTTTCTGGAAAAGGCGTTGGTTCAGTGGAAAAACCTGCTGGAAAGACGTTAACCTGATAGTGGTAATACGCTTTTAACAAGGAAAGAGCGATGAACAATCCCAAGGCACCAGGCCCGCGCAACGGCATATTGTCTTTGACCATCAAGGACAAGTCGGTGCTGTATGCGGCTTACATGCCATTTGTAAAGCATGGCGGTCTGTTCATTCCGACCA
This sequence comes from Pseudomonas sp. 5Ae-yellow, assembly GCF_014077575.1. NCBI lineage: Bacteria > Pseudomonadati > Pseudomonadota > Gammaproteobacteria > Pseudomonadales > Pseudomonadaceae > Pseudomonas > Pseudomonas sp. 5Ae-yellow. The sequence continues at coordinate 31,149 of NZ_JACGWE010000003.1, read as the reverse complement.
ACAAGAACTATCGCCTGGGTGATGAGGTCTTCATGCTGCTTAACCTGATGGAAGAACCGGAGAAGATTCCGGTCGCCGGCAAGGTTATCTGGGTCACCCCCAAGGGCGCGCAGGGCAACCGTGCTGCCGGTATTGGCGTGCAGTTCAGTGACCAGGACAACACCGCGCGCAGCAAGATCGAAACCTATCTTGCCGGCGCACTCAAATCCGACCGACCTACCCACACTATGTAATCCATGCTCATTGACTCGCATTGCCATCTAGACCGACTCGATCTCACACCCTATAACGGCTCGCTCGAAGCTGCGCTGGACGCCGCCCGCACGCGTGGCGTACGCAAGTTCCTGTGCATTGGCGTGGATGCAACCAACGCGCCTGTAGTCCAGGCGCTGGCAGATCAGCATGCGGATGTGTTCTGCAGTGTGGGTGTGCACCCGCTGGATCTAAAAGACAGCACCCAAACCGATCTTGACTGGTTGCTGACCGCGCTGGACCATCCGCGTACCGTGGCCATTGGTGAGACTGGGTTGGACTACCACTATGAGCCTGAGTTGGCCGAGCAACAGCAGGCGTCGTTTGCCGTCCATCTGCAGGCGGCGAAGGTTACGGGTAAGCCCGTTGTCATTCATACCCGCGCTGCCCGTGCGGATACGCTGACCCTCTTGCGTGAAGCCGATCTGCCGAATGCCGGCGTATTGCACTGTTTTACTGAAGATTGGGACATGGCCCGTGCGGCCCTGGATATGGGTTACTACATTTCGTTGTCGGGCATTGTGACCTTCCGTAATGCGGAAGCCTTGCGCGACGTGGCTCGACAGGTGCCAGCCGACCGTCTGCTGGTCGAAACCGACTCGCCTTATCTGGCGCCGATTCCGCATCGTGGCAAGCCAAATGAGCCTCAGTTCGTTTGTGAAGTGGCTGCTTTTTTGGCTGAGCTGCGCGGGGTGTCTGTCGATACGCTGTGGCAGCAAACGGGCGATAACTTTCATCGTCTGTTTCCGCTCACTACTGTCTAAAAGTACTCCTCTCAGGGACTTGTTGCTTCCAAAGCATAAAAAAAACCCGAATTCTGGGGGAAGAATTCGGGTTAAGACCATTAGGAGTGATACTGAGACAGGAGCTAACCTGTCAGCTCAGACAGGCACTTGGGGGAATGCCGTATCTGATAGTTTGAGTATTGTTTAAATCCCCCGGCTTTCCAGTATCCCCTCGTTTTTTTATAAACTGATTTGGAATACGTACGCCCCGCTTTATCGTGAACCGCTGTTATCCCCTTGTTGGCTGATTAGCAATTGCAGTTGGCTCACGGCTTGATCCAGGGTGTCTTCGGTCGTGTAAAAGTGGGGTGACCAGCGAATCCCGCCGCCACGCTGGGCGCAAATGATCCCCGATTGCATCAGTTCGCGGTGCAAGCGCGGGTGATCAACACCCTCAATGGCAAAGGTCACTATCCCTGCACGCCGCTCGGGTGCTTCTGGACTGAGCAGGCGAACGCCGGGAGTCTGCTGAAGGGCCGTTATCAGATAGGCCACGCGCTGCTGGAGCAGTGCGCCGACCCTGTCCATTCCTGTGTCCAGCAGCAGTTCAAGGCTTGCTGACAGCGCGTGCTGAGCGAGGGTGTTTGGACTACCCGCCTCAAAACGCCGCGCCGAGCTGGCGGGCTGCCATTGCTTTAGATCGTAGTTACCCATGGCCTCGACCATATGCCAACCGTGCTGGGTCAGCTGCAACTGGTCGCGAACGGATTCTCGGCAATAAAAAACGCCCAGGCCTTCAGGGCCCAGCAGCCACTTGTGGCCGTCTGCCATGGCAAAGTCACAGTCTATGCTTTGCACATCAAAGGGCAGGGCGCCGATGGTTTGAATAGCATCCACGCAAAACAGTATTTTTCGGGTGCGGCAGGCGGCGCCCAGCCGCTTCAGGTCCATCCGCAAGCCGCTGGCGTATTGCACCGAGCTGATCGTCAGCAGTCGCGTATTCTCATTCATAGCATCGATGAGCGCCTGCTCGGGATCGTCACCCTGCAGTGATATCTGACGCACGTTAACGCCGCGTGAACTCAAAGCCTCCCAGGGAATGCGGTTGGAAGGAAACTCCTGATCACTGGTGATTATCTCGTCGCCGGCTTGCCAGTTAATGCCTTGCGCAACGAAGGAAAGCGCCTCCGAGGTGTTCTTGACCAGCGCTATGTCATCCACAGAGGGCGCATTGACCAGCTGCTTTAGCTGTTGGCGCAGGTGTGTTTCCTGTTTGGCCCAGCGCGGATAGTCGCGTGCGCCCTGACGCGCGTTTTCCTGAGCGAAGCGGCTGACGGCGTCGGCTGCGCGCTTTGGCCAGGGAGCGACTGCGGCATGGTTCAGGTAGCAGATGTCAGGATCAAGCGGGAATTCGTGTTGCCAGTCATAGGGTGTTGTCATGCTGTCCTCCTTTGGCAGTCAGCATAGTGCTTGTGTTTTAAGCAGGCCACGGTGACTTGCCTATCTGGCGGAAAAAATAGTGACGTCTACATTTTCCCTAGTGATACCGGTACAACGCAGGCATGCAATATCTGCCTATCTTCAGACAAATTGCGACGCCTGCGAACCCATTAGTCAGCTTTTAATCAAATATGGGCATCTGGTCATCGGCTTGGCATAATGGGCAACACTTTTAGTTTTACTGTCAGGTGCCTCAATGCAGAAAGAATCACGTAAAGTCCGCGAGTTTCGTCGTCGGGAGCAGGAAATCCTGGATAGCGCCTTGCGTCTGTTTCTGGAGCAGGGGGAAGACAGTGTCACGGTTGAGATGATCGCTGACGAGGTGGGGATCGGTAAGGGGACCATCTACAAGCACTTTAAATCCAAAGCGGAAATCTATCTGCGGCTGATGCTTGATTATGAGCGTGATCTGGCAGAGTTGCTGCATTCCAAGGATATCGAACGTAATCAGGAAGCCTTGTCGCGCGAATATTTTGCGTTCCGTATGAGTGATCCGGAGCGTTATCGCCTGTTTGACCGGCTCGAAGAGAAAGTGGTCAAGGCCAATCAATTGCCTGTCATGGTCGAAGAGCTGCATGCCATTCGTGGTTCTAACTTTAATCACCTGACGGGTGTTATTCAGACCCGCATCGACGATGGCAAGCTGGAAGATGTGCCGGCCTACTTTCATTACTCCGCCGCGTGGGCGCTGGTACACGGTGCCATGGCCATGTATCACTCACCCTTCTGGAAAGACGTGATCAAGGACCAGGAAGCCTACATGCAGTTCTTGATGGATATCGGTGTGCGCATGGGTAATCGCTCCAAGCGCAAAAAGGAGTCAGAGATCGCTGATTCAGCATCCCAATCGGAAATTTGAGTTAACTGAACTCATGCAGAGGTGGGGTGGTCTATGAGGCAGGCCATAAAGGAGCTGACCTTTGATCTTATCGATCCCTTCACGTATTACCTGCGGTTTGCTGGCATGCTGTCTTTCCATGCCGCTGCTCGCGCGCGATTACGTTTACTCTGACGCGCACCTGCATTACGTCGATTTCTTCCAGGAAACCGAAGGTATGCAGGCGTTGCTGGACAAAATGGATGAAAGCGGCGTGGAGCACGTGATGCTCTCTGGTATTCCGGTTGCTAAAAAGTGGAGTGAGAACGAGCCCAAGCGTCCGCGCTATTATGCTGGCGATGATGGCAGCGCCTACTGGTTTAGCGCCACTGACCTGTTGGTGGCCGACGCCTACCAAAACTTGCCAACCGAGCAAAAAAGTCGGTTCCATCCGTTTCTGTCAGGTTTCAATCCAAACGATAAAAACTCCGACGCCCACATTCGGCGTATGTTGGCGCTTTATCCGGGGCTCTGGCAGGGCATTGGTGAAGTCTTCACCCGACACGATGATCTGACGGCACTGATTCATGGCGAACCACCGCGGGCCAATAGCGACGCTATGGATCGGGTCTATACGCTGGCTGCGGAATACGATCTGCCGGTGATGGTGCACAGCAATATTACCTCCCAGCGTGAGCGCAACCCGCTCTATCTGCAGGAAATAGAAGAACCACTGCGCAATCACCCGCGAGTGCGCTTTATTTGGGCGCATGCCGGGACCAGTATGGAAGTCCATCGCCACCAGACCAAGTTGGAGTTCCTGCTGCCTACGCTGCAGCGCATGCTCAAGGCTTATCCCAACCTGTATATCGATTTATCCTGGACCGTGCGCGAGCCCTACCTGGTTGATAGCGAGGGTAATCCCAATCCGGAGTGGGTGCAGTTGGTCGAGGATTATCCCGATCGCTTTATGTTGGGGTCCGACGTAGTAGGGCACTTTGATAGTGTCAGCAAGTACATGCATGGCTTTGATGTGTTTCTTGATGCCTTGCCGGAGGATGTTGCCCATAAGGTAGCGCGGGATAACTTTCTAGCGGTGCTGCCGCAGGAGCAGGAAGACCTGCCACAGCCCGTCGAGTAGCCGAGCTGTGGCAGGTGATCAGACTTCGTGTTTAGTTATCCAGCGGTGGGCTGGCCCAGTAGCTGCAGCGATGATAGCCGAGGAAGTTTAGTACCGAGCCGTCAGCGGTGGTCGGAGTATCCAGCGTGTTCACTATCCCTCCTGATGCCTGTGCCCAATTAGGGTCAACACCGTCGGTACTGTTGGGGTCTCCGTCTTTGGCAAACTGGCTCCAATAGCCAACCATCTGGCTAGCCAGTCTGTCCACATCTACTTCCGTGCCGGTGTAACGCGATCTCATCAGGCTCTCTGGGTAGAGCACATAAGGGATCTCACTCGCATGCGTAGCCCCCAACGGAAAGCTGGCGGAAGGCACCAGTGTCCAGGGCGCGTCTTCATCACGAAACCAATACTGATAGGTATTCATGTTGGCGGTAGAAAAGGTGCCAGCTTGTGCGTAGGCGTTGCAGGCAAAGTTGGAGTCAGTCCAGATGGCTGATAGTGCCAAAGACAGCTGGTTGGCACCAACTGGGGTATAGCCTAGGTAGTCTGTCGCTATTTGATCGGCATCCAGGCCTGAGCCAGCGAATAGGTCGGCTACGCGAGAACGGTATTCAGCCTCTCCCAGGGCGTCGAGCGAGCTTCCCTCGGTCAGCTCATCCAGGGCGACAAACAGGGTGCCTTCGTCCTGATTGCTGCCAATCATGATGTCCAGATCAGTATTGAAGTCGCCATCGTTCAGCGCTGTCTGGATGGTCCTGGGCAGCAAGTCTGTTGCCGCATCTGAATTCGGAATGACCTGCGAGCCCTGGACTGTCAGGAACTGGGTGGCAGGTAAGTCGCGAAGACAGTTTTCCGCTGTTTGACTGTTACCGCAGCCCAGCGAGGTTGCAACGTTCTGGCCGGCTGCTTGAGCGACTGCTTTGCTGGATTGAAAGGGAGCATAGGAACCGCTTTGCACAATGGCACGCTGGAACAGATTTTCAGCTTTGGCGCGCGGGGAGACGATATGGCTCATTACGCTGTGGCCGCCGGCAGACTCACCAAACACCGTAACATTGTCAGGATCGCCGCCAAACGCAGCAATGTTTGCTTTGATCCAGCGTAGTGCCTGTTGCTGGTCCATCAAACCAAAGTTGCCGCCGTCCGATGCGAGGCTGGGGTGCGCAAGAAAGCCCAGCAAGCCAAGACGGTAATTCAGGGTTACCACTATCACATCCTGTGCTACCAGCCTGGTTGGATCGTACTCGCCGCCGCCGTTACCAAATACAAAAGCGCCGCCATGAATCCAGACCATCACCGGCAAGTCTTCGCCTGATTCAGGTGTGTAGACGTTAAGGTAAAGGCAGTCCTCATTGCCCGCTACGCTGCTGGTAGCAAGGTCTACTTGCACACAGCTGCTACCGAACTCGGCGCTTAGCTGCAGTGTTTCATCGCGCTGCGCTAATGGTTCTGGAGGCGCAAAGCGCAATTCACCCACCGGTGGTTGGGCGTAGGGGATGCCACGGAATACGCGCATACCATTCATGGATATGCCTTTGAGGTCACCCTCAGTGGTGCTGACAGCGCTGACAGCGGCTTGTGCCGGGGCGTCATCGCTACCGCCACCACCGCCACTTAAGCAGCCCGCCAGGCTGATGGCGAGGAGGGCAGAGACAAGGGGTTTGAGCAGAAATCCGCGTCTGTGCGGGAGCGTGATATTTTTCATTATTGTTATTTCCGTTGCGCAGTGACTGTTATTTTTATTGAGCTTGTTTCCAAGTGGTGAGACATAATTCATATGTGTTCAGCCGCTGCGAGGACTATATGTGATGCGGTCGACAGATTCCAAACCCGTACAGGGGATTGGTTTTCTGATGTTATTTGCTTAAGCTTTCCGGTTTGATTGAGATTATGATCAAGCTGATGTCTTGGGTTTAACCCCCCTGCCTAGCAATCATTCAATGTCGGGCCCAGGCCCGCTAGTAACCAGTGGAGTGTCGCCATGCCCCCTGAACAGGATTTTCCTGTCAGCTATATCGAGCCCGTCTTTCGGCCGCCCAGTGAGGCGCATTCGCTAATTCTACCGGTAACCAATGGCTGTTCCTGGAACAAGTGCACCTTCTGCGAGATGTACACCGCACCACAAAAGAAATTCCGTGCCCGTGATGAAGCCGAGGTGCTGGATGAGATTCGCCGGGTGGGCGACAGCTATATAGTGCAGCGCATCTTCCTTGCTGATGGCGATGCCATGGTGCTGCCCACTCGCCGACTGTTGCGCATCCTCGAAGCTATTCGCGAAAACATCCCCAGTGTTGAACGAGTAACCTCTTACTGCTTGCCACGCAATATCAAACGCAAGAGTGTTGAAGAGCTATCTGAGCTCAGGGAAGCAGGTTTGCAGATGCTCTATGTTGGCGCCGAATCGGGCGATGACGAGGTGCTGGCGCGAGTAAATAAGGGGGAAACCTTTGCCTCTACCGCCGATGCATTGAACAAGGCGCGTGAGGCGGGCCTGCAACGCTCGGTGATGATCCTCAACGGGCTGGGTGGCAAGGCGTTGAGCGCTCAGCATGCTGCCAACTCGGCGAAGCTGATGAACCTGACGCAGCCAGAGTTTGTGTCTACGCTGGTAGTGAACTTTCCGCAGGGTCTGGAGCGCTTCAAGGCACAATACCCGGATTTTGAGGAGCTGGACCAAGCGGCCTTGTTCAATGAGCTGCAGCAGTTTGTCAGTGCCTTGACGCTGGACAATAGCGTCTTTCGCAGCGACCATGCCTCCAACGCGCTGGTGCTCAAAGGCGTGCTCGGTGAAGACAAGGCGCGCCTGCTGGCGCAGATAGAAGAGGCGATAGTCCGTCCTGAGCGCGCGCAGCTTCGTCCCGAGTGGATGCGCGGGTTATAACCCATCTGGTCATGGTATTGAGGAGAAGGTGCATGATGCGTTTGGGCTTGGCTCTAATGCTGGTATTGCTTACAGGCTGCATGAAACCTTCCGAGATGACCCGGCAAGCAGGTTATTACCTGGGTGATGTGGGGGTGATTGATCACTATGAGATCAAGCGCAGCAGCACCTGGACGTTGCAGTCCGATTCCAAATTGTACATTGCCCAGGGGCACTTCCTGCCGATTGGTGATCCCTACGCCAGACCCAACGTGGTCGCTGAAGAAGCGTTTGCCGCCGCGGTTGAAGTATTTCCTATTGTGCGCCGAGCCGAACAGCCGCTTGGTTTGGAAGAAGCCCTGGCGGAAGCGCGCAGCTATCAATATGACTATTTGCTCTACACACGTTTTGCATCCGCTGAAGACGCTATTGGCAGTCCTGAGCAATGGGAAGAATCGGGGCGTTGGGAGGACCTGGGCGTCGACCGCGGTGTGTTGCATTTGATCCTTATGGAAGTGGGCACTCGTCATCTGGTTGATTTTGCCAGCATCAAAACCCGCGGCGGGTTTGTCCAGTTCTATAAAGCCAGCCCGCAAGATTTGCTGCGTCCGCCCCTGCGCGATTACACATTGCAGCTCTTGGGGCGGCATTGAGTTTCACCTGATCTGGTGAACTGGCAGCGCTTTTGCGCTGTCTATCCGTTTTACTTTCTCAAGGAGTGATTGATATGGCTAATCGTCCTTTGCCGGCGCAATCCCTGCTCGACAGTATTCCCCAGCGCGGCGCCTTGCAGCGCCGTGAGCCCTCACCGGTGCACCTTTGGAATCCAGAGCTCAGCGGTGAGATGGATATGCACATCACCCGCGATGGAACCTGGTACCACGAAGGTGACCCGATTGAGCGCAAGGCCCTGGCACAGCTGTTTGCCAGCATTCTTCGCTTTGATGAGGACGGCCGTTATTACCTGGTTACGCCGGTCGAGCGCTGGGCGATCAAAGTAGATGATGTGCCCTTTGTGGCGACTCGACTGCAAGTGGAGGGTGAGGGCGAAAACCAGTCTCTTGTCTTTACCACCAACCTTGAAGATGAGGTGACGGTAGACTCCGAGCACCCCATTCGCGTTGAAGTCGACAAGCAAACCCAGGAACCCTCGCCCTACGTGCTGCTGCGCGATAATCTGGAAGCGCTGATCAGCCGTAATTTGTTCTACGAATTGGCTGAGCGTGCGGTTGAACACAGCATGGATGGTCAGGCGCGTTTGGGCGTCTGGAGTAACGGAGAATTTTTCCCGATAGACGGTGCTAAGTAGCGGTTTAACCCAGCGCCCCGCGTCATTGCTGGGCGCGCTCTTAGTTGTCTCTGGTAACTGCTTTAATCTGCTTTAAAGTCAATCAAAAAATGCTGAAATCAGCCGGTTTTTACGGTTGATGTTTACCATATGTAGGTCTAGCATTCCCCAAATGCACAATAGCTAGTGTTTCTTTCGTGAGGTCGCGCTTAAAGGTCAATAGCCTTAAAGTCAATGCCTTTAGCGTGTTCGGTCGAGTGTTTCAGGAGAAGTTAATGAGTCAGACAGCCAAGGTACAGCAGCTGCGCAATGTGGTTACCAGCATCCCGATGCAGCCCGCTTCAGAGGATATCTGGGATACCAAGTACCGACTCAAAACTAAAGATGGCGTTGCTATCGATGGTGTGGTCGACGATACCTATCAGCGCGTTGCCCGTGCCTTATCTGATGTGGAATCCCCCGAATTACGCGAAGAGTGGAATGAAAAGTTTCTCTGGGCCCTGCGTCACGGCGCCATCCCGGCGGGCCGCATCACATCCAATGCGGGCGCGCTCGAGCACAAGCCCGCAACCTCGACCATTAACTGCACGGTATCGGCCACCATCGGCGATTCAATGGACGACATCCTGTCCAAATTGCACGAAGCGGGTCTGACGCTTAAAGCCGGCTGTGGTATTGGTTATGAGTTCTCTACGCTGCGGCCTAAAGGTGCCTACGTATCCGGTGCTGGCGCTTACACCTCCGGGCCACTGTCCTTTATGGATATCTACGACAAGATGTGTTTCACCGTATCCTCTGCCGGTGGCCGTCGTGGCGCCCAGATGGCGACCTTTGATGTGGGCCACCCTGATGTCATGGACTTTATCCGTGCCAAGCGCGAGGGTGGTCGTCTGCGTCAGTTCAACCTGTCGCTGCTGATTACCGAAGAGTTCATGAAAGCGGTCGAGACCGACAGCGACTGGAAACTGGCTTTCCCGCTGAATGCGGCAGAAGTGTTGGCCGATGGCATCAATGTTGATGATCCTGAGCAGGTTATCTGGCGCGAATGGCCGGAAAGCGAGCGTTACGTCACCCGTGCCGATGGCCTGGTGGCCTGCCGTATCTTCCGTGTCATCAAGGCGCGGCGGATCTGGGACATGATCATGGCGTCCACCTATGACTTTGCTGAGCCGGGTTTTATCCTTATCGACCGCGTGAACCAGATGAACAACAACTGGTTCTGTGAAGAGATTCGCGCAACCAACCCCTGTGGTGAGCAACCTTTGCCGCCTTACGGTGCCTGTCTGCTCGGTTCTATCAACCTGACCCTGTTCGTGCGCGATCCTTTCACTGAGAAAGCACGTTTTGACTGGGATGAGTATCGCCGCGTGGTCGCCATTTTCACCCGTATGCTGGATAACGTGGTGGAGATCAATGGCCTGCCACTGGAAGAGCAGCGTAACGAGATTTATCGCAAGCGCCGCCATGGCATGGGCTTCCTGGGTTTAGGGTCAGCCATGACCATGCTGTGCATGAAGTACGGTGAAGAAAAGTCGCTGGTATTCACCGAAGAGGTCTCCAAGGAAATGGCCATGCAGGGCTGGCGCACCGCGCTGGAGCTGGCTGAAGAGAAGGGCGCAGCGCCGATCATGGACGAAGAGTTCACCGTGACCGAGGCCATGCTGGCCAAGCGTCCAGAGATGCGCAAGGACGGTATCAAGGCGGGTGACGTAGTGCTGGGTAAGGTACTGTGGGCCAAATACAGCCGTTACATGCAGCAGGTCGGTGCCGAAGATGCCAAGCTGGCCGCAGCCTTGGCTGAGAAAGGTGGTCGTTTTACGCATCACAGCTCAATCGCACCTACGGGCACTATTTCATTGTCGTTGGCCAATAATGCGTCCAACGGTATTGAACCCAGCTTTGCGCACCACTACTTCCGTAATGTGATTCGCGCCGGGAAGAAATCGAAAGAGAAGGTCGATGTATTCAGCTTCGAGTTGCTGGCTTACCGTCACTTTATCAATCAGGACGCGCTGCCAAGTATGGAAGCGGGTACACGTAACCTACCCGAGTATTTCATCGCTGCGGACGATGTTAGTCCGACCGAGCATGTGGATGTGCAGGCAGCGGCGCAGAAATGGATCGACTCATCGATCTCAAAAACCGCCAACGTGCCGACTGACTACGCCTATGAAGACTTCAAAGACATTTATCTGTACGCCTTCCACAAGGGCTTGAAGGGCTGCACTACCTTCCGCTTCAACCCCGAGGCGTTCCAGGGCGTGCTCGTCAAGGAGCAGGATCTGGCTAACACTACCTACCGCTTCAAGCTGGAAGATGGCAGCTTTATCGAAGCCAAGGGCGGCGATGAAATCGAGTACGATGGCGAGTTGCACTCGGCGGCTAACCTGTACGATGCCTTGAAAGAAGGCTACTACGGTAAGTTTTGATAGGCTGCGCGTACGCACCGAACACCAAGAATTGATAGCTGCGCCTTTGCGCAGCGAGGAAAGCGTTACATGGCACTGAAGATCAACAGTAAGATTGTCGACTACTCTGTAGTGAAAGCCGACGAACCGGCGAAGGCGCCTGAAGCTCAAAGCGTCGCTCCAGCGATCGAAGAAATGCACGAAAAGCTCAAGCGTCCCGAGTTTCTTGAAGGCTCCACCTACAAGATCAAGACGCCTACATCCGAACATGCGATCTACGTCACCATCAACGACGTAGTGCTCAATCACGGCAGCGATCATGAGACCCGCCGTCCGTTTGAGATCTTCATCAACTCGAAGAACATGGAGCACTACCAGTGGATTTCAGCTCTCACGCTGATTATTTCCGCCGTATTCCGTAAGGGGGGTGACTGCACTTTCCTGGTAGAAGAGCTACGCAGCGTCTTCGACCCGAAGGGCGGTTACATGAAGCGCGGTGGTCGCTGGATGCCATCACTGGTCGCCGAGATTGGCGACGTACTGGATCAGCATCTCAAGCGCATCGGTATGCTCAAAGACGAGATGGATGAGCACCAGCTTGCCTACCTTGAGCAGAAACGCGCCGAGTTCAACAGCTTGAAACCGCAAAGCTCGGATGAGGCGGAATGTGATGACAGCGCCTCTGCCTACCCAGCGGGTGCGCAGATGTGTGGTAAGTGTCATACCAAGGCTGCAGTGCAGATGGATGGCTGTTTGACCTGTTTGAGTTGTGGTGATAGCAAGTGCGGCTAAGTGTTTGATTTAACTGCGCGTTATCTATAAAAAAACCGCCAAGTTTGGCGGTTTTTTTTGGTTTGACCTTTTAGAGGTGAGCTTCAGTACTTCGAGAATGGGTATTCAAAGCTACTTTCTGAGCTTTCGTCTCGGTTGCCTTTCGCCTTTGCCGGCGAGTTATTTTTGTTTGCTTGGCCAAACAAAAGTAACCAAAAAAAATCCACGCGACCAGCTTGGGCCACCAAGCTGGCCTGCGGCTTCTCTGCGTTACTCGACAGCTTGGGAGGGGATTGATGGCTGCAGAGCGGCGTGTTTTTCGGGTTTAGTTACTTGGACAGGTAACGCAGAGACAAGTAACGACACGGACTCAAGCCCCATCTGCGCGGGTGAGTAGCGCAGAGCTGTCGGGAAAAAGGCGCTTGCGGTGTCTGAGGTGCGCAGCGCCGAGTTTGCAAGCGCCCCCGGCAGCTTGAGCAACGCAGCGAACCCGAAGGGCCGCACAGCTGGGTGCCCGAGGGGGTTGTTAGGGGGAGATGGGCAAGCATCTCCCCCTGACTCGCCTAGAGGCGAAAGCGATAGTGAGCTACACACCAAGCTTGAAGACCGCTAAAACTGTAGGGCGGATGGCCGAAGCCATCCACCCTGGTGGTAAGTCTCTGGCGTTACCCGCCCAACGAACGTTCGCGCACGAAGCGCTCAATCGCTCCGCTTGGCACTCACCCCCTCAAGCGTCGCAAAGGACGTATCCTTCGCCGTCAGCAAGAAATCCTGCAGGTAAGACATCTCCAGCATATCCTCCCGCACTGCCGCGTATAGCGTACCAAATAATCCATCCGGGCCTAGCTTACGGGCACTGACGTACCCCTTGTGCAGATACTCGGCCATTGCCCAGTTGGGCAGGCAGCAGACGCCGCGGCCGGACGCGACCAACTGCATCATCATCACGGTCATCTCGGCGGTGCGTAGCGTCGCCGGCTCTATGCCGGCGGGGTCGAGAAACTGCTTGAAGATATCCAGCCGTTCACGATCGACCGGATAGCTGATCAGGGTTTCGCGGGCTAGATCCTCCGGGCGAACATGACTTTGCGCCGCCAGCGGATGCTGATTGCTGACTGCCAGTAATGCTTCGTAGGTGAACAGCGGTACGTAGCTGATGCCGGGGATGTCCAGCGGGTCTGAGGTGACCACCAGGTCCAGATCGCCGCGCGCCAATGCGGGTAGCGGGGCGAAGAAAAAGCCGGAGGCAAAGTCCACCTCCACGTCAGGCCAGGCGTTGCGGAATTGATCGATGGTCGGCATTAACCACTGAAAGCAGCTATGGCACTCAATCGCCATATGCAGGCGTCCGGCTTGTCCGCCGGCGAGGCGCTGGATATCACGTTCCGCCTGGCGCATCTGCGGCAGTACGCTTTCCGCGAGACGCAGCAGACGCAGGCCAGCGCTGGTAAAGCGTACCGGCTTGCTTTTGCGCACAAATAGGCTCAGACGGAGCTTCTCTTCCAGGTCCTTCAGCTGATGTGACAGGGCCGACTGGGTCAGGTGCAAACGCTCAGCAGCCTCGACCAGGCTTTCGGCGTCACGCAGGGTAATGAGGGTGCGCAGATGGCGGAGTTCGAGCATGGCGAGACCGAGTGTATGAATGAAAGCGAACTATAACATGGCACATGTGAGCGTTATTCAATCACAAATCCGACATCCTCATCGCAAATCGCTCGACCGATTGAAAGGATATAGAGCTGCGCCTCTCGATGCTCAAACAGCAGCAGGCTCAGTAAGGCTGCAGTATCGTCCCTTGAAATACAGCAAGGGTTGCGCGGCCGCAGTGTGCTGCAGTTTGCAGGCTTTGACTTCGCCGATCACGATCAGATGATCACCGGCGGTGTATTCAGCGTGAACCTCGCAATCAAGCCAGTGCAGGCTGCCCTCAATGATCGGGTTGCCCAGCGGTGATGACTGCCACTTGACGCCGCGCCACTTGTCCGAGCCCTGTTTGGCAAACTGATTGGAAATCCCGGCTTGCTTACCTGACAGTATGTTCACCGCAAATCGGCCTGCCTGACGAATGTGCGGGTAGCTTCGCGAATTGGCCATGACGCTGAATGACACCAACGGCGGGTTCATCGAAACGCTATAGAACGATTGGCAGGTAAAACCAAGCGGCTCGTGATCCGCTTCTGATGTGATCACCGTGATACCGGACGCATAGTGCCCAAGCGCTTCGCGAAAGCTTATAGGTTCGATAGCGGTAGTGGGTAATGACATAGCCAGTTCCTCAATGCTCGGCTCGGTTCAAATGTGTCGGGGGCTGACACAGTGCGCTTATATCGACCACTTCAGCCTGGTCAGGCACACTAGTCTCAGACAGCCCCCCAATTCATCACTTGCGATGCTAACTGGGCTGGTTCACGAGTTCCTTTCGTATGATCTCGGCGCCTGCACTTAGCGCATTCAGCTTGCCCCTTGCGACTGAGCGAGATAAAGGTGCCATGCCGCAATTAGTGCAGGGGTAGAGCTTGTCTGCATCTACAAATTGAAGTGCTTTTCGCAGCGTACTGGCGACTTGCTCTGGTGTCTCGATAATGTCCGTTGCCACATCAATGGCACCTACCATCACTTTTTTACCTCGAATGAGCTCGAGGAGATCCATCGGCACTTGGGAGTTATGACATTCCAGTGAGATCAGGTCGATATTGGACTTTTGCAGTTTAGGGAAGGCTTCTTCGTATTGGCGCCACTCGGAGCCCAGCGTCTTTTTCCAGTCAGTATTGGCTTTGATACCGTAGCCGTAACAGATATGTACGGCGGTTTCGCACTTGAGGCCTTCGATGGCTCTTTCCAGGGTGGCGATGCCCCAATCGTTTACCTCATCAAAGAACACGTTAAAGGCGGGTTCATCAAACTGGATGATATCCACACCAGCAGCTTCCAGTTCTCTGGCTTCCTGATTGAGGATCTTGGCAAACTCCCAGGCCAGTTTCTCGCGGCTTTTATAGTGGGCGTCGAACAGCGTGTCGATCATCGTCATGGGGCCTGGCAGAGCCCACTTGATGGGCTGACTGGTTTGCGCACGCAGAAACCTGGCGTCCTCCACAAAAACGGGCTTTTGCCGAGCGACAGCACCCACCACCGTGGGTACGCTGGCATCATAGCGATCACGAATTCTGACCGTCTCACGCTTCTCGAAATCAACACCGTCGAGATGTTCAATAAAGGTCGTGACAAAGTGCTGTCGCGTTTGCTCGCCATCGCTGACGATGTCGATGCCGGCCTGTAGCTGTTCCTGCAACGAGATGCGCAATGCATCCTGTTTACCCTCGATCAATTCCTGATCTTGTAATTTCCAGGGTGACCAAAGTGTCTCGGGTTGTGCCAGCCAGGCCGGTTTGGGCAAGCTGCCAGCGGTCGAGGTAGGGAGTAATTTTTTCATAAGAAATGGGCTCTTATCTGAGTTAGTTAACGTGGCTGGCAGACCATTGCTCAAGAACGCGTTGGTATGGCTTGATAAAATGCTCTTGCGCAAAACGACCCTGCTCAATTGCCAGTTGGCCGCGTTCCTGACGGTCATAAACGATTTGAGTGAGCGAGTGATCCTGATTCTTCAGGTTGGGTTGGTAGTGTTGTCCCGCCGCCGCGTTCGCGTTGTAAATTTCGGGGCGATAGATCTTTTGGAAGGTCTCCATCGTGCTGATAGTGCTGATTAGTTCGAGGCCGGTATAATCGTTGAGCAGGTCGCCGACGTAATAAAATGCCAACGGGGCAGCGCTATTTGGCGGCATGAAGTAGCGAACCTGCAGGCCCATTTTCTGGAAGTACAGCTCCGTCAGCGACGATTCATTGGGCTGGTATTCGAAGCCCAGAATCGGATGCTGGTTTTCCGTGCGTTGGTATATCTTGTTGTCCGAGACGCTGAGACAGATAACCGGCGGCTTGCTGAAGTGCTGCTTGTAGGCGCTTGAATTGACGAAATGCTTGAAAAGCTTGCCGTGCAGGTCCCCAAAGTTTTCGGGCACGCTGAACGCGGTTTGCTCTTTGTTGTGCTCAAGTAGCAGTACACTGAAATCGTAGTCCCGCACGTAAGAGGAAAAGTTGTTGCCGACGATGCCTTCAAAGCGTTTGTCGGTTTTTCTGTCAATAATGTGGGTTTTCAGTATCTCTATTGCAGGAAAGTTAACGCCCTCGTCTTGCGCATTGATAGCCATTTCGACAGAAATAATCTCAAGTTCCACCGCGTAACGATCGCCCTTGGGGTTATCCCACTGCGCCAATGCATTAAAACGGTTGTTGATCATGGCGAGCGTGTTGCGCAGATTCTGCTGGCGGCTTGCCCCTCTGGCCAGGTTGGCGAAGTTGGTAGTGATGCGCGTATCGTCGGCGGGCTGGTAACTCTCGTCGAATAAAGTGCTTTTAATGGTAAATGTAAATTCTGTATTCATCGCGATCTGTTGTCCTGATACCTGAGGTGATCCCTGACTCTGCTTTGCAGCTTCACGGGCAATAAAGCTCAGAGGTCTTGTCTGTGGCTAAGAAAGATGGGCATTTTAGGCATCTGTGGTGATTGAGAAAAAGTGAACTTTTTTACATGTGATCATTAGTAGCGCTCATAATCATGATGAGCCTACGGGCGAGCAGTACCACAAAATCGACAGGATCTGCCTTGGGATGCTTCAACCCTTCCCGCGCACCCTGTAGAGTAGCGGCCGGTCATCGAGCGGGAGCGGGTCATGCAGGAATTGTTGCTACATTGTCGTCCAGGTTTTGAAGGGGAAGCCGCTGCAGAAATGCAGGAGCTGGCAGCCGAGCAGGGTATTGCCGGTTATCCCATAGCGCAGAATGGTGCCGCCCTGGTGCGCTTCGTCTGCCCGGAGGCGGGGGATGCCGAGCAACTGATGCGCGCCATTCGCTTCAGTCATCTTATTTTCGCCCGTCAGTGGGCAGTGGGCAGCTGGCTGGATGTCGATCCCGAGGATCGCATCACCCCGATCATTACCGCCTGCGCGCAGGGCCCGATTGCCTCAGAGTTGTGGCTGGAGACCGCCGACACCAACGACGGCAAGGCGCTTGCGGCTTTGACTAAAAAGTTGCGCGCGCCACTTGAGCGCTCGCTAACCAAGACTCGCTTTGTGCGTCCCAACAAGACTGACCTGCCGCGCCTGCACCTGTGCTTTGAGAGCGGGCAGCGCATTTTTGTGGGTTGGTCTTGGGCGGATAATGCGGCGCCTTGGCCAATGGGGATTCCCCGTTTTCGCGTACCCAAGGATGCCCCCAGTCGCTCGACGCTCAAGCTGGAAGAGGCCTGGCATCACTTCATTCCGCGTGACGATTGGGATAGCCGCCTGAAGGCCGGCATGACAGCGGTTGACCTGGGCGCTGCGCCCGGTGGTTGGACCTGGCAGTTGGTCAACCGTTTGATGAACGTGATCGCCGTTGATAACGGCCCCATGGATCGCAAGCTGATGGATAGCGGACAGGTTGAGCACATTCAAGCCGACGGCTATATGTACAAGCCCAAGTATATGGTCGACTGGATGGTCTGCGATATTGTCGACAAGCCCGCCCGCAGCAGCGCGCTGGTATCCAAGTGGATTGGCCAACGCCTGTGCCGCGAAGTCATCATCAACTTCAAACTGCCGATGAAACGCCGCTATCAGGAAACCATGCAATGCTTGGAGCACATCCAGGATGCGCTGGATGAGGCGGGCATCAAGGCAGAAATATCCTGCAAGCAGCTGTATTCCGACCGTGAAGAGGTCACCTGCCACGTGCGTGCTGCACCACGTGGCTACTGACGCTGGTTGGGGCTAAATAGTTGCTAGAGCGGTTCGAGTAGCGTGATCCGCTCTTCTTCCAGCAGGATGGGAGCGAACGCGCCGATACTGTCGCGGCGCGCTTCGGAGTTTTCCCAACGTTCCCATGAGTGGCGGTTCTGCCAGGTCACGGTAATGATGCGATGGTTGGGTTGCTCCAGGTCACGAAACGATTCGCCGGAGATAAAGCCGGGTGACTGGATCGCCGCTGCCAATACCTTGCGGGCAACCTCTTCATAGGGTTTTTCCAGTCCTTCTGCAATGACACGTTCAATCAACACTTTGATCATTCATCATCCCTTACTGTGGCGGGTGTTGGTTTATCATCTCTAAGTGTTGGCTTTGCGCGCGCGTCTGGCAAGCGCCAACTGAATTCTGGATAATCGTTTTTTCTCAACCGGGCCTTGATCATGACTGAACAGACCACCCCAGCCGTACTGGATACCCAAGGGCTAATGTGCCCGGAGCCGGTGATGATGCTGCACAATGCCATTCGCGATATAGCCGTGGGCGAGTTGTTGCAGGTGCTGGCGACGGACCCGTCAACCCAGCGTGATATTCCCAAATTTTGTGCCTTTCTTGGGCATGAGCTGATCGAGCAGAGTGAGATAGCCGGGGTGTATCACTACCAGATTCGCAAAGCGGGCTAGCGGGACGCCATTGCCCCCTTTGCAGGATTCTATAGTTATCATTCCCGTCAGCCAGGCTATCCTCTGACGCCGGTCCTTAGGCCTGTGCTCGCTCCCTAACAGGTATCAGTACGCAGCGAACTGTTGACTAAATGTTGCGTGGATGTTTACCGCTGAAAGCTCTTGTTTGGTCTGTATATGCTATTCTAGAGGCGTCGCAGGTGAATTATCCGGCGTGAGTGAGCGCTGTGGCCAGCTTCAGGCTGTAACCTGCTCAGTTGCACGCGTGATGTTGTTCGAACATGATCCTGATGTCGGCCGTACCTGTTCTCTGGCGCTATCCGCCGGTCTTATAGAGCCGAGTTGGACGCTAATAACAATCCAGCTACCCACGACTGTTGACCCAGCCTCTCGTTATTGAGGGTTGTTTCTGGTGCGTCTTGTATCACAGGGATGTACGGAATTCTTCTTCGAACATGGCTTCTTCAATGCGTGCGCATACGTTTAGTTTGTTGAGCAAGTGCTTGACTGTACTTGTGGTCTTTGCCATTTTTGGCTCCGCTTGGTGGCTTCATCCCAGTCGGTCTGTCCCTGGTTTTGCGATGGCCTTACCGTCAGAAAAGGGGACTGCTGTTGATGTACAGGCACCCTTTTATCGTAGCCGTTTCGCTTCGTCGGATCTTGACGAGTTTGTGCACGCGTCGTCGGTGACGTCGTTACCTTCAGGCGCGTTGATGTCTGTCTGGTTTGCTGGCTCGCGAGAAGGCGCAGCCGATGTCCAAATCAGAGCGTCGCGTTACGACGCAATCGCGGGTGAGTGGGGGCCGGAGCTGATACTCGCCACACGGGAGTCGACTAGCACTGCTATTCAAAGGCACATACGCAAGTTGGGTAATCCGGTTATTGCGCTGGCACCTGATGATCGACTGTGGCTTTTTTATGTGTCAGTTTCCATCGGGGGCTGGGCGGGCAGTGCGATTAACGCCATGTACTCTGATGACTTTGGTGAAAATTGGTCCCCACCCAAGCAGCTGGTTACCACCCCTTTCCTTAATATCAGTACGCTCGTGCGTAACGCCCCCGTGTTTCACCGCGACGGTACTATAGGGCTGCCGGTTTACCACGAGTTCCTTGGCAAGTTTGCCGAGTATCTGTACATCAGCCCGGACGGTGAGGTGCTTGATAAAAGTCGCATCAGCAAAGGCAAGCACTCGCTGCAACCGACAGTAGTGCCAACCAGCGAGTATGGGGCACTAGCGCTGTTACGTTATGCCGGTGAGACTCACCATAAGGTACTCGCCAGCCGTACTGAGGATGCTGGCCAGAGTTGGAGTGAGCCCTATCCGATTGAACCTGCCAACCCCAACTCGTCACTGGCTGCGATAGCTACACCGAACGACGGCCTGCTGGTTGCCTTGAACGATCTGGAGGATGGTCGCTTCCGACTCCGGCTGATGGGAAGCGACGAGGGTTTGAGCTTCTGGAAGCCGGTTATTGATCTGGATGAGTCGCCCGACCCACTGGGCAATCCGTTCAGCCGGGAGGTGTATAGCGACATCATCGGCGACAAATTTCAATCGTCCAGTGGGCCGCGGCGTATAGGACTGCTCAGTGATTTTTTAGCCAATCTCGATCAACGCGTCTGTTCTATGCATGGCTGCGACTTCGAGTATGAATACCCATACTTCATCAAGAGCTCGGATGGGCTTTATCATCTGGTCTACTCCTGGAATAACACCTTCATCAAGCACGTCAGCTTCAATGATTCATGGTTGGAGGCGCAGCTATGATCGCTGACCTTTGGCAGGCGCAACTGACCTTCGGCTTATTCGTGTTCCTGCTTACGCCTGGCTTTGGTCTCAGCCCAGGGTTGCAGCGCGTTCGTCTGTTGGTGTTTCTGGCTATCGGTTATATACCCATAGCAGGGCTGTCGTTGGCTGACTATATGCGTAGTTTTACCGGAGACCTGGCGATCACCTCATTGGTGGCTTTGGCCTACTGGACTGCCGTACGCACAGGGTTTGCCCCACGCCAGCCAAGGGCGAAGACCCTGCAGATTGTGGCGGTCATGGCCTGCCTCGCACTCTTTCTGTATCCGGCGACCATGGGACTTTCCTACCTGGATCCCTATCGTCTGGGCTACCAGCCGCGGCCGCTGATTTTGTTTGTCGGTCTGCTTACCCTTGCGCTGCTGGCGCTACAAAACCGACTCGGCGCCTGCATGCTCGCGCTGGCTACCCTGGCTTTCAGCGTGGGACTCAAATCGGCTACCAACTATTGGGATTACCTGATCGATCCCTTTATTGCGCTGTATAGCTGCTTTGCATTGATCGGCTATGCAATTAGCAGGCTTTGGCGTAACGGGTCGGCTAAGCGCCGTGACGCGCTGTCATCGCAACCGGGATGACGCGGTGTAACACGTTTAACAATTTTCACTCTTTGAGAGTTTGGGGTTAGGAATCATGGGTTGGCTTCACTCGCGGCGTTTGCACTATTGGCTTGGTGCAGTAGCGCTTCTGTTTTGTGTCTTGGCAGTGTTGCGCGCTGCTTTCTTTGTGGGGTTCTCGGGGTTTGACTTTGGTGCACTTGGCGAGATTGAGGCCGTACCTGAAACCCTGGGTATAGGCTTACGCTTCGACCTTCGGTTGGCGATTCTGCTTATGTTGCCGGTTGCCTTGCTCGCCTGGCTGCCAAAGTGGAATCTCACGCGTTCGCGCGCCATGCGCTGGCTGGCGCGGATCTATCTAGTGTTGGCGCTGGGCGCTGTACTTCTGGTTTACATCTTTGATTTTGGTCACTACGCCTATCTGGGTGTACGCATCAATGCGACGGTGCTGCGTTTTTTTGAGGACGCGCAGATTTCGACCGATATGGTCTGGCAAACTTATCCGGTGATCTGGATTACCCTTGGATGGCTGCTGGCGACAGCCCTGATTTGGTGGTTGCTGCTGCGCCTTGAGCGGGTAACGCTGGACCGCACTGCCAAACCTATCAATCGCTTCTCCCTGGTCTGGGGAAGCTCGCTGATGGTGGTGCTGGTGTTCCTGGCAATACTGGGCCGTTTCGACAGCATCAACCTGGAAAATCCGGTGCCACTGCGCTGGAGCGACGCTTTTTTCTCGGGTGATAACCGTGTTTCAGCCCTGGGCCTGAACCCCGTTATCTTCCTCTACGATACTCTGCAGGTACCGCATGAGCCGTTCGACCGAGCGCAGGTGGCAGCGCATTATGAGGTGGTCAGTCGGTATCTTGGCGTGAGCCAGCCTGATGCGCAGAGCCTGAATTTTGTTCGTCATCAAAGTCCCCAGCCCTATGCCGTTGCCGCTAGTCAGCCGCCGAACGTGGTGTTTATCATGCTCGAATCGCTGGGCACCAGCGCCGTGGGAGCCTATGGCAATCCGCTGAACCCGACGCCTAATATTGATCGACTGGCCAAGCAAAGCTGGTTCTTCCAGAACTTCTACGTTCCGGTGACGGGTACAGCAAAAACAGTTTGGGCGAGTATCTCCGGCGTGCCTGACGTTTCGCGCGATGAAACCGCAACACGTAATCCCCTGATTACCCGACAGCACAGCCTGATCAATGCGTTACCGGGCTACGACAAGTACTACATGATTGGCGGTAACTCCGGCTGGGCGAATATGAACGCGCTGGTTCGCCAGAGTATTGATGATGTTCGCCTGTTCGAGGAGCGCGATTGGCGCTCGCCCATGGTCGACGTCTGGGGTATTTCTGACCTTGATCTGTTCAAGGAAAGCGACCGCATCCTGCGTAATCAAGCGCAAGGCAAACCGTTCTTCGCTTATATCCAGACGGCGGGCAATCATCGGCCCTTTACCATTCCGGCGCAGAACGACGGGTTTGAAGTGCTTGATCTACCGCTGGAAACGGTTCAGAACGCGGGTTCGCGCAGCGTGGCACAGTACAACGCTGCGCGCTTGCTGGATTTCAATATTGGACGTTTGATGGAGATCGCTCAGCAGGGCGGCTGGTACGACAACACCATTTTTGTGATGTTTGGCGACCACAATACCCGTATCAGTCAGATCCCGCATATGCCGCCTGCCTTTGAGAAGCTGGGGTTGGAGAGCAATAACGTACCCATGTTGATTCACGCACCCAAACTGCTTGAGCCAAAAGTGATAGAGCAAGCTGTGGGGCTGGCCGATTTGCTGCCTACAGTGCTTGGTATGGTGGGCGTAGAGTTTCGTAACGGCGCCATGGGGCGTGATATTCAGCAGCCAGCGCCGGAAGGTGAGCGAGTGGTGCCGCTGGTGCTGCGTGAGGGCACCTTTCCGCTGATTGGTGGGGTGACCAAGGACTTTCTGTTGCAGATGCAGCATGATGGTAGTCAGCCTACTCTGCACGATCTTGCCTCGCAGACGCCACTGACGGATGTAGCTGATCAGCATCCTGAGGAGTTTCAGCGCCTCGAGCAACTGACGCGCGGGCTGCATGAAACCTCTCGGCTGATGCTGTACCAGAACGTCAGAGCGGACTAACGCTATTGTTAGTTTGAAGCATGGCGCATTCAGCTCTCAGCCGGTACCTGCCAACCGCTTTGTCCCGGCTGCGACTGACAGGCGCCGAGCAGGTCTTGCCAGGCTTGCGTGTGCTCTGCCAGTGCCTGCTGATACTGCTCCCAAAGACTGTTTGAGCTCCCGGCAAGCCGGTCCAGCGCGCTCGCTGTTGCTGGCGGTATGCCCGCTACCGCACGCAGGGCAATAACGGCATTAGCCCAGGGCTGTCCTACGCGTTGTATTTGCGCCAGGTAGGGCTGAATCTCACCAGCATAAAACAGCACAAAGACATTCAGCAGTATTTTTGATTTGGCCGAAGGTGCCTGCATGGGGCAGAGCAGGCGCGGTTCGGTCGCCTGCAGCATCTGTGTGGCCTGGCGCAGGCCGTGCGTGGTTTGTGCCAGGCTGGTGATCAGTTGGCCGCTGCGCTGACTTAGCTGCAGCGCCTGCAGCAGGCTATCAAGGTGCGCTCTATCGGGTGGTAAGCGTTGCGGCAGTGCAACGCCTATTTTTGCCAGCTCATTCAGCGCCGCAACCGCTGCTTGATCGCTTAACGGACTACTGCTCACCGGGAGTGGTTGATCAGCAAAGCGCAGATAGTGTTCAAACTCTTCGCTGGCATTCAACGCATTCCAGTAGGTCGCTGGCAGGTTGGCACCTTTGTTTTCTGCGATCGCGATCAGTTGTTCGCGCAGCTCCGGCTGTTCGTCCCGTTGTGCGAGCAGGGCAGTACACTGGTCCAGCGCGCGCAACAATTCGCCGTCGTAGGCGAGCCGATGGCTCCAGGGCATGACCTTGCCGAGCACGCTATTGCGCTCGCTGATGCGTTGCTGCAGCAGCCGACAGTCATTGGTATCCACAATCAGGTCGAGCAGGCCAATACGCAGTGGTGCGATGGTTATCATCCGTTCGCGGCGAGCTGGAAAACGGTATAGGGCGAGCTGGTCGGGGACAAAAGGCTGCCAGTCCTGCTGCAACACTCGCGCCACACGATCAAGATAATTGCTCATCTGCTGCTGCGCCTCGGGCGCACGCTGACAGCCCGCCAGCGTCAATAGCAGGGATAGCAATAGGGCAAGGGTGGCGCGGGTTGGTAGGGCAGACATGGGCTCAGTATGCCATGCCTGCTGTGACCGGGTCAGTGGGTCGGGTGGCTTGGCGAATAGGGTGGGCGCGGTGGGCGCAGTTTCTCGCGCTTGCCGACGACAGCCAGCCGTAGGCCCAGGAAGAGCGCGGCGCTGCTCAAACCAATAATCAGCCCCATCCAGAAGCCCGCCGGACCGCGTGGCGGGCCGAGCAGATCACTGATGCCCAGTAGATAACCGGCAGGTAGGCCAATCAGCCAGTAAGCAATCATGGTTAGCAACATCGGTAGGCGTGTGTCCTGAAAGCCGCGTAAGGCACCCGCACAGGCGACCTGAACCGCATCGGAGAACTGATAGAGCGCGGCCAGCACAAAAAGGCTGGCGGCCAGCGCGATGACTTCCGCGTCCTGGGTATACAGCAGCGGAATCTGCTCGGCAAAAAGATACATACCGCCAGCAGCTATGGTCGCAAAGCCGAGCGCCACCACAGTGCCGACCTTGGCGGCAAACAATGCCGCCCGCGCCCCGTTGCGGCCCAGGTTGTGGCCAACCCGCACGGTAATCGCCAGCCCCAGACTGAAGGGCACCATAAAGGCCAGCGAAGAAAAATTGATAGCGACCTGATGGCTGGCCACCACGATAGCGCCCATGCCGCCAATCAGCAGGGCGATCACGCAAAACATGCTGGTTTCGGCAAAGAGCGCTATGCCGATAGGAAAGCCCAGGCCGAACAGCTGGCCCAGCGTGCGTCCCTTGGGCCAGTCAAAGCGCTCGAAAAGGCCGCATTCGCGGTAGGTGGGTGATCGCTTGATGTGGATCAGCAGGCATATCAGCATCGCCCACATCACCAAGGCCGTAGCCACGCCACAACCCACCGCGCCCATGGCCGGCATGCCGAGTTTGCCGTACACCAGGATATAGTTGGCGGGCACGTTGATGGCCAGGCCGATAAAGCCAACCAGCATGGCCGGTTTGGTATTGGACAGCCCATCGGTCAGCCCGCGTAACGCCAGCATCATGCCAACGGCAGGAAACCCCAGGGAGATCGCCAACAGGTAGTCCAGGGTGACCGGAATAAGCTGCTCACCAATATCCATGGCAACCAGAATTGGTCGCGTCAGATTCAGAAATACCGCGCAGGCCAAGCCAATGAACAAGCCCAGCCAGGCTCCCTGGCGCACCATGGGGCCGGTATCGGCCAGGCGGCCAGAGCCGTTGCTGGCCGCCACTTTGGAGGTGATGATCATCATCACGCCGGTGAGAAACAGCAGAGTAGGGATCCAGAAGGAGTTGCCCAAGGCGACAGCAGCCAAGGCCTCGGGACTGACGCGCCCCGCCATGGCGGTGTCGATAAAGCCCAGCAGGGTGTTGGCAAGCTGAGCGGCGACAATCGGCAGCACGAGCACAATCAGCGCCCGCAGTTCTGCTACAATGCGCGGCCCGTTAAAGCGAGGTGGTCTGCTGATCATTACCAAGATTGCCTTCAGAAAAAGCGGTTCATCCTATCAACTTGCCAGATATTGTCTACCAGCCAATGCAGTACCATTGCGACGATCTTGTAACCCTGTTTGACCGCTGCTTTGCGGTTGATTTCAACACCCGACTGGTGGGCGGTTATCCTGAGCCCGAATATCTGCCGGCAGATGATGAGTCTGGTTTTCACCGCATACGTTTTACCCACGATTATTTTCGCAGCGCGCTACATGAAGTAGCGCATTGGTGCGTGGCTGGGCCGCAGCGACGGCTGTTGGCCGACTTTGGCTATTGGTATGCGCCCGATGGCCGCAGCGCAGATCAGCAAGGTGCATTCGAGCAGGTAGAAGTGAAGCCGCAGGCCTTGGAATGGTTGTTCTGCGCGGCAGCCGGGCACCGCTTTGATGTGAGTACCGATAACCTCAGCGGTGAGGCGACCGACCCAACGCCGTTCCGCACCAGGGTGCATGCGCAGGCAGTGAGCTATCTTGAGAGTGGTTTGCATGAGCGGCCAGCCCGTTTCGTCGATGCGCTATTGGCGTTTTATCGTCCTGGTGCCGTGCTGACCGTCGATAGCCTTGGCCGCGCCTGACTGGCTGATACCGCCAGGCAGGCATCATAGGTGTTTATACCAAACCCAACTTGTGGCGGTTCGCGCCCGTCAGCCGCAAGGGTGCTAGCACCTCGTTGTCTGTGTGCTCTGCACGCCATTCCCTGTCGGTCATGAAGTCGAGCACCGCGTCACGGGTTTGCGTCCAGGCGTCCTTGTTTTCCATGTCCAGGAAGTGTCCGGCGCCGGTGACCGTCGCATACTCGCAGTGACGCACATGGCGGCTGAAATGCCGCGCGTCCTCCGGGCAGGTATAACGATCCAGATCACCATTAACGAACAGCAGCGGCACTTTGATGTCGGCACTGCCGGTCAGATAGCAACGGGTATCCTGCGTCAGTATCTGGCTAACATGAAAAGCCATCTGCTGATACTCATGCTCGTGCAGACTAATGATGTGGCGAAAGTTGTAGCGCTTGACCAGTGAGGGCAGGTGTTCGCCGATGGTCTCGTTCAGCAGCATGCCCAGCTTGCGGCGCTCGCAGTTGAGTAACAGGTTGATGCCGGTTTCAAGGTAGCTACGCATAGCTCGGTTGATCAACGGCGAAAAGGCCATTACCACCGCCTTGCGCATGGTTGGCGGACGCTTTGCCAGAGCGAGCAGAGCCGATGCACCACCCCAGGAAAACGATAGCATGTGGTCGGCGCCAAAGTGCGCGATCAGCTCCAGCAATATACCTGCTTCCTGTTCCTTGGTGATCGGCCGCTGATTGGCGTTGTAATGCTTGGACTCGCCGGAATAAGGCTCGTCAAAGAGCACAACGTTGAAGTGTGGCTGCAGAAAGCGAACGGTCTGGGCGAACGCGGCCATGGTCGCCAGCGAGCCATTCACCAGAATGACAGTGCCCCGCGGTGCAGGGCTGGCATAGTAGTGAGTCTGTATAAGGAACTGGCCTAGCGCTTCAACTACTTGATGTTCTGGTTTCATATTCCCTGTCTCCGCTATTGGCTGGACGCGCTCACTGCGGCGCGTCATACAGGGCAGTTATTGGCAAAACGCCGAAAGAAACGAAAGGCGCCAAGGCATCGTCCGGTGCAGACAAATTTGCTTGTGGTTATGGCGACAGGGTGGTGAGGACAGTCTCGGGGCGAGCACAATGGGCGGTGTGCGGGGTGTCCGTTGACTCAGGCAGGTCCTGCAAAGGAAGGGCTATTACCCTTCGGGTAACGCTTTTAATAATGGGTCTGGCTGCAAGCCTCAGTTGGGCCTGTTGTTGCCAGTAAAGCAGCGTCACCGAATCAGTGCAAGCCTATTCAGCTACTTTGTTGATCGGCTAAGGCAGCCCGGCTGGACAGCCCGTCGAGCACCGCTGACAATGCTCCTACACTCTTAATCTCGGAAGCCCTGCATGCGTATTGTTGCCGACGAAAATATCCCTCTGCTGGGCGCGTTCTTTGCCAAGCAAGCGGAGATAACGACCCACCCAGGGCGCGAGATTTGCCGCGCACATCTGATGCAGGCCGATGCCTTGCTGGTGCGCTCGGTTACCCGCGTGGATCCCGCGCTGCTAGCGGGCACACCGGTGCGCTTTGTTGGAACCTGTACCATCGGCACCGATCACCTTGATCTGCCCGGTCTGCAGGCGGCGGGTATCGCTGTATCCAGCGCACCCGGTTGCAATGCGCGCGGCGTAGTCGAGTACGTTCTCAGCTGTCTGTTGACCTTCTCTGAACGCACCGGCAAAGCCTGGCGCTCGCAGCGCGTCGGCATCATTGGCGTGGGGCAGGTGGGTAGCCGCCTGGCAAACACCCTGACAGCACTCGGCGTGGACTGCCTGCTGTGTGATCCGCCGCGCGCCGAGCGTGGTGAGAGTGGCTTTGTGAGTCTGGATGAGCTGCTGGCGCAAGCGGATGTGATCAGTTGTCATGTGCCGCTAGAGCATCAAGGTCCGCACGCGACCAAGCATCTGTTGAACGCCGAGCGTCTGGCCAGGCTGGCGCAGGGTACCTGGCTAATCAACAGTAGCCGTGGTCCGGTGATTGATAATCAGGCGCTGGCGGCCCTCTTGCTGCAGCGCCCTGATCTGCAGGTGGCGTTGGATGTCTGGGAGCACGAGCCGCAGGTAGATCTGGCGCTGGCCGCCCAATGCGCGCTGGCCACGCCCCATGTTGCGGGCTACAGCCTGGACGGCAAACTGCGCGGTACCGAGCAGATATATCAGGCGTTTTGCGCGCATTTTCAGTTGCCAGCCACTCTGGCCTTGAGCGAGCTGGCGCCCACAGCGGGCTTGGCGACTATTGTTGTGAATGAGCAGACGCCAACAGACTGGTCGCTGGACCGGGCACTGCGCTGGGTTTATGACGTTCGCGATGATGACGCGCGCTTTCGCGCCGCCATGGCAGGGTTACCGGTTGACCAGATAGCCAAGGTGTTTGATCAGCTGCGCAAGCACTACCCGCTGCGGCGGGAGTGCTCACATCTGCAATTGGCTTGGCAGGGCGCGGGCGACCTGCCGGCGCATTGGTTAGCGGCGGGCTTCAGTGGCTAGCTTGGCGGGGCGCTGGTACCCACTGGCGCTCAAGTTCGTTACAGGCGTGTTGAATCATTTGCTCGGTAATGGCAATTTCACGGCCCTGTTCATCAAGCAGAAAGCCACCCGTGCAGGACGACGGATGGATCATAATTTCGGCACTTTCACGGCATGTCTGCAAGGCATGTACACTCATGGTTTTCTCCCATTGTGGTGTCGCTGAGTACGCTGATCCCC
Source organism: Pseudomonas sp. 5Ae-yellow (assembly GCF_014077575.1). Classification (NCBI taxonomy): domain Bacteria; kingdom Pseudomonadati; phylum Pseudomonadota; class Gammaproteobacteria; order Pseudomonadales; family Pseudomonadaceae; genus Pseudomonas; species Pseudomonas sp. 5Ae-yellow. The sequence goes on along the minus strand of NZ_JACGWE010000003.1, from coordinate 2,573 downwards.
CTCCCGGCGACCAGCTCAGGGCAGGATATGGCAATGCCATGACGACTTTGTGACAGCGCGTTGGTCTCCAGGGTAACAACGGGAGACAAGCGCCAACCAGCAACAACATATTCACTGGATACAAGAACGGGCACAGGGCATGCAATCAGGTTTCAGGTTAGGGCTCATCATCAATCCACTGGCCGGTGTGGGTGGGCAAGCCGCGCTCAAAGGGTCTGATGGCGTGGCAGAACAGGCGCTGGCTCAAGGTGTGCTACCGCAGGCGCAGCGTCGGGTGGCGCAAGCGCTAGAGCTGTTGCTGCCGCTGCGCGATCAACTGCAGCTATTTGCCGCCCCGGGCGCCATGGGGAGCAATTTGCTTGCCGAGCTGGGTTTTACGCATCAGGTGGTTGGTGAGTTGAGCGAGCCTAACCAGACCTGTGCCGAAGACACCGAACGCTGCGCAGCTGCCCTGCAAAAAACCGGCATAGATTTGCTGCTGTTTGCGGGCGGTGACGGTACCGCGCGTAATATCTGTAATCAGATCAGCAGCAGTCAGCTGGTGCTGGGCATTCCGGCTGGGGTCAAGATTCACTCCGGCGTGTACGCTGTAAACCCGCGAGCCGCAGGTGAGCTGGTCGCGCTGCTAATCAAGGGCGATCTGGTACGTCTGCGTGAAGCCGACGTGCGCGATATTGATGAAAATGCCTTTCGCCAAGGCCAAGTTAAAACCCGCCATTACGGCGAGCTGTCAGTGCCTGAAGAAGGGCGCTTTGTGCAGCAGGTGAAGCAGGGCGGGCGTGAAGTCGAAACCATGGTGCTGGACGACATCGCTGCGTGGCTGCAGGAAGAGCAGGACGACGACACCGGCTGGATTTTAGGGCCCGGTTCAACCAACCTTGGCCTGCTGGAAGCCATGGGGCTGCAGGGCACCTTGCTTGGAATAGACGTGCTGCGTAACGGCGAGCTGGTGCTGCAAGACGCGACCGAGCAGCAATTATGGGCCTTGCTGGAGCAGGGCGGCGACTGGCGTATTCTGGTTACCGCTATTGGCGGTCAGGGCCATATTCTTGGGCGTGGTAATCAGCAGTTGTCGCCGCGTGTAGTCCGTGCCGTCGGCATCGACAATCTGCTGGTCGTCGCGACCAAAACCAAACTCAAAACCCTGGATGGTCGACCCTTTCTGGTCGACAGCGGCGATGCAGAACTGGACCAGCAACTCACTGGCCTGCGCCGTGTGCTGAGTGGTTATCGGGAAGAGATGTTATACCCGGTCAGCTGGAAAGCAGAGTAGGGTAGCCTGCTGGCTATAACTCCGCCTTTTCGTACCTCCGTGCTTAATGCGATGCCTGCGTTTCAGGCAACAAAAAAGGCGCAGTGCGCCTTTTTGCAAAACTGATGGTGGCAACCTGGCGATCTTTGCCTCAGGCGGCGAACTTGTCTTTCATCAAAAAGGAATAAGCCGTATTGAAGGCGACTTCCTGGTAAGCCTTGAGCCCCGTGTCGGCGTAAGTGACCTGCACCGGATTGCGCTTCAAGGAGTCCTTGATATCAGTCGTTGACATGATCACTACATCAAGGTCCTCAATCAGCTCGATGGCCGCTTCCAGCTTGAAGCCTACCGCACCACCCGCAAATTTACCTTTCATGGGGCGTTGGCGTATCACCACTTTGTCCACCTGATAATCGTGCATCAACTTGGCAAAAGTCTGCTGGAAATAGCGCAGCTCGCTGGTGCTATTGATATTCGACAAGGTCAAACGCCGTGAACGAAAATCCGGCAGTTCAAAAATCTCGTCCGACAGGGACAACAAGCACACATTCACATCGTTACTGTTTATATCAACACCGCACACTTTCATAGAACACCCAACCTGGCTAGATCGGCGCAGTATAGCGCAAAGCAAGCGCATAAATCGCACCGTGCACACAGACCGTATTACAGCTTTGGTAGTTTGCTCTCCGGTATGCAGGGTTGAGAGGGCAAGTTGATGACGGCGAGCGTGCTTCAATCCACAGCGATGGCGAATGATTCGAGGCGAGCCGACCTGATAGAAAATTGTGCCCCATAAATAAGTGCACTATTTTTACGCGGCATCGTCTTGGCGTTAACTTCGAAACAGATGGCAACAAGACAGTTCGCAGCAGTCAAAGGCTTTAACAAAATCTAGCACGCGGATGGAGGATCTGAATTACCTTGAATCCAGGTCGGCGTGTATAGTGAAAAAAAGAATTTATTGGCTTGGGCAGTCAATATTAACCTAGCTGAAGGAATAGGCTTTGTTTAACTCGGACGCGGGCAGCTCCAAAGGTATCAGCGACTCCGTCCTGCAATCGGTAAGCATTTACGATGCAGCCCGGCAGGCTGATATACAGCCTTGGGCTAACATGGAGTGTTTTCAGCTGGGGCGCGGCTTACAGCTATCGACGGTTGACTGCCTTGACCTTGGCGATCAGCAGATCGTGCGCGGGGGGTGTCATAAATTTTGTGTTTGGGCATAACATGTTGCAGCAGAGGACGCATGTATGCCGACCAAGAAGAAGCCGGGGCGTGAAGCCCCGCGAGACCTACCCGCAATTCCCAACGAACTGAT
>NZ_JACGWE010000015.1:0-80817 GCF_014077575.1 Pseudomonas sp. 5Ae-yellow | reverse complement strand
GGAGCGTAGGCTCAATCCTTGGCCTTGCATCAGCATCAAGGCGACCCGTTCGTCAGTGGTTAAATGCGTATAGGTTCTCATGGCAACACTCTATCTCAGTTGTTGCACTTGGTCCTTGAGACCACCCTCTCTGCAAACGATGCAGGAACAGCCAAGATTGTTTATATCCTGTATATGGTTGGGCTCGTAATGGGCATTACCGGCATCGTAGGTGTCGTCCTCGCTTACGTGAACAAAGACAACGCGCCGGAATGGCTGAAAAGCCATTATCAGTTTCAGATTCGCACCTTCTGGATCGGCGCTTTGTATATTTTTGTCGGCTGCCTGTTTGCCCTGCTACTGGTCGGCTACCTCGTGCTCCTCTTCTGGGTGGTATGGCTGATCGTACGCTGCATCAAGGGTCTCCAGGCACTGGATAGCCAACAACCGCACCCTAACCCCAAAAGCTGGATGTTCTGAAGCTTGGTTGCCAATTGAGCGCGGCACACGAATAGCGTTGCCGCGCTCACCCCAAAGACAGACAGCGGCGCGCAGATCAATCCTGCGCGTGCGTGTTACCGCACTGAGCTCCCCTTATCATGCCCCATGAATGCCGCAAACGCCAACGCCAGAACGCCCAGGCGCAAATCGTCAGCTCCACCAAAAACACCCAATGGATAACAAAATTCAGCCACCACGGCTGATAACGCGCGGTCACCTTGACCAGCGCATAGCGTTGATCAACCAGTGGCGCAAACCACCAGATGTCACCGGCCAGGGTATCCAGCAACACATGCAGCATGCCGCCCAGGCTGAATATCAGCAGTAACCAGGCCGCCGCCGACTGCCGCCCCAACCAACGCCAGCCCAAGGCAAAGGCGATCAAGCCCAACCATAGGGACGGCCAGTGCGTCATGTAACGATGATGGTGCGTCTGACCGTGGTCGACAAACAGGAAGTAAAGCATGTCGAAGTCCGGCGCCACAGCGCCCAGCATGCCGGCAGCGATCACCCATGAGGCTTTGACTGGCAGCGCGCGCACCCGTTCGAGCAGGTAACTGGAAAGAATGTAGCCGGACGGCAGGTGGGCAATCAGCATCGGAGTCTAGCGCCTATTCAACAGGGGACTTGCGGGCGAAACGACTCCGCGCCAACCTGTGACCACGCCTTTTGCCCCGGGTTTCACGCGCACTGTCAGTAGCCTTATTTACAGGTTACCGGTAGTACTCGAACGCCTCCTCCTCATGCGCCGGCAGCTGGCGAATGAAGTGCTCTGCTGAGTAGCTTTTGCAGGGTATATCCGCCAGCAACTTGTCATCCTTGACCACATAAACACCGGCCCTCTCTATCTTGTCTCGACCACCATCGGCCAGCCAATCACCATTGCTGATACTGGAATAGACGACATACTTGTAGCGGCCAGCAGCAAAGGTCAAATTACCCTCACCGCCACCGCTGTAGGCCGTGCGACTGAAGTGAATCGGCGCGGTTATCTCCAGCTCCACGCGCTCAGGGGTACCAAAGCGATAGCTCAGCGTGTCATCGGCGAGCCCACAAACCGACAGGCTTTTACTGCCCACACCGCACGAAAAAGCGACCGTCTCGCCTTCAGCGCACAAACCCTCGGCCTGTGCGTAACCGGTCCCGAGTAACAGCAGTAGCGCTAACATCCTGTTCATCTAATTACCCCGGAGCAAAGTTGATCTGCCCGTTATCGATCAAGCGAATAAGCGCTGTCAGCCAAGTATCGCGACGATCAGAGCCAACTAGTCCTGCGTCACCATACCCGTCTTTTTGCCATCCAGGCTCAGTAGGTTCTTCTCTGACCAGTAAGTCTCGACGCCCTCTGCACCCCTGCCATCGGCCCATTTAGTCAGTGTGTCGCGCTCGGCCTTGAACTCATAGAAGGGCACAGCAAAGCCGCAGGAGGTCTGCACCAACTCAATCTGCAAGTCGAAAATCTGCCTGGCGCCCCTAGCCAGATTTTAAGGTCGGCACCACTACTTACGCTATGACAGGTCCATTAATCGCAGGTCTCAATATAGCCACTGGGTAGTTTGCTGACTGGCGTGTAGCCAAGATCAACCGCTGGCTGCAGCTGGTCTGCCGCGATGGTGTGCACATTGATGCTGCCATCTCCGCCACCACAAACGGAAGGAAACGCCATGCCATCCATGTACCCGCAGGTAGAGCGGCTTACTTTTATGCCGTGATCAATCAATGTTTTTGCGGTGGCTTGCGGGGCCAGACCCGCTGGGCCGCACTGGACGGAACCATCGTCTACAAATACCTCTACACTAGCCCCCTTGCCTTGCGATACGGGCTTCGCGCTAGTGCACGCAGCTATCAATAGTACGGCCAAAACAATCAGTGTCTGCTTCATGTGCTCTCCTGGTTAGCCCTCTTGGGCTCATTAGCGTTCAGCTAATTGATCTCGTGCGTCCATCAAAGCAAACCCAAGCAGGTTGAGGCCTTTCCATCGAGCGGGATCTTCTGCTCCGGCATCGTCCTGAGCCAGGCCGATGCCCTAAATGCTGTCTACCGGGCTTGCTTCAACCAGCACCCTATCTCCGGTGCTCAATAAAAACGCGCGCAACGTACTGCTTTGTGAGAACTTCGCCAGGTTGGCGTTTACCACTATCTCAAAGCGTTTCTCGGCCCACAGGGCTTGATCGAACCCAACCACCTCCCGGCCAATGGCTTTCGCCGCACCAGGGTTTTGTGCGCTTAAAACCTTCTGCGCAGCCCTGCAGGCATAGGGCTGATTGGGAGGCAACCGTCAGTCTTTAGCTGCGGTCGCCACAATCTTCACTTTACCATCAAAGGGCAGCCGGGCCGCCTCATACACTGTTCGCGCCGGCCGCTTACCTTCAGGAAACAATGCCATATACAGGGCGTTAACCTCACCAAGCTGAGACAGGTCGGCAAAGGCGATATCAATGTACGCAATCTCGCTCTTGTCGAAACCTGCGGCGGTGAGCGCCGCAAACACATTCTGAAATGCCCGCGTTGCTTCTTCAAGAATGCTACCCGGCACATAAACACCCTATTCGTTGACCGATAGCTGCCCGCTAACAAAGCAGAGCTTGTCTACGACCACCGCATGGCTAATCGGGTTCGACCAATTGGGCAAGCCCGGCCCGGATGTGATGAATGTGCGAGTCATAGGTTGATGCCTCTTGTGAGTGCTAACGCCCGAACGGCTAAGCAGACAATCAGCATAGATGGCAAAAACGAGCCCGTCTTTGCGCCTTTATGTAGCGTTTTTTTGCATCCACTACATTTTTGGATACAAAATCTGGCCTTTTTTGTACACAATATGCGACCTTTCCGCGCACCAGGCGTTAGCTGGCTCGGTTTTTTGCCTTGCCTCGCGCGTTTTTACGGCCAATGGGTCGGTGGTGGAAGGAAGGTATAGAACGTGCAAGCGCAACCGGCAGGGCGGTGAACTCAGGCCCTGTTTGGCAACCACAACAAGACGCAAGGAACGGCCCATGGCTAACGACGACTTTCAGATACACGACATCGACCCGTCGCTACACAACGAAGACCTGGCGCCATTGCCACCGAGCAAGCGCAACTGGGGCTGGTTCGAGATCTTCAATGTGTGGTCCAACGATATTCAGAGCCTGTTTGGCTATACGCTGGCGGCAACGCTATTTATTTCCTACGGCCTGAGCGGCTGGGCGGTACTGGGCGGCATCGTATTGGCGGGCTTTATCGTCATGGGGCTGGTGCAGCTGACCGGTAAACCCAGCGTTAAATACGGCATTCCCTTCCCGGTGATGGCGCGCTCCAGTATGGGCGTGCGTGGCGCCAACTTCCCTGCGGTGGTTCGCGGAATCGTGGCGATCTTCTGGTATGGCGTGCAGACCTACTTTGCCTCTACCGCGGTAGCGCTGCTGCTAAACGCGGTGCTGGAGTCACCGGCTGACGCGGCGACGTTTCTGGGGATGACCACGGTTGGCTGGGTATCTTACTGTCTGGTCTGCGCCTTTCAGGTCATGCTCTTTGTGCGCGGCATGGCATGGATTACCCGCTTTCTGAACTGGGCTGGCCCACTGGTGTATGTGGTGATGATCGCACTGATGCTGATCATCTGGTATCAGGCCGGGCCCAGTTTGTGGAATGAGCTGGGCAGTATTTTCAGTGGCACTGGCGAGTACAAGACCGGCCCGGTTGCCGCTTTCTTTGCGGTGGTGGGCACCATGGTCGCCTACTTTGCGGCGGTGGTAATCAACTACGGTGACTTCGCCCGCTTCGTAACCAACGAGAAGCAGATGACCAAGGGCAACTTTCTTGGCCTGCCGGTCAGCCTGGCAATTTTCTCGCTGATTGCCTTGGTAATTACCGCCGGCACTGTGGTGGTCTTTGGTGAAACCCTGACCAACCCGACCGATATTGTCGCCCGAGTCGACAGCCTGACGCTGACCATCATTGCGGCGCTCACCTTCTTTGCTGCAACCGTGGGCATCAACCTGGTGGCCAACTTCATTCCACCCGCGTACGACATTGCCAACCTGGCACCCTCGCGCATCAGCGCGCGCACCGGCGGCTTTATCACAGCGGCTATTGCCTTCTTTATTGGCGCGCTTTGGGTGTCGTTTATAAGTCAGGTGGGCATCGCAGCCTTTGTTGATACCCTAGGGGCGATCCTGGCACCGCTATACGGCATCATAGTCGCGGATTACTACCTGGTACGTAAGCAGCAGCTGAACCTGCAGGACCTGTTCAGTTCCAAGGTGGGGTCTACCTACTACTTTGATGGCGGCTGGAACCGCAAAGCAATGATCTCCTTTGCCGTAGCCTCGATCTTCTCAGTGGCGTCCGTGTGGACACCTGCGTTGAGCCAACTGCAGGGCTACTCCTGGTTGCTGGGCGCCTTGTTGGGTGCGGTGCTGCATTACGCACTGATGCACAACGCGGCCGCGCTGCATCAAGCCAAAACAGCTGAAAACCAGAGCTGAAAGGGGTAACTGCACCGCGCCATGCAGGCCCGGTGCAGCATTATTGCTTTACTGGATACGCTGAAATGCCTCGCCGATGGATTGGCAGGCCTTGCGCAGCCACACCTTGGTGCGCTGACGTTCCATCATGCTCAGATTTGCACCATCACTGCTCTTGATGTTGATCGCCGACCAGAAGCTGAGGGCCAGCTTGTCGATGCGGTGCAGGGTGGCCGTGTGCAGCTCGGGAATATCCACTACGGCCAGCAGGCGGTTGGAAAAGCCCTTGGCCAACACCGTATCAATATCCCTGAAGTCGCTGCCGCAACCGTGATTTTTGACCACCACAAAGGGCATGACCGAGCCATACTTCTGCTGAAAGGTTTCCAGCAGCATGACCGAGTCGCGGCCGCCGTCTACCACATACCAGAATACCGTTTTGAGCCCCAGCTCATCACACATCTCCAGTACACCGCTATCCTCCAGCCAACGATCCAGAAACCGCTGACTCTGCGAGGGTAGGTCGACCAGCAACTGCTTGTCTTCTTCATCGGTGGCCAGTTCAACAATCTGATCGATGCTTTCAAAATCGTCCAGCACGATGGGCCGGGTGAACTCCGGGTAGTAGTGCGTGAGGGTCGCGTGGGACTGGTCCGCATCAAACCCGGCATAGAGCAGGCCGTTATCCAGAAAAAACTGAGACAGCAGGCGCGAAACCACGGATTTACCAACGCCGCCTTTCTCGCCGCCAACGAAATGAATGGTGCTCATGGGCCTTCCCTATTGGTGATCATAAACACTGAGTGAATGCGAAATATAGGCCAGTATTGCGTCCCGGCGATGACAAAACCAGCCGCATTGATGCGCTTAGAGCGCCAGCGGCAAGCCAACGGCTACGCGCTGATGCTGAATCAGTACCCGCATGAAATGCTCAGGGTCTTTAACCAACACACCTTGCTGCCCTGCGTGCTGATCGGCTGCCAGGCGACGAGAAAGCCAAAAACGCAACGCCGCTACCCGCAACATATCCGGCCAGCACCGAGCCTCGGCGGGGGTGAAATGACGCAGACTGGCATAACCGGCCAGCAGCGCCTGGGCGCGCTTGGCATCAACACTGGCATCAGCGTTCAAGCACCAGTCATTCACCGCGATGGCGACGTCATAGAGGGTCCAGCCACTGGCTGCGTTATAAAAATCGATCACGCCACTGAGGTGGTGCCCTTCAAACATGACGTTATCGCGAAACAGATCGGCGTGCAGCACCGAACGCGGTAGTCCGGGGTCGGTCAGTTGCCAGTCGGCGAGCGCACCCAGCAAGGCATCGAGCTGGCTGTTATGCAGCGCGGGGCTATCTGCCAGCTGTTGCAGGGTCTGCCGCAACATCCATTCCAGCCCGCGCTCGCTCGGCCGCGCCATGGGCGAGTCAGCAGTGGCATTGTGCAGCTGCGCTAACCAACGCCCCACAGCCTGACAATGGGTAGGATCGGGATGATCTACATGCTGGCCAGGAAGCCTGGGCTGCAGCAGCGCTGGCCTGCCGTTGAGCTGATGCAGGCACTGGCCCTGGCGATCAGCAATCGCATAGGGCACCGAAAGCCCGGCCTGATGCAGCCGCTCCAGTAGCTCAATAAAAAACGGCAATGCATCAACGTCGCCGCGCTCGACGAGCGTCAGAACATAATCGCCAGAACTGCAGCTGACAAAGAAGTTGCTGTTCTCACTGCCGCCACTGATGCCAGCAAACTCGATCAACCGCCCCAGCGCAAACCCCGCCAGGAAGTCTTCAAGTTGAGCGCGACTGACCTCGGTAAAGACCGACATAACTCAGCTCACCACTCGAAGATTTTCCAGGAGGGAATACGCAGGCCGTCGGGCTGGTCGGAGCGCACATAGTTGCCTTCGTCATCAACGGCAACCAGATAGTAGGGCGCGCCGCTGGTGGGGATCACCTTGATAGCATAGAGAAAGCCATTTACCCGGTACTCTTCAACAGTGCGATCGCCTTCTTCCCGGATGGTGACATCCGGTTCGCCAGTGACGGCATCCTGCGCCATTACCGAGAAGCTGGATGCCAGCAGGAGCACGGCCAGGCCACGGCCAAATAGTCGAATCATGGTAGTCTTGTCCTATTGTTTGATGACACCCCTATTCTAGCCCCATTACCTCCGGAAATGTTGACCTGACGCATGACTGACTCCGCTCCCCTCGTTTTAGTAGATGGCTCCTCGTACCTGTACCGAGCCTTCCACGCACTGCCACCGCTGATGACCTCAAAAGGCCTGCCCACGGGTGCGGTCAAGGGCGTGCTCAACATGCTCAAGAGCCTGCGCAAACAGTATCCGGATAGCCCCATAGGGGTGGTTTTTGATGCCAAGGGACCGACCTTCCGCGACACCATGTTCGAGCAATACAAATCCCATCGCCCGCCTATGCCCGATGATCTGCGCGTACAGATTGAGCCACTGCACGCCAGCGTCAAGGCCCTGGGCCTGCCGCTGCTCTGTGTTGAAGGCGTAGAGGCGGACGACGTGATTGGCACCCTGGCACGCGAAAGTGCCGCCCATGGCCGTGCCGTGGTGATCTCTACCGGCGATAAGGATATGGCCCAGTTGGTTGATGCGCACATCACCCTGGTCAACACCATGACCAACACCGTGATGGATATTGAAGGGGTAAAAGAAAAATTTGGTATTGGCCCGGAGCTGATCATCGATTACCTGGCGCTGATGGGCGACAAGGTCGATAACATTCCGGGCGTGCCCGGCGTCGGCGAGAAAACCGCGCTGGGTCTGCTGACCGGCCTCGGCGGCGGGCTGGATGTGATCTACGCCAACCTCGACAAAGTGCCCGAGCTGCCTATTCGCGGCGCCAAGAAGCTGCCCGAGAAGCTGGCCGAACACAAGGACATGGCCTACATGTCCTACGCGCTGGCGACCATCAAACTCGACGTTGAGCTGGATGTTCGCGCTGATGCGCTCATGCCCACACCGGCCAACCGCGAAGCCCTGGCCGAGCTGTATCAGGAACTGGAATTCAAGACCTGGCTGGACGACCTGCAACGCGAAGCCAAGGCCGCCGCCATTAGCGGTGATGCTGCCGCAGCTATCGAGCCAGAGCAGGAAAACAACTACGAAACCATCACCGAACAGGCTGACTTTGAGCGCTGGCTAGACAAGCTCAAGGCCGCCGAGCTGTTCGCCTTTGATACCGAGACCACCAGTATTCATGCGCAACTGGCCGAGCTGGTTGGCGTCTCACTCGCGGTTAGCCCGCACGAAGCCGCTTATATCCCGGTTGCGCACAGCTATATGGGCGTGCCCGATCAACTGGATCGCAACGCAGTGCTCGCGGCACTCAAGCCCTACCTGGAAGATCCGAACAAGGCCAAGGTGGCGCAGCATGCCAAGTACGACATCAATGTACTGGCGCATTACGACATCAATGTGCAGGGCGTGGCCTTTGACACCATGCTGGAATCCTATGTGCTGGACGCCACTGCAACCCGCCATGATATGGACAGCCTGGCGCTGAAATACCTGGGCCAGAGCACCATCAAGTTTCAGGATATCGCCGGTAAAGGCGCCAAACAGCTGACCTTCGATCAGATCGCACTGGAGCAGGCCGGGCCCTATGCCGCAGAAGACGCCGATGTCACCCTGCGTTTGCACCAAACCCTGTGGGCCAAGCTGCAACCGCAGGAGCGCGTAGCCAAGGTGCTGCAGGAGATCGAAATGCCGCTGATGCCGGTGCTGGCGCGCATTGAGCGCTGCGGCGCGCTGGTCGATGCCAAACTGCTCGGTGAACAGAGCATTGAGCTGGGCATCAAGATGGTCGCGCTGGAGCGTGAAGCCTTCGCGCTGGCCGGGCAGGAGTTCAACCTGGGCTCACCCAAGCAGCTCGGCGCTATCCTCTATGAAAAGCAGGGCTTGCCGGTACTGTCGAAAACCGCCAAGGGCCAGCCTTCCACGGCGGAATCGGTTCTGGCCGAGCTGGCCGAGCAGGGCTACGAGTTGCCGCAGGTGATCATGCAGTACCGCAGCGTCAGCAAGTTGAAGAGCACCTATACCGACCGCCTGCCGGAGCAGATCAACCCGCGCACTGGGCGCATTCACACCTCTTACCATCAGGCGGTAGCCGCGACCGGACGCCTGTCATCCTCCGACCCGAACCTGCAGAACATTCCGATCCGCAGCGCCGAGGGGCGTCGTATCCGTCAGGCGTTTATCGCCCCCAAGGGTTACAAGGTACTGGCCGCCGACTACTCGCAAATCGAGCTGCGCATCATGGCCCACCTGGCGCAAGACCCCGGTTTGCTGGATGCCTTCAAGCACAACCTCGACGTGCACAAGGCCACCGCCGCCGAAGTATTCGGGGTTGAACTGGATGCAGTCACCACCGAGCAGCGCCGCAGCGCCAAGGCGATCAACTTTGGTCTGATCTACGGTATGAGCGCCTTTGGTCTGGCCAAGCAGATTGATGTTGATCGCAAGCAGGCTCAGGCCTATATCGACCGCTACTTCGCCCGTTACCCCGGCGTACTGGCCTATATGGAACGTACCCGCGAGCAAGCCAGCGAGCAGGGCTATGTTGAAACCCTGTTTGGCCGCCGTCTGTATTTACCTGAAATCAACGCCAAGAACCCGGCCATGCGCAAGGGCGCCGAGCGCACCGCCATCAACGCGCCCATGCAAGGCACCGCCGCCGACATCATCAAACGCGCCATGATCAAGGTCGATCAATGGCTGACTGAGAGCAAACTGGACGCCCGCGTCATCATGCAAGTACACGATGAACTGGTACTGGAAGTGCGCGAAGACCAGATCGATGCCGTCAGCCAGGGCCTCAAGGACCACATGGGCGAGGCAGCCGATTTGGATGTGCCGCTACTGGTCGAAGTGGGCGTGGGTAATAATTGGGATGAGGCGCACTAGGCGCGCTGGAAGCTGGAAGCTGGAAGCTGGAAGCTGGAAGCTGGAAGCTGGAAGCTGGAAGCTGGAAGCTGGAAGCTTAATAAGCATGGCGCCTGGCGTCCGGCGGTCAAGTTTCCTTTCCCTAGAGAAGCTCCATTTGAAGCGCAAACGGCCAAGCGCGCACGGAGCGCTTCAAGCTTCAAGCTTCACGCATGAAAACCCCGGCGCTTAAGCGCCGGGGTTTTCATAACCAACCGATCTAAATCTTTTTTTGAACTTAGCTGCAACCAATCCGTCAGACCTTACATGGACGGCTTACCAGCCATTCATGCTCCTTAGATGTGATTTAGTGTTGGCAGAAAACCGGGCACTCCCTTTCCTAGCACAGCCCGGTAGTTAACCCCGAGCCTCCCTCCCCATAGAAGCTCGGGGTTTTTTTTGCCTGCGATTTAGTGCGGACGATCAATCCGCAGCATCATCACCCCAGTCGTCATCACTCAGCTCTTCTGGTTCATCTTCGTCCAGGTGGTCGCCCATCAGCTCCTCCTCTGGTGGATAAAGCCACTGCTCCAGGCGAGCATAAGCTTCTTCTATCCCTTGACGCTTGGGCGCGGAAAATAGCTGTACGGTCGACATCTCGCCAAAGCTCTTGCGCATCGTGCTCTGAATTTTCAATAGCGCATTTTTGGCCGCACCAAACGCCAGCTTGTCTGATTTACTGAGCAGCACGTGAGCAGGAATATTACTCATCTGCGCCCAATCGAGCATCATGCAGTCAAATTCAGATAGCGGATGGCGGATATCCATTACCAGCACAACGCCAGCCAGGCTGTTGCGCTGCGTCAGATAGGCATCCAGATGCTGCTTCCAGTGCTCTTTCAGTTCCAGCGGCACCTTGGCGTAGCCATAACCGGGCAGGTCAACCAGACGGCGATCATCGTCCAACTTGAAAAAGTTGATCAGCTGCGTGCGACCCGGCGTTTTCGAGGTGCGCGCCAGACGGGCGTGGGTTAGCGTATTGAGCGCGCTGGACTTACCGGCGTTGGAGCGCCCGGCGAAGGCGACTTCCAGGCCAATATCGGCGGGGCATTGCTCAACCAGGCTGGCGCTCTTGATAAAAGTGGCCTGTTGGCAGAGAGATACGAGGGGAGTTGTAGACGACATGGGAAACCTGTTGATTCCGCCCAACGGGCTGGAAAGCTGATGACATTCACGTTTGCGGCGAGCTTAGTATATAATGCCGCGGTTGTGGGAAGCACTGACCAATTGCCTTGCGTTTGCTTTAAAGGCAATTTATCGGTATTCAATGCCCATATTCCTGTGCCTGCGGCAGTTCGACCATTGCGCCGGACGAAGGCGGCAGCTAGCATGGGCAACTATAAGGCAACCTGTGAAGAAAACGCGGTCATCAAGGCCGGACAACAGGCAAAGCCATCATTTTTCTTTTAGCCGTAATTGGATTAGCCGATGAATAAACTACTCGTTAGTCTGGTATTGACTCTGGGCTTTGCCACCTCAGCGCACGCTGTTCAAGGCGATGCCGAAGCGGGCCAAGCCAAAGTAGCCGTCTGCGGGGCATGTCATGGTGCCGATGGTAACAGCGCGGCGCCTAACTTCCCCAAACTGGCTGGTCAGGGCGAGCGCTATCTGCTCAAACAACTGACTGACATCAAGGAAGGTAACCGTAACGTAGTAGAGATGACCGGTTTGCTGACTGATCTGGACGAGCAGGACCTGGCTGATATCGCAGCCTATTTCTCTGCCCAGACCCAAACCATGGGCGTAGCTGATCCGGCGCTAGCTGAGCGTGGCGAAGCCATCTTCCGCGGCGGCGATATGGCCACAGGCCTGCCAGCCTGTACCGGCTGTCACTCACCTACAGGCAAGGGCAACTCGCCAGCGGGCTTCCCGCATCTGGCTGGCCAGCATGCTACCTACACGGCCAAGCAGCTGACTGACTTCCGCGAAGGCAATCGCACCAATGATGGCGACGCCATGATCATGCGCACCGTTGCCAGCCGCCTTAGCAACAAAGACATTGCCGCCGTTGCCAGCTACATCGAAGGCCTGCGCTAAACGCTAAGCTCGCTGTAAAAAAGGATGGCTCAGGCCATCCTTTTTTTTGTCTGCGTTTTCGTACCAAGCCCGCTCTTGTGGCTGCCCGCAGACGCTGCAGGTAATAAAGGCGCATTACCGGCCCGCAAAGCCAAAACGTCCGCCAAGAGCAGAGCAGCCCGACAGCTGACAATGAGCGACCGTATCGAGGGCCCATTCCCTTCCTGGTCGCCAATGGTAAGCACCGTATTGAAGGCAGAATGGCTGGCAGTTCGAGAACATGCCGAAAATTGCCGAGTATCTGGTCGAACAGGAACCTAAGGCAGAGTAAAGGACAGCTCGTATGCTATTGACTGGCAACATAGCGCCACAGCTTGCGTCTGGTAATCGGGGAATCTTTGTTCTACTGTCGGGTCTGAAAAGCTAAGATATACGCCTACTACCTGTCTTTGGAGAACTACATGCGTGCGTTGTTAACCGTTGGTCTGATCTGGCTGCTCGGCAGCTTCGGTATGGCTCAGGCGCAAGAGGCGCCTTACCAGGCCGGTGTGCATTACGCCGTACTGCCTACGCCTGCCACTACCCAGGACCCCGACAAAATCGAAGTGGCCGAACTATTCTGGTACGGCTGCCCGCATTGTTTTTCGTTCCAGCCAACGCTGCACGCCTGGTCAGAAACCTTGCCTGAAGATGTTAATTTCCGTCCGGTTCCCGCCATGTTTGGCGGCGACTGGAACACCCACGCTCAACTGTTCTACACCCTGGAAAGTCTCGGCAAACTGGATGAAACCCATGACGCCGTGTTCAATGCTATCCACAGAGAGAACAATCGCCTGAACACCGAAGAGGTCATGGTCGAGTTCCTTGAGCCCTATGGCATCAGCGAGGAAGACTTCAATAAAGCGTGGAACTCCTTTGGCGTGAAGAGCAAGATGAGCCAGGCCGAGCAGCTCGCACGTGCTTATCGCGCTACCGGCGTGCCTTGCCTGATCGTCAATGGCAAGTACCGCATTGAAGGCAAGATGGCTGGCAGCTTCGAGAATATGCTGAAAATTGCCGAGTATCTGGTCGAGCAGGAACGTCAAGCACAGTAAAGGAACGCTCGCATGCTATCGGCTGGCAACATAAAAGGCTTTCGTAATTCACGCGGCTCCATGTCGCCAGCCGAGCTACGCACCAACCACGAGTGCACTCCCTGTGAGCAGAAGCTGCCCGATGTGCTGCGCCTGCTCAGCTTCAACATTCAAGTCGGCAACAATACTCAGCATTATCGCCACTACCTGACTCGCAGCTGGCAGCACCTGCTGCCCCATGCCGGTCGGCATATACAGCTGGGCAAAGTCGCCCAACTGCTGAGCGATTTCGACCTGGTAGCCTTACAGGAAGTAGACGGCGGCAGCCTGCGCTCGGGCTTCATCAATCAAGTGGAACATCTTGCCCGCGAATGTGGCTTCCCCTACTGGTATCAACAACTCAACCGTAACCTTGGACGCTTTGCCCAGCATTCCAACGGGTTGCTGAGCCGCTATGCGCCTGAGCTGCTGGAAGATCACAAACTGCCGGGCATACTGCCTGGACGCGGCGCAATCCTGACCCAG
The DNA here is from genome assembly GCF_014077575.1 of Pseudomonas sp. 5Ae-yellow. Taxonomy (NCBI): domain Bacteria; kingdom Pseudomonadati; phylum Pseudomonadota; class Gammaproteobacteria; order Pseudomonadales; family Pseudomonadaceae; genus Pseudomonas; species Pseudomonas sp. 5Ae-yellow. The sequence continues at coordinate 67,329 of NZ_JACGWE010000015.1, read as the reverse complement.
TACGGCCAAGGCGAAGAGTCCTTGTTGGTGGTCATGATGCATCTAGCGCTCAGCCCCAAAGGGCGCGCCAATCAGTTGGCCTATATTCGCGAACGCATTGCAGATCACCGCCACGTGGTACTGATGGGCGATATGAATACCCATGCCGAAGATCTCCTGGAAAAATCACCATTGCAGGGCAGTAAGCTGCACACGGCGACGCTACCGGGCACCTATCCAAGCTGGAAGCCCGCCAAGGTGCTGGATCATATTTTGATCAGCCCCAGCCTGAGCATTGAACAGGTAGACGTGCTGCCACACGCCATCTCTGATCATTTACCGGTCGCCATGCATATTCGCCTACCTGACACTCTCTGCAAACCGAGCTCACAAGGCTAGCCAGAATTTGTGGTTCACCTATAATCTCTGGAAACATCTGGAGCCTGCATGTCTGCCACCCACCCATATTCTTCCAGTTCGGAGCAATCCAGAGAGCCAAGCGAGCAAGAAGAAATGCTTAAGCGCGGACTCGTACGCGTAAGTATTGCGGCAGAGGGCATTGATCCACTGCTGGATCGCCGCTTGAAAGAGCTGCGTAACTCGCTGCGCAGTGACGCACCGGCGTCCATGCTTACGGCACTGCTGCCTGACCTCGAACGGGCTGTCTTGGCTGCAGACCAATCACGCCAGCAACGCAGGGACCAAGTCTGCGCACTATTGAAGAAATTGATTCGCCAACTGCAAGAACGTGATCCACCCAAGGAGACTGATAGAGCATTGCGCGCCTTGAGCAAGCAGCTCGATGCGCAGGATAATATCGCGCAAAGCCTACCCAAGTTGCTGCAAGAGCTGACACAGCTGCAGGCTGCGGCCTTGAACAGCACACCGGAACAGAGTTCATCAGGCCTTTGGTCCCGGCTATTCAGTAAGCCCAGCGAAACGCCTGCGGGGCATTCCCAGATCGATGAACTGGCAGAGCTTCCAGCATCGCCACCTGAAGAACCTTTGCTCGCCGAGCAAGCTGCTACCAGCCTGGAACAGCCAGCCACAGAAGCGGCCCCTGCGGCAGAGACAGCAATAGAAATCGCAGCCGACGATATGCCCGAAACCAGCGCAAAGGTGTCCGGCAATATCAGCGGAGAGGAGCAAAACTACTCAAAAGTCGCCGCTCATGTCGAATCCATCCTGCTAAATTTGCTCAATGGCATGCAGCTGCTGGAGCAGCAGGAGACTGACTGTCAGCGACTGCGTGACCAGGTCAGCAAGGGCCTGAACTGGTATGAGCTTACGGCGGTACTTGATGCACTAGCGGCGCTGGTATTGAATTCCCAGCAAAACCGACAGGTCGAATTTGAGAGTTACCTGCAGCAACTCAACCAGCGCCTTAGTCAGTTTCAGGGCAACCTGGAAGATGCGCAAAGCTCGTACGTTGACTCTTTGGAGACCGACCGAACACTGGAAGTCGACATTCGCGATGAAGTTAAAGTGCTGCATGAAGATGTGCGCGAAGCGGAAGACCTGGATACCCTGAAAGCTAATGTCGAGGCCAAGCTTAGCTCGCTACTGAGCAAGGTAGACCTCGCGCGCGACAGGCGCGAAGCGCGTGACAGCAAGGTGTCTGAGCGACTGACCACTATGGTAGAGCGCATCCAGGTGATGGAAGTGGAGGCGCAGACATTCCGCAAGCATCTGGAAGAACAACGCCAGCAAGCGATGATCGATACGCTCACCGGTCTGGCCAACCGCGCCGGCTTGCAAAAACGCATGAGCGAAGAGTTTGAACGCTGGCAGCGCTATGGCGGACAATTGCTGCTGGTAGTACTGGACGTCGACCACTTCAAATCAATCAACGACCGTTTTGGCCACCTGGCAGGTGACAAGGTATTGCGCCTGATTGCACTACAGCTATCACGCCGACTGCGCAAAACCGACTACATCGGTCGCTTTGGCGGTGAAGAGTTTGTGGTGCTAATGCCGGGCACCACACTGGAACAAGGCGCGATTGCGCTGGAGGAGCTACGCGCTGGCATTGAGGGTAGCCCATTCCACTTCAAGAACGAGCCGGTGAGAGTCACTATTTCAATCGGCTACACCCAGTTCTGTAAGGGCGACACCCTAGACACCGTGTTCGAGCGTGCCGATAAAGCCATGTACAGCGCCAAGGATCAGGGGCGCAATCAGGTCATACAAGATTCCCACGGCACGCTCGCCTGATCTCCCGGCGTGCTAACCTGCGCGCCTTGACCGCTAAGGGTAACCTCCAGTGAGCTATTGGAAAACACTACTACCGGCATTAGCGCTCATCGCCGGCTGCAGTGAGCAGCTGGTGATTGACGATCGATATCAGGCAACTAGCCAGGACAGCCGCGTGCAGTACATAGTGCTGCACTACACCTCATCCGGCTTCGAGCGCTCGTTCAAGGTTTTAACTGAGGCCGGTGTCAGCAGCCATTACCTGATCAGTGACCATGACCCTATGGTTTATCGTCTGGTGGATGAAAACCAGCGCGCCTGGCACGCCGGCGCCAGCAGTTGGCAAGGGCGTACCTGGCTCAATTCCAGTTCCATCGGCATTGAGCTGGTAAATGACGGCTATGTTAACCGCGGCGACTGCCGCCAATGGCAGCCTTGGGATCAGCGTCAGATCGACGCGCTAATTACACTGCTACGCGATATTGAGCAGCGCCATGATCTGGGCCCGGAAGCGGTAGTCGGGCACAGCGATATAGCACCGCAACGCAAGGTCGATCCCGGCCCGCTCTTTCCATGGCAGCAACTGGTCGCCGCTGGCGTTGCCATCGGGCCTGATGCGCAAGAGGTCGCCAAGATGCAACAGTGGCTGGCAGGGCGCATCCCCGCCGTAAGCTGGTTTCAACAAAGCCTGGCGGTTTGGGGATATAAGGTGCCGCAAAGCGGGGAACTGGATAACGCCACCCGCAACGTCATAGCCGCGTTTCAGATGCGCTTTCGCCAAGCTGATTATCGAGGACAGCCCGACAGCCAGACCGCCGCATTACTGGCAGCACTGGTCCCGGCGCAAGCGCAGGCGCTGCTTAGTGAGCGTCAACCGCAGTGGTACATACCAGACGCGAATCCATCAATGCCGCGGTCCGGTGCACCGCTGCCGCCGTGTACTCCTCATCATCCAGCAGGCTGAGAAAGGCAGACAGGCTGGGGTACTCGAATATCAGCACCTGATCCCACTGCTCGCCCTGCGGGGCGATCAAGGTATGTAACGCCTTACCCTGCAACAAAATAGTGGCGCCTGCCGCCGCCATCTTGTCCGTCACCGCACGCAGATAACGAGCATAGGCCTCACGGCCAGAACAGGGACTGACGTCGTGACCGGATGGATACTCGGCATGGGCATTGAAGCGCAGCAGATTGAGCATCTGGATACGGGTATCTGCCGGGACCTTCTCGACAAGGGTCTTGAGGTTACCGGCGGTAGGGTTGAGACTCGGCATTAGACTTCCTTTGCAGCGGGACTGGACTAACTGTCAGCAAAGCAGGCAAGCTCCGCCTACGCCAGCGGCGCACGGCAGAAATGTCGGCGTTATTGCTCAGTACTACAGGAAAACCGCATTACATGCTCAACTGGATCTGGCTCGGCTTCTTTCTCAGCGCCTTCGCCGCCGCACTCTGGCAGTGGCTGGGCCTTGGTGACGCCGAGGTATTCAGCCGACTGGTCAGCGCCTTGTTCGAGATGGCGCGGCTGAGTGTAGAAATCGTATTGGTGCTGGTGGGCACCATGACCCTTTGGCTGGGCTTTCTCAATATTGCCGAAAAAGCCGGGCTTATCAGCCTGATGGCGCGTTTACTCGATCCGCTGTTTCGTCGCCTGATGCCGGAGGTGCCCAGCGGTCACCCGGCGCTGGGCCACATCACCATGAACTTTGCCGCCAACGTGCTAGGGCTGGATAACGCTGCCACACCAATCGGCATCAAGGCCATGCACTCGCTGCAGACACTCAACCCGAGCAAGGATACCGCCAGTAACGCACAGATCCTGTTCATGGTGCTCAACACCTCTTCGCTCACATTGCTACCGGTCACCGTATTCATGTACCGCGCGCAGCAGGGCGCCAGCGATCCTACCGAGGTGTTTCTGCCTATCCTCTTGGCGACCACCGCTTCCAGCCTGGTGGGCCTGCTCAGCGTAGCGCTGATGCAGCGGCTTAAACTATGGGACCCGGTGGTACTTGCCTATCTGGCCGCCGGTGCAGCCTTCCTGGGACTGTTGCTGACGACCCTCGCCGGACTCTCTTCTGAGGCACTGGCCGCCACTTCGACGCTGGTCGGCAATCTGACACTGTTCGGTATCATCATCGCCTTTTTGCTGATTGCCGCGCTGCGCAAGGTGAACGTCTACGATAGCTTCATTGAGGGAGCCAAGCAGGGCTTTGAGGTGTCTGTTTCGCTCTTACCCTACCTCGTCGCCATGCTGGTTGCCGTAGGTGTACTGCGTGCCAGCGGCGTACTGGATGCCGGATTGGATGGTATCCGTTGGCTAGCCGAAACCTGCGGCTGGGATACCCGTTTTGTCGATGCGCTACCGACCGCCTTTATCAAGCCCCTGTCAGGCAGTGGCGCGCGGGCAATGATGATCGAAACCATGAATACCTTCGGCGTCGATAGCTTCCCGGCAAAGATGGCCGCGACCTTCCAGGCCAGCACCGAAACCACCTTCTATGTACTCGCGGTGTACTTCGGCGCCATCGGCATCAGCCGCGTGCGCCACGCGCTGAGCTGTGCGCTGTTGGCCGACCTGGCGGGCATGTTGACCGCCATTGGAGTTTGCTATTGGTTTTTTGGTTGAGTCCAGCTGGAAGCTGGAAGCTGGAAGCTGGAAGCTGGAAGCTGGAAGCTGGAAGCTGGAAGCTGGTGATTGTGATGGCTGGCCCTAAGGCGTCAAGCCACTTATTATTACTGCATGGCGCTTGCAGCAGCTCGGCCTGCTTCAAGCTTCCAGCCTTTAGCTTCCAACTACGCCACACTCGCAGATCCAAAACCGACATAAGGCCCTTTATGCGTCCCCCCCGCTTCGACCAACTCCACCGCCAACCCGGCCCCTGGTTCGTGGCGCTGGGCGGTGCGGGCATGTTTGGCGCCAACTTTTATCTCTACGGCTCCGGCGGCGAGTGGATTGCCATAGACTGCGGCTTTGCGCTGAACGCCACCCCCAGTGGCCGCAATAGCGTGTCGGTACCCAGCCTGTCGGCGCTGGAGCGGCATGACATCAAGCTCTCTGCCATCCTCATCACCCACGGCCACGAAGACCACATTGGCGCTATTCCGCATATCTGGCGCGCCATGGATTGCCCCATCTACGCCAGCCCTTTTGCTGCGCGGCTGATCCGGGCGAAGCTCGACCCTGGCCTGACCTGGCCACGCCTCCACGAGATTCAACCGCTAGAGCCCATCGGCATTGGCGCTTTTCAGGCTGAATGGATACCCGTCACGCACTCCATCCCCGAATCCCACGCCATCATGCTCGACGTCGCCGGTAAACGGCTCTACCACAGCGGCGACTGGAAGCTGGACGCTCAGCCGGTGGTGGGCGGTCTGACCGCGCAGGGGCGCTTGCAAGCGTTGGGACGGCAAGGCGTAGATGTGATCATCGGCGACTCGACCAACGCGCCGGTTGCCGGCGCCAGCCGCACGGAAGCGGCCGTACAAAACGGTCTGCAGGATGCCATTAAACCCTGCAGTCAACGCGTTATCGTCACCTGCTTTGCCAGCAATCTGGCCCGCCTGCACAGTCTGGCTGAAATCGCGTTTGACTGTGGCCGCTACGCAGCACTGCTGGGACGCAGTCTGGTCAACATGCACGGCTTTGGCCGCGCACAGGGCTACCTCAATAGTCGTCCCGGTTATATCGGCCCGTGGGAATTGGGCCACCTGCCACGCAAGCAGCAAATGTGGATCTGCACCGGCAGTCAGGGCGAACCTGCTGCTGCTCTGGGCCGACTGGCCAGCGGCAATCACCCTCAGCTCAGTCTGGAACCAGGCGACACCGTGGTGTTCTCCTCACGCCTTATTCCCGGCAACGAAGAGGCGCTAGCGCGGATCAAACAAGGGTTGAAAGAGCAGGGGGTGCAGATCATTGATGACGATATGGCACCGATCCACGCATCCGGCCATCCACCGCAGGAAGATCTGCGCGAACTCTATGGCTGGTTGAAAGCGCGCTACCTGCTACCAGTACATGGCGAGCTATACCACCAGCAGGCGCACATGCAGTTTGGCCGCAGCCTGGGATTGGGTGGTCTGGTACCAAACAATGGCGACCTGATCGACCTCAGCGCCCAGCCCTGTAAGGTAGCCGAATTACCCCACGGACTGGTCGAACTGCAGCAACGCTAACCGCCCGTCCCGCTTCCAGCTTCTAGCTTCTAGCTTCTAGCTTCTAGCTTCTAGCTTGAGACTTTCAACTTCTAGCTTGCGGCTTGCGGCTTGCGGCTTGCGGCTTCTAGCTTGTCGCTCACAGCGTAAAACCTAAAACAGCTCCTTGGTCTGCTCCCAGAGCATACCCATCGCCAGCAGCGGCGCGCGGAAGCGCTGACCACCAGGGAAGGCCATATGCGGCACCTTGGCAAACAGCTCAAAGCCATTGCTGGCCTGACCGCTGATGGCTTCGGCGAGTAGTTTGGCCGAGAGGTGGGTGGCGTTGACGCCGTGCCCGGAATAGGCCTGAGCGTAAAACACGTTGGGCTGGTCCGGCAGCTTGCCAATCTGCGGCAGGCGATTGGCGCCAATACCGATCATGCCGCCCCACTGATAATCGATTTTCACATCCGCCAGCTGCGGGAACACCTTGAGCATTTTTGGCTGCATATAGGCGGCGATATCTGCCGGATCGCGACCAGAGTAATGACAGGCACCGCCGAACAACAGACGATGATCCGCCGACATCCGATAGTAGTCCAGCGCCACGCGCTGATCACAAAGCGCCATATTTTGTGGAATAAGGCTACGCGCACGCTCCTCGCCCAGCGGTTCGGTCGCGATCACATAGCTGCCAGCCGGAATCACCGTGCCGCTCAACTTGGGATGCAAGCGGCCCAGGTAGGCGTTGCAGCCAATCACTAATTGCTTGGCCTGTACCGTACCGGTTGCACTGTGAATGGTCAGGGTGCTGCCGTAGTCGATCTGCGTCACGGCAGAGTGTTCAAACAGACGAACACCAAGCTGTTGCGCCGCAGCTGCTTCGCCCAGCGCCAGATTAAGCGGGTGCAGATGACCGGAACCCATATCGGTCATACCGCCAATATAGCGGTCGGAGTTCACGACCGTGTGCAGTTGATCGCGCTCGATCATACGCAGTTCGTGGCTGTAACCCAGTGACTCCAGCTCGGCCTTGTCTGCCAAAAAGCCCTCCATGTGCGCGGGCTTGTTGGCCAGATCGCAATAGCCCATGGTCAGGTCACAGTCGATACCAAACTCGGCAATCCGTCGCTTGACGATATCCACCGCCTCTATGCCCATCAGCTTGAGATTGCGCACACCCTCAGCACCGATTTGCTTTTCAAACTGATCCACATCGTGACCGACACCACGGATGATCTGCCCACCATTTCGCCCGCTGGCGCCCCAACCAATCTGATGGGCCTCCAGCAGCACAACGGACAGGCCCTTCTGAGCCAACTCGATTGCGGTATTAAGGCCGGTAAAGCCACCGCCAATAATGCAGACATCAGCCAGCTCTTCACCCTGGAGCACCGGCAAGGACAGCTGACGATTGGCACTGGCGGCATAATAGGAAGGGGCATGCTGATGGGTATGAGTGGCGCTGACTGACATGGGATATCCGTTTGATATAGGCGAAATAGTGTCAATAAAAATTTACAGCAGCATAGAACATTAGTTACCCGCATAACAATGCTGCGATAGTTAATCCGCCTCAGGGATGGGAATCGCCAAGGTCTCTTTCAGCTCTTCCATGACGATATAGCTCTTGGATTCGCGCACCCCAGGCAGCCGCAGCAGAATATCGCCAAGTAATTTGCGATAGGACGCCATCTCGGAGATTCGTGCTTTGATCAGATAATCGAAATCACCGGATACCAGATGACATTCCAGTACGTGAGGTAGCTTGGTGGCGGCGCGGCGAAAGTCATCAAAGATGTCCGCTGACTTCGAGTACAAGCTGATTTCAACAAATACCAAAAGGTTGGCCTGCAATTTCTGCGGGTTCAGTCGCGCCCCATAGCCCAGGATGAATTTTTCCCGCTCCAATCGCTTGACCCGCTCCATGCAAGGCGTAGTCGACAGGCCCACGTGCTCGCCGAGCTCTACATAGGACATACGACCCTCGTCCTGCAGCAGCTGCAGGATATGGCGATCGATCTTGTCCAGCTCGCGACTGGAAGCTCTTTTCGTTTTCATGAAAAACCTCTGAATATTAATAACAGCAAAGAATCTTTCTTTATTAAATATAAAATAAACGAAAAATCACTCCAGTTCACTTGCCCTAGAATAGTGATATCGCCCACAGGCTATATTTACTTATTCGGAGCAGCGCCATGCAGGTCCTTATTCTCGGTAGCGGCGTCATCGGTATCACCAGCGCCTGGTATCTGGCCAAAGCAGGACATCAGGTCACTGTAGTTGATCGCCAAAGCGGCCCCGCACTGGAAACCAGCTTCGGTAATGCCGGCATGATATCCCCCGGCTACTCCGCGCCCTGGGCCGCTCCGGGCGTACCCTTGAAGGCCGTCAAGTGGATGCTGGCAAAGCATGCACCGCTGGCGATCAAGCCAACCAACGACCCGCTGCAGTACCGCTGGATGATGCAGATGCTGCGCAACTGCACCGAGGCCCGATATGCGGTCAACAAGGAGCGCATGATGCGTCTGGCTGAGTACAGCCGTGACTGCCTGATGACGCTGCGCACCGAGAGCGGCGTGGATTATGAGCACCGCGAACTCGGCACCCTGCAACTGTTCCGCACGCAGAAACAAATGGATGCCGCCGCCAAAGACATCGCCGTGCTGGAACGCTGCGGCGTACCCTATGAGCTGCTCGACCGCGAAGGCTGCGTACGCGCCGAACCCGGCCTGGCACCCAGCGCGCACAAAATCGTTGGCGGCCTGCGCCTGCCCAACGATGAAACCGGCGACTGCCACCTGTTCACCACCCGCCTGGCAGCAAAAGCTGCTGAGTTGGGCGTGCAGTTCCGCTTTAACTGCAATATCGACGAATTGATCAGCGACGGCAGCCAAATCACTGGCGTGCGCCTGGCTGACGGCGAAACGCTGAAAGCGGATCGTTACGTGCTGGCACTGGGCAGTTTCTCACCCAAACTGGCGCGACCGCTCGGTATGGACCTGCCGATCTATCCGGTCAAGGGCTACTCACTGACGCTGCCGGTGACCAACGATGCCATGGCACCGGTCTCTACCATCATGGACGAAACCTACAAGGTTGCCATGACGCGTTTTGCCGATCGTATCCGCGTTGGCGGCATGGCTGAACTCACTGGCTTCGACGACAGTCTCAGCGACAAGCGCCGCGCCACGCTGGAAATGGTCATTTCTGATCTGTTCCCCGAAGGTGGTGCAGTGAGCGAAGCGACCTTCTGGACCGGCTTCCGTCCCAATACTCCGGATGGTACGCCGATCATTGGCGCCAGCCAGCTGCGTAACCTGTATTTCAATACCGGCCATGGCACCCTGGGCTGGACCATGTCCTGCGGCTCCAGCCAGTTACTGGCTGATCTGATCGACGGCAAGCAAACCGACATAGACGCTAGTGACTACAACCTCAATCGATACACCCAGCACAAGGAGTCCCAGCACCATGGCAATCCAGCGACAGCTCACTAACGAGCGCATGAGTCAGATCGTCATCCACCAGAACACGGTCTATCTCTCTGGTCAGGTGGCCGCTGATGATGATGACTTGGACAAGGATGCTGCGGCGCAAACACGGAGCACGCTGAAAGAGATCGAGACGCTGCTGGCCCAGGCCGGAACCGACAAGACCCGCATTCTTTCGGTCACCATCTACCTGAAAGACATCGATGCCGACTTCGCCGCCATGAACAGCGCCTGGGATCAATGGCTGCCAGCCGGGACTGCACCCGCGCGCGCGACCGTTGAAGCCAAGCTCTGCGAGCCAGAGATTCTGGTCGAGATGTCAGTGGTCGCAGCACTATAGTCTTACCCCCTCGTCAGTCGCGCCTCCCGCACCGGAGCCGCGTCTGATAATCTTGGCCTTAGCGGGGCACTCCAGCCCCGCACTTTTTTTCAAGACAGTATTCATGCGCCCAGCCCACGCCCTGATCGACCTCAACGCCCTGCGTCACAACTATTTGCTGGCCAAGTCCCTGTCCGGCCAACGTGCGCTGGCGGTCATCAAAGCCAATGCCTACGGACATGGCGCAGTGCAATGCGCCGCGGCGCTGGCCGAAATTGCCGATGGTTTTGCCGTGGCCTGCATCGAAGAAGCACTGGAGCTGCGCGCAGCGGGCGTGAACAAGCCGATTCTGCTGCTCGAGGGCTGGTTTGAGGCAGATGAGCTACCCCTGCTGGTAGAGCATGATCTGCGCGCCGTCGTGCATCATGAAGAGCAATTACAGCAGCTAGAGCAGGCACAACTGGCAGCGCCCCTGCATATCTGGCTGAAGCTGGACACCGGCATGCACCGCGTGGGCTTCAGCCCGGTCGAGTACGCTGACATCTGGCGCAGACTGGAGCGCAGCAGCAAGGTTGCCAGCCTGACCAAGATGACGCACTTCTCGCGCGCCGACGAGCCGGACACGGGCCGCACTGAAGAGCAGCTCAAGGTATTTGCCGAAGCGACCGAGGGTCTCGACGGTCCCGCCAGCCTCTGCAACTCACCGGGGGTGCTCGCCTGGCCAGCAGCTCATAACGATTGGCTGCGTCCCGGCATCATGCTGTATGGCGCAACGCCCTTCAACTTTGCCCAGGCGCAGGCCGAGCAGCTACAGCCGGTCATGCAACTGGAGTCACGCATCATTGCAGTGCGCGACCTGCCGGCCGGCGAACCCATCGGCTACGGATCGCGCTTTGTTACCCAACGCCCAACCCGCGTTGGCGTCGTCGCCATGGGCTACGCCGATGGTTATCCCAGACATGCGAAAGACGGCACGCCAGTGCTGGTCGACGGACAACGCAGCCGCCTGATAGGGCGTGTCTCCATGGATATGCTCACGGTCGATCTGACCGACCTGCCCAACAGCGGTCTGGGCAGCCCGGTAAGACTCTGGGGTAATGGGCTCAATGCCAGCGAAGTCGCGGCCTGGGCTGACAGCATTCCGTATCAGCTGTTCTGCAACCTGAATCGTGTGCCCAGAGGTTATCTGGGCTGACTGTTCATTCCGTGATCTGTTGAAAATTCTGAACAGCCGTGCAATGATTCGGCTCACTAAGCACACCTGCCTGTGTAACCTGTCTGACTATTCCCTGGAGGAATCTGCCTTTGGACGTTGGTGCCCGCCTGAAAAACATCCGTAAACTCAAAGGATTATCACAACGAGAACTGGCCAAAAGAGCCGGTGTTACCAACAGCACCATTTCAATGATCGAGAAAAACAGCGTCAGCCCTTCGGTCAGCTCGCTGAAAAAAGTGCTGTCCGGCATCCCCATGTCGCTGGTTGATTTCTTTTCGCTGGAGCTGGAAGAAGACAGCCAACGCAAGGTGATCTACCGTGCCGACGAGCTACTCAATATCGGTACCAATGACGTCACCATGAAATTGGTAGGCAAGGGGCATCCTAACCGTGCCTTCTCATTCCTCAACGAGACCTATCCACCAGGCACCGACACCGGTCCGGACATGCTCACCCATGAAGGTGAAGAAGCCGGAACTGTGGTCAAGGGTCAGCTGGAAGTAACGGTAGGCAGTGAGGTCTATGTTCTGGACACTGGTGACAGCTACTACTTTGAGAGCAGCCAGCCACACCGCTTTCGCAACCCGTCCGATAAAGAAGATTGCGTGCTGATCAGCGCCACCACCCCAGCCAACTTCTGAGCCAGCAGCGCCATCTTAGTTAGCGCTGCACCAGCGCCGGGCTTTCCCCTGCCGGCGCTCCGGCTATCGCCTGATACACCGACACCATGGCGACCGCCGAATCAATCCGGCTCTGCACCAGCTCACTGCGCACCGCGGTTAAGGCTTGTTCGGTATCCAGCACCTCAAAATACTCAATATAGCCTTGTTCGTAACGCAGTCGCGCCTGTTCAACAGCCTGCTCAGCGGACTCACTGGCGGTCTGCAAAAAGGCGCTGCGGTGCTGTGATTGCCGCACATTGACCAGCGCATTTTCGGTTTCTTCCAGTGCGTTAAGTACCGCCTGCTGATATTGCGCCAGACGCTCCTCGCCACGCGCGTCCGCCGCTGCAATGCGCGCGCGCACACCTTCTACATCCAAAAAAGTCCAATCAATACCAAGGGTTACGCTACGTGATTCAGCACCAGAGGTGAACAGATCGCTGCCATTACCCGCCACTGAGCCCAATAGCCCACCCAGGGTAAAACGCGGAAACAGGTCGGCTGTCGCCACCCCAATCTGCGCGGTAGCTGCTGCCAGACGACGCTCTGCTGCCTGTATATCTGGACGCCGGCGTAATACGTGCGCTGGCGTACCCACCGGGATCTCAGCGACCACTGCCGGCATCGGCTTAACCTCGCCCAGCAACGCATTTAGCGCCGCTGGTGGCTGTCCGGTCAGCACCGCCAAACGATGCATGCTCACCTGCACTGTGGCCTCGCGCTGAGGCACCAGGGCACGCAACGAATCCAACTCAGCCTCGGCTCGTAGCTGATCGAAACGAGTGCCTCGCCCGGCGTCCAGGCGCGCGCTGACGATATCCAGCGACTCCTGCTGCAGCGCCACATTCTGGCGTGCCACGGCGAGGAGCTGTTGCTGGCCACGTAGCGCGAAATAGCTGCTCGCCAGTTGCCCCGTCAGCGCCACCTGTAACGCCTGAAAGTCGCCGGCCGATGCTTGTAGCTCGGCCTCACTGGCCTCTACTCCTCGCGCCAGGCGTCCATAAAAATCCAGCTCCCAGCTGGCAACCAAACCAGCGGAATAGCGCTCAACCCTCTCTTGGTCTGGCGTGCTGCGCTCAACTTCTGCCAAATGCTGCTCAGAGGCGCCACCCTCGGCCCGTACGCTGGGCCAACGATCGCGGCGTGCGCCACGCAGCAGTGCTTCAGCCCCCTGGTACCGTGCCAAAAGGGTCTGCAAATCCAGGTTGCCAGCCAAGGTGCGATCAACCAACTGCGCCAGGATAGGGTCATTAAAGCCGGCCCAGAAACGCTGTTCCGCCGCCGGGTCAGACAGACTGTTTGTCGCCTGACTGAAGCTGTCTACCTGAACCGGCTGGGGCGCTAGGTAATCCGGCCCAACAGCGCAAGCGGTAACCAGCAGACTCAAGGCAAAAGGCATTAACTTAGGCAGCGACTTATACATGGGAGTGCTCCTCTTCAGTTGCCGCACTGGTCGGTTTAACTGCCAGGGATTTGCCCGACAGCTTACGGAGGGCGACATAAAAGACCGGTGTCAGCAGCAGACCAAAGAGCGTCACCCCAAGCATGCCGGTAAACACCGTGATACCCATGGCGTTACGCACTTCACTACCCGCTCCGCTAGCCAATACCAACGGCACCACACCGGCGATAAAGGCCACCGAGGTCATGATGATCGGGCGCAAGCGCAGACGACTCGACTCCAACGCAGCTTTAACGGTATCCATGCCAGCCATCTCCAACTCACGGGCAAACTCGACAATCAGGATGGCGTTCTTGCACGCCAGCCCCATCAACACCACCAGCCCCACCTGCACGAAGACGTTGTTATCGCCACCACTCAACCAGACACCAAAGAGCGCGGCGAGCAGGCACATGGGTACGATCAGAATCACCGCCAGCGGCATCACCCAGCTTTCATACAGTGCAGCCAATACCAGGAAGACCAGTAACAAGGCGAGCGGGAAGACCACCAGCGCGGCATTGCCCTGGGTGATCTGCTGGAAGCTCAAATCAGTCCACTCCACGCTCATGCCCGCCGGCAACGTCTGCCCCGCGACTCGGGCAACGGTAGCCAGGGTTTCGCCGGACGACAGCATGCTGGGGTCAGACTGCCCGATCAGGTCCGCGGCCGGATAGCCGTTATAACGGATCACCGGATCGGGCCCGAAGCTTGGCGTCAGGCTGACCATGGTATTGAGCGGCACCATCTCGCCCTGGGCATTGCGCGTATACAAATGATCCAGATCGCTGGCCTCATCACGGAAGGACGCGTCGGCCTGCGCCTTGACCTGATAAGTGCGGCCAAACAGATTGAAGTCATTGATGTACTGCGAGCCAAAGTACATTTGCAACGTACCGAACAGGTCATCCAGGCGCACGCCCTGTGCCTTGGCCTGCAATCGATCTACCTCGGCATCCAGTTGCGGCACGTTGGCCTGATAAGAGGTAATCGGGAAGCCCAGCCCCGGCGTCTGACTCAGCGCCATGGCCAACGCATCAGTAGATTGCTGCAGCGCGCCATAACCGGCACCGCTGCGATCCTGAATATAGAGCGAATACCCCGAGCCCGCGCCAAGACCGAATACCGGTGGCGGCATGAAGGTAATGGCAAAGCCTTCATTGATCGCGCCCAGCTTGGCATTCAGCTCATCAGCAATCTCCAGCGCCGTGCGATCACGAATAGCAAAGTCATCGAACAACACGAAAACGGTGGCGATATTCGGCGTATTGGTGCCCTGTAGTGCATTGAAGCCGACAAAGGCCGCCGCGTCAGCAACCCCTTCGGTGCCGAGCGCCATATCACTCACGCGCCGTGCTACCGCTTCGGTGCGGTCCAGCGTCGAGCCTTCAGGCAGGCGAATACTGCCGATCAGATAGGTCTTGTCCTGAGTAGGGATAAAGCCGCCCGGCACCTTGTTGAACATAAAGGCGGTACTCGCCAGCAACACCAGGTACACGACCAACACCAGACCACGACGACTAAAACTGCGACCAACAAACCGCTCATAGCGCAGCGCGTTGCGCTGAAAGAAACGGTTGAACGGGCGGAACAACCAGCCAAACCCCCGATCCAGCAGGCGCGCGGGCAAATCAGGTGCAGCGCCATGCGGCTTGAGCAGCGTTGCCGCCAAGGCGGGTGACAGGGTTAGCGAGTTAATCGCCGAGATCACCGTGGTAATCGCGATAGTCACCGCGAACTGGCGGTAGAACTGGCCGGTGATCCCATCCAGAAACGCCATGGGTACAAAGACCGCACAGAGCACCAGACTGATGGCGATGATCGGCCCGCTGACTTCGCGCATCGCCTGGTGCGCTGCCGCCAGCGGTGCCAGCCCTTGCTCGATATTACGCTCGACGTTCTCCACCACGACGATGGCGTCATCCACCACGATGCCGATAGCCAGCACCATGGCGAACAGCGTCAGGGTGTTGATCGAAAAACCCAGCATTAGCAGCACGGCAAAGCTACCAACAATGGACACCGGTACCGCCAGCAAGGGAATCAACGAGGCGCGCCAGGTCTGCAAAAACAGAATCACCACCAGCACGACCAATGCCACCGCCTCCAGCAGAGTGGTGATCACCGAGCTGATGGAGGTACTGACAAACACCGTGGGGTCATAGGCGATTTCCCACTTCAAACCTTTCGGGAAGCGGTCATCCAACTCATCCATTTTGGCGCGCACCGCCTTGGATACGTCCAACGCATTGGAGCCAGGCGCCTGAAAGATCGGCAGGGCGACCGCCTGACGGCCATTGAGCAGCGCGCGCAACGAATCCTCCTGCGCCGCCAGCTCAATCCTCGCTACATCGCGCAGACGGGTAATCTGGCCATCATCGCCGGTCTTCAATACGATATCGCCGAAAGACTCGGTACTATCCAAGCGGCCCTTGGCATTAATCGAAATCAGCAGGTCAGAGCCGTTAGGCATCGGCGGGGCGCCAATCTGCCCGGCGGAGACTTGCACATTCTGCTCCTGCACTGCAGCACTGATATCGCCAGCAGTTACCTCCAAGGCGGCCGCACGCTGTGGATCAATCCACAAGCGCATGGCGTAGTCGCCCGCGCCAAACAACCCGGCCTGACCTACACCGGGAATACGCGCCAGCTCATCACGTATATGCAGAACTGCATAGTTGCGAATGTAGGTCGCATCCAGGCTGTCGTCCGGCGAGATAAGATGCACCGCCATCATCAGATTGGGCGACTGCTTCTGCGTGGTAACGCCCAAACGGCGCACATCCTCGGGTAGCCGCGGCAGCGCCTGGGATACCCGGTTCTGCACCTGCACCTGCGCCTGATCCGGATCGGTGCCAAGCGCAAAGGTCACGGTCAGCGCCAGACTGCCATCGCTGCCGGCCACCGACTTCATGTAGATCATGTCTTCGACGCCGTTGATGGCTTCTTCCAACGGGGTAGCGACGGTTTCCGAGATGGTTTTCGGGTTGGCTCCGGGATAACTGGCGCTGACCAGCACGCTGGGTGGCACTACCTCGGGGTATTCGCTGACCGGCAACAAAGGAATGCTGATCAGGCCAACGGCAAAAATGATAATCGACAGTACCGAGGCAAAAATCGGACGGTCGATAAAGAAACGTGAAATATTCACGGCAAGACTCTCCCTTCGACGCGCTCAGCTGAACGCGTCCCTGGCAATAATGACTGGGTTATAGGTGTGTTATGGCTGCCTAGAAGCTGTTCTGCGCCACCGCGGCCTGACGTTCGGTGCTCGCCATGGCCACTGGCTGAGGCGCTACCTGCATACCCGGAAAGAGAATTTTCTGCAGCCCGTTGACCACCAGGCGGTCACCACTGCTGAGACCTTCGCTGATCACCAGCAGGCCATCAAAACGGCGACCCGTTTGTACAAAGCGGCGACTGGCGTGATCCTGCTCATCGAGCACGTAAACATAACGGCGGTCCTGATCGGTCAATACTGCTTTTTGATCAATCAGAATGGTCTGGCTGCCTGCCGCTACTGGCATCTGTACCCGAGCAAACTGACCGGGTCGCAGACTGCCCTGCGGATTGGCAACGACCGCGCGGTACTGCAAGGTGCCCGTCGCTGCATTGAACTGGTTATCGACAAAATCCAGTTGCCCGGTGTGCGGATAGTCATCGCTGTTGGTCAGGCCAACTCGCACCGGCACCACTGCATGATCCGCCGTGGCGTAAGGATTAGCGTCCGCAGTCTGTTGATCACTCTCGAAGTACACATACATGGGATCAACCGATACCAGGGTCGCCAACAAGGTGCTGTCAGCGGTAGCCAGGTTGCCACGGGTTATTTCGGCCCGGCCCATGCGCCCGCCCACCGGCGCTTTCACTTCGGTATAGGCGAGGTCCAGTTTGGCGTTATCCAATGCCGCTTGAGCCGAGTCCACACCTGCACGAGCAATTGAACGCGCCGCGCTGCGTTGTTCCAGCTCTTCACGGGAAATCGCCCGGCGCTCCCACAACTGCTCGGCCCGTTGCGCTTCACGGTTGCTCAGCCGCTGCTGGCTACGAGCGCGTTCAAGCTCGGCTTTGGCCATCTGCAGGCGCGCCTGATAAGGACGCTGATCAATCACGAAGAGCACATCACCCTGTTTAACCAGCTCACCCTCGGTAAAGGCAACCTGATCAATATAACCACTGACGCGGGGGCGCAACGCGACCGTCTCCGGAGCGGCGATCCGTCCGGTGAAGGTATCCCATAGCGTTACATCGCGGACGTTAACAGTGGCAACCTCGACCTCGGGCGGTGGTGGTTGCGTTGCCGCCTCTTGCCCCTTGGCATCACAACCCGCTAGCAGCGCTACCAGGACGCTCGCCATACCCAGCTGTCCCGCGCGCCTAAAGGTGAAGGTGTTCATCTGTTCTTTGCTCCCTATTAAAATGACCGGCAACAGCACTACAGCCGACTCGCAGGCGCTACGCTGAAAAAGCACTGCTTTGGCAAAAGCAATGCGTTTCACCGCGCGAATAGACGAGACGGTAGGACTGGGCTCTGGTATGGAAGGGAAAGATACGCGCACAGGCGCAGAGCAGGTATCCCGGCTCTGCGCATGAATTGCCTAATTCTACTTAATTAGAGAAAAAGGCAATCGCTTGAATGAACCTTTGCAGGGCAAAAATACCAGCAAAGCGCACCTTAAAATGGCAAAACAACCTGCCACAACTGTTGATTTGCGCGATCCTGCAAGCTTATTGCCTTATCCTGCAATTTACATCAGGCTGTAATCAGCGTCTAAGTCTTCATGCGTATACTATCGCGAAACTCCAGAACGAGGTGTTATCGCATGATCGACATCAATGCCCAGCTTGCGCAACCTGAAGCGCCCATGTGTCGCCGCTTAGCGGAGCTCGTGGTGAAGCACACCTCGGAAGAAGGTGTTCAAGACACCTGCATACCCGGCTTGCAAGTTTTTCGGGCCGATCATCCAACCAGCGTCAGCTCCTCGGTATACGAGCCTTCTCTTTGCGTCATGGCGCAGGGCAGCAAGACATTACAGCTGGGCGACAAGGAAATCATTTACGGCCCACTGACCTATATGATCTCGGCGGTAGAGCTTCCCGTTGTGGGCTGCGTGGTGGATGCCTCACCAGAAACGCCCTACCTGGCGGTAAAGCTGGCAATAGATCCGCAGGAAGTAGCGGAAATGGTGCTCGAGTTAGGCGATACCCTACCTCCATTGGATCAGCAACGTGACTGCCCAGCGGCCTCCTGCGGGCTCTGTGTGGCCCCGGTAGATGTGGGCATTCTGGAGGCCATGACGCGATTGGTATCTTTACTTGAGTCACCCGCAGACTGTCGCATTCTGGCACCGCTGGCCCGCCGCGAGATCATTTACCGCGCGCTAATCGGCGAGATGGGCTGGCGCATGCGCGACTTTGTCTCTACCGACAGCCAGGCTCATCGCATCTCCAAAGTCATTGCGGTACTCAAAGACAGATTTGCCGAGCCGCTGCGCGTGCGAGACCTGGCTGAAGATGTAAATATGAGCGAATCCACCCTGTTTCACAGCTTCAAGCAGGTAACGCGGATGTCACCGGTGCAATTCCAGAAGAAATTGCGCTTACACGAAGCGCGCAGGCTGATGCTAAGTGAGGGGCTGGAAGCGGCGACTGCCAGTTATCGTGTAGGTTACGAAAGCCCTTCACACTTTAGCCGCGAGTATCGGCGCATGTTTGGCGCACCGCCCAGAGCGGACGTGATCAAACTCCGTGGCGAGCAACCTATGCTCGCCAGCATGTAATCTAGATACTCCCCACCAAATCAGTTTGGTGGGAAGCTACCCAGAATCTTGCCTACCAGACGATTGATCTGCTCGTCGCGCTTGACTGGTGACTGCGGACGATCGCTCAATGTTTCGCCTTCGCTGCCACGCCACACCAATTTGCCATCGCTGGCGTCGAGCATGTCTATCTGCAAAATCAACTCTTTATAGTCAATCCGCTGGGTCTGAATCGACGGACCGCCCCAGAAACCACCCCAACCGGTACCCCAGTAGCCACCAAAGCTGGTACTGACATTGTCCTGACGATTCTCAATCATCAGGTAAGTCTTCACCTTCAGATCAGCCCCCTGGTTCGCTACTGGCGGACGCAGGCCACGCAACTCCATCTGATTGGCTACCGAATCCTTGACCCGATCACTGATCAACTCACCGCTGAGACGGGGATCATTTTCCGGCAGCGAAGACACGGCAGGCTCGGCAAACTGCCAAGTGCGGTAGTCGGCAAAATTGCGTGAGGTATCGTAATCAGGCTGCACTGCAGCACCCTGACAAGCAGACATCAATAGCAGCGCAGGCAACAGTAAAAATAAAGAACGCATTTTAATACTCCACAAGGTGATCAAAATCCACTGGCCAACAACATACAGTATAGAGCCTGCAATAGATCACAGGCTGATGCGCAATACTGTTTACCAGCGCGCACTTTAACGTAACCCGCCCCAGCCATTAGCACTGCCCCTCCTAACAGCCTTTCGAGTCTTGCAATTTGCACGAAGGAAATAGCCGCGTCGTGCAAAGCGCAAGTGATGGCACTTCGTCAAAACAGCACAAGCCATTGTTTTTATTGATTTATTCAAAATAAAAAAGCTGGCACAGCCCGTGCAACAGTTATTACATCGGCGGCAGAGAAAGCGCCGAACACGGACAAAAACGCGTCACAGGAGAAACACCCATGTTCAAGATGAAATCAATCGCACTTGCTACCGCTACCGCCGGCCTTATCGGCATGATGCCGCTGGCTGCCCATGCCGACAATGGCGATCTGGCTGAAGCCCGCCAGGAAGGTTCTGTCTGGACAGCAATTGCCTTGAACCGCCATTTGAATCCCTTCAGCATTGATGTAGATGTCGAGAACGGCGTCGCCAAGTTGACGGGTGAAGTAGAGAACGACGTGGATCGCGACCTGGCCGAAGAAGTGGCCATGAGCATCGACGGCGTAACCGAAGTAGACAACCAGTTGACGGTCAATCCTGATGTTGAGACCAAGAAAACTGAAAACGGCGAACCTACTCTGTCACAGAGCTTCAGCAACGCCACCACTACAGCGACGATCAAGTCAAAGCTACTGTGGAATAGCAACACCGAAGGTTTGGACGTCAACGTAACAACCAACAACCATGTTGTTACCCTGACAGGCACAGCCCAATCTGATGCAGCCAAGGACCTGGCTGGCATGCTCGCCAAAGACACCGACGGCGTGCGCCGTGTTGAGAACAACATTGAAGTCAGCGCGAACGCTACCACCGCCGCCAAAGCTCAGAACACCGCTGACGAAGCCGGTGAAGCCATCAGCGATGCCTGGATTACCAGCAAGATCAAATCCAGCTACCTGCTGAGCAGCAACCTGGACGGTCTGGATATCTCGGTAGACACCAAAAACGGTGTAGTTTCTCTCAGCGGCACGGTTATGACAGATGCCGAGAAGGACCTGGCCGTTAGCACTGCGAAAAACATCAAAGGCGTTACCGACGTGTCTGCAGACGCCCTGCACACCGCCAACTGATCGTCAGGCCGGCCCACAAGGCTGGCCTGCTTCACCGCTACAGTTAATCCAATTGAATAGCAGGAGATAGATCATGAGCGACAAGACATCCGAACTGAATGAGCTGATCGAAATCACCCGTGACGGCAAGCGTTTTTATGACCACGCACGTGACGAGGTAAAAGACGCGCAACTCAAGGCGCTGTTCACTGACATGGCTCACGCCAAAACTGAAGTGATCGCAGCACTGGAAGGCAAAGTTGCTGCCAACCACGAGCAGCCTGCGAGCGGTGGCACCATGACCGGCAAGATCCGTCAGGTATACGCCGATACTCGTGCAGCACTGTCGAGTGATGAAGGTGCCACCTACATTGCTCAGCTGGAAGAGGCAGAGGACCGCATTCTGCATGCGTTTGAAGATGCCATGGCAAGCAACGAGCCAGATCTTCGCGCCGACCTTGCAACGCAAATGCCGAAAGTGCGCGCTTGCCACGATCGCATGCGAGACCTGAAGAAAGCGCAGTAAGTTTCAGCGGTACGCAATAACGTAGTTAACGCGTTTTGATCATGGCCGGAGCTTCGCTCTGGCCTGACAAACCGAAGTCAGAGCCAGTGCGACTGCCCCTACTAAAGGGAAGCGCCGAAAGGCTTTATAACAAGGAGAAACATTATGCTTAGTTGGGCTATTACATTCCTGATCATCGCCATCATCGCTGCCGTTCTGGGCTTCGGTGGTATTGCTGGCACCGCGACTGGTATCGCCAAGATTCTGTTCCTGGTCTTCCTGGTACTCTTTATCGTGTCGTTCATCATCGGGCGTCGACCCAAGCTCTAGCGCTGAACACCGACTACCAACACCCGCTCCGGCGGGTGTTTTTGTATCTGCCTTAGGGCTAGCGTGGAAACTGTAGCGGGTCAGCAAAAGCCGCGCACAAGTGCTCGTACACCAAACGCACCCGGCCAGAAATGGGGCCCCGCTGCGGACGATACACGTACAGCTGCGTTGGCTCGGGTGCATAGGCATCCAGCAATGACACCAAGCGCCCATCCGCTACGTACGGCAATGCCAGATAGGTCGGTATTTGGCCTATCGCCAAACCGGCAAGCACGGCATCCAGCTCTGCCTCCGCATCGTCACAGCGAAACGCCGGACGCGGCACCAGCAGGTTTTCGCTACCACGAAACATCCACGGCCACGGCTTGCCGGTACGCCGGTCAATCACCACCGACAAGGGGCGCTCCAGCAACTCCGCAGGCCTTGTTGGTATTGTCGCCTGCTCCAATAGCGCCGGGCTGGCGACCACCATAAACCCTATAGGTGTCACCGCCCGAGCAATGTAGCTACGGTCCTGCATACCACCAATACGCACGCCCACATCGATCTGTGCGCCCACCACATCGGTCGGCTCGTCATCCAGTCGGATATCCAGCTGTAACCCCGGGTGTTCGCGCAACAAGGGCAGTAGCAGCTCAAGCAGAAAACGCCGCCCTACCGCATGCGGCGCGGCTATGCCGACCCGGCCGACCGTATCAGCAGCCTCGGCAGCCTGACGATTACGACTGAACAGGCCATCGACCGTCGCCAATGCTTCACGCGCCTGCAGCGCCATGCTTTCGCCGAAAGTAGTGATGCGAATCTGCCGGGTATTGCGATGAAACAACGGCTCGCCAAGCAGATCTTCAAGCTCTTTTACCGCCCGAGTGACGGTTTGCGGGGAAGTGCCCAGGCGACTGGCCGCCTCTCTAAAACTGGGGGCTTCTGCGGCGCTGCAGAAAATACGGAGTAACTGAATTCGATTGTGCATAAGTCTTTTTATTCCATTTATCGGAATAGTTCAATCCAAAGCATTTCATTCCAGGCAACGCCGCACGCTTGCATAATTTCACCCTAGGTCGGGCACTCATTTGCCTCGCCACGCGAACCTTTGGAGGTTTTTATGCAGCACAATATTGCGAATAAGGTTGTTGTTATTACCGGTGCCAGCAGCGGTCTTGGTGAAACTACAGCACGTCACCTGTCATCCCTTGGTGCCAGCGTTGTATTGGCCGCTCGCCGCAAGGATCGACTGGACCAATTGGTAGATGAAATTACTGCCGCTGGCGGTAAGGCCATCGCCTTTGCAACCGACGTGACGCGCCAGCAAGAGGTACAAACACTGATCCAGGGTGCGGTTGAGCACTTCGGTCGCATCGATGTCTTGATCAACAATGCGGGCCTGATGGCCATAGCTCCGCTGTCCGCAACCAAGGTTGATGAGTGGGACCGCATGATTGATATCAACATCAAGGGCGTGCTCTACGGCATCGCGGCGGCACTGCCGATCTTCCAGCAGCAGAACAGCGGGCACTTCATCAATATTTCCTCGGTAGCCGGTATCAAGGTATTCAGCCCCGGCGGCACCGTTTACAGCGGCACCAAGTATGCCGTCAGCGCAATCAGTGAGGGTCTGCGCCACGAAGTGGGCGGGGCGATTCGCATTACCACCATACTGCCCGGTGCGGTCGACTCCGAACTCAAGTTCGGCAGCTCGCATGAGCAGAGCGCCAACACCGTAAAGGATTTCTATCGGCAGGCGATTCCCTCTGATTCAGTCGCCCGCGCCATCGCCTACGCCATCGAGCAACCAGACGACGTAGACATCAACGAGATCGTGCTGCGCCCAACGGTGCAGGAGTTCTAACGCTCAGCACAACGACTGAAAAGCCCCGCATAGCATGAAGCTGGCGGGGCTTTTCTGGCTGGCACGCGCCAGAATTCAGGCCGTTACCGGCACCAACATCGCATCACCAACGGCAAAGAGTTTGCGCGACTCATCACCCAACGCGTAAATTTCCGCTGCGGAAAAAACCTGCTGTCGACCCGGCTTGACCACCCAGCCGCGCACCACAAAAGTTTCAGCAACGGCTGGCCGCAGGCAGCGCACCGTGTATTGTGAGGCCAGCACGCGATCAGTTTGGGTGATGGCGGCAAAGCCGCAGGCGGTATCGATCAGCGCGCCCAAAATACCCGCGTGGAGAAAACCGCTGTACTGGCCAAACTCGTCACGCCATGGCACATGCAAAGTCACCTCACCCGGTGCCGCCGACACCAGCTGCAGGTCCAGCCAGCGGTTGAACGCGGCCATGGGCAGTATCTGCTGAATCTTGTCCTGCAATGGTTGATGTTTCTGCATGATGGCTTACCTCTGGCTATAGGATGGTGGGTCAGCGCGCGACTTTGAAAACGGCACTGGCAGAAGCGCACAGCTGCTCGTCGGCATAGATCCGCGCCGCCGCGTAACACAGCGAGCCGCCGGTGCGCAGCACTTCTGCCCGCACCTCGAGCCACTGGCCCTGACGCGCGACACCCAGATAGTCGAGCGTCATGCTGACAGTCACCAGACCCCGAATATCCGACATGCGCGCGGCGCAACTCAGCCCCATGGCATTGTCTGCCAGCGCCGAGATCAAGCCGCCGTGCACAAACTCGCGGCTGTTCACATGCGCCTTTCCTGCGCGCAGCCCCAGGCTCAGTCCATCGTTGTGAGGGCGTTGATAGATGGGCTGCCAGGGGTCAGTCAGGCCGCTGCGGCGGTCATGTAGTTGGTACCCGGCCGGAATCTCCGCGTCGCTCATAATCCACTCCGTGCTTATTATTTTGATGTAGACCAGTCTATATAATATCAATGAGGAGTCAAACTCTCATAAAGGGCTGGTTAAGAGAAGCTCAAGCCGCTAGCGGAAGGAGAATGGCAGCACAGCAGTAAGGGTTTTAACGTGCAGGGTCAGTGGTTTCTATTAATACGGCCAGATCATCGCAGGCCTGGGTAATGGGTAGCGCGCTGGCTTGCACCCGCGCCATCAACATGGCGCCTTCAACCGTGATGATCATCAGCTGCGCCCAGCGTTGCGCGCGCTCGGCTGCCACCCCATCGTCCTGCAGCTGCGCCACAAACACCCCACGCCAACAGGCAAATGCTTGCTGCCCGGCCAGAGCCAGCGGTTGCGACTTCGGCGTAGTTTCCAGCAGCGTGGTGGCGATCGGACAGCCCTCGGCGAACTCCGCCTGCGTCATCCAGCCAGCCAGCAACTGACCATAGCCTCTGAGCATGTCCGCCGCACTGGCGTGTTTGGCGCGTAGCTCTGCCAGGGTCTGAGTGACGACGCTAGCGGCAACCACCACCGCCTCTTCACCCAGCTGCTCTTTGCCGCCAGGAAAGTAGTGATATAACGAGCCCTTGGGCGCGCCGCTATGTTTGAGAATGTCGTTCAGGCCGGTGGCGGCGTAGCCACGCTGGCGGAACAGACGAATGGCTGAAGCGATGATGCTATTGCGGTGCTTGGCGGCAGCGGCCATGGCAGTTACCTGAGGACGGTGGCGGACATTTTATACAGACCAGTCTATCTGATCGAATGCGGCGAGCACACTGGCGGCGTTCTGGCTGCTAGAATCCAGCCTTTGTTGCCTACGGACCCGCCATGAAACGTTTCATCCTGCTCGACACCGCCCCTATTCCCGGCACCACCGATGCACTCTGCCTGTTTGAATACGGCGAGGACTTCGTCATCAAGATTCAGGGCGGCAAAGGCGGGCAGTTGATGAATACCCGCACCCACGGCTCGGAGGATGCGCTCGCAGCCATCCCGTGTCGCAACCTGAACAGCAAGCCCGGCGCGCGGGTACTGATTGGCGGCCTGGGTATGGGGTTTACTCTGGCCTCGGCGCTACAGCATCTTGGCCCTGATGCCGAGGCAATCGTAGCCGAGCTGGTGCCCGGGGTGATCGAGTGGAACAAGGGCGCGCTCGGCGCCAAGTCCGGCCATCCCCTTAACGATCCGCGCACCCGCGTAGCCAACCAGGATGTAGCCGAACTGCTAAAGGCCGAAACAAGCGGTTTTGATGCCATCATGCTGGATGTAGATAACGGCCCAGAAGGCCTGACCCAAAAATCCAACAGCTGGCTGTACTCACCTGGCGGGCTGGAAGCCTGCGCACGCGCGCTAAGACCCAAAGGCACCCTGGCGGTCTGGTCGGCCAGTGCCGACCGGGCCTTCTCGCAACGCCTCGCCAAGGCTGGTTTCAAGGCGCGTGAAGAGCAGGTATATGCGCACGGCAACAGCGGTACCCGCCACACTATCTGGATCGCGCAACGTAAATGACTTGCCGCCGATCAAGCGAATTAAATGGAGGAACATCTGATGAGCAATAGCAAACTGGAAGGCGTGCAAGTACGCCGCGAAGTCATGGGCGACGCCTTTGTTGATCGCGCGTTGAACAACGCCACCGAATTCAGCCAACCGTTACAGGAGTTCGTCAATGAGCACGCCTGGGGCGGCGTCTGGAACCGCGAAGGGCTGGACCGCAAAACACGCAGCCTGATCACCCTGGCCGCGCTAACCGCGCTCAAGTGCCCGCAAGAACTCAAAGGCCATGTACGCGGCGCGCTGAACAATGGCTGCACGGTTGAAGAAATCCGCGAAGCCCTGCTGCATTGTGCGGTCTATGCCGGCGTACCAGCAGCCATTGATGCCTTTCGCGCTGCGCAGGAAGTGATCGACAGCTACCAGAGCGCCTGACCTGCAATGGACATAAGCCTGGCACGAACCTTTCTGGAAATAGTGCGCAGCGGCAGTTTGATTGCCGCGTCCGAGCAATTGCACGTGACCCAGGCCGCAATCACAGCGCGGGTGCAGAGCCTGGAAAGCCAGCTCAACTGCACCCTTTTTGTGCGCAACCGCGCCGGCGCCAGACTAACCGCCGACGGCGAAGCCTTTGTTGCCTATGCAAATCAGATGGTACAGCTATGGGAGGCGGCGCAACGCGATCTTCCGCTGCTCAAGGGCTTCGATAACGTACTGCACGTGGGCGGTGAAACCAGCCTGCACAACCCGCTGATTCTGCATTGGGTACGCAAACTGCGTAGCCAAATAAGCAGCCACGCAATTCGCACCGAAGTGGGTGATGGCGCGGTCCTGCTACGCAAGCTCGAACAAGGCACGCTGGACGCCGCACTGGTATTTCAGCCGGCTTACTGGCCCGGCTTGCAGGTAGAAGAGCTATTGGAAGAAAAGCTGATTCAGGTTTACCTGCCGCAGAACCCGGAACCCTATATCTATATCGACTGGGGCGAAGGGTTCCGGCGCCAACATGACGCTGCGCTGCCCGACAAAGCCAAGGCAGAACTCAGTTTCAATCTCGGTCCACTGGCGCTGCAATACCTGCTGGAATGTGGCGGATCGGGCTACTTTCGCACGCGGGTAGTACAAAGCTATCTCGACAGCGGTGTATTACTACGCGTGCCAATGGCGCCGGAATTCAGCTTCCCTACTTATCTGGTTTACTCCCGCGAGCGCGACACCCCGGTCCTGCAACAGGCCATCGGCTTGCTGCGTGAAGCGGCAAGAGATAGCACCGATTGGTCACAGCGCTGGAATCCTGCGCTGTAGTCGCCATCCGGCTAATTCAGATGCATCAACAAATCCCGATGCAGCGCAGCAATCAGATCGGTTTGCGTAATCAGACCGACTAGCTGCCCTTGCTCAAGCACTGGCAGGCAATGCAGCCCTTGGCTCGACAGCATGGGCACCAGATCAACAATGTGGCAATGACGATCGACCGCCACCACGCGTGAACTCATAACCTCACTGAGCGGCGTTTTCTGGCCGCCGCCACGACGCAACAAGCGACGGCCACCCGCGCGGCCTGCGAAGTCAGACAGATCCACCAGGCTGACAATACCCACCAGTTTCAGCTCAGCATCCAGTACCGGCAGCACGCGCAGGCGGTGATGCTGCAACAACTGCAAGGCCTCGCGCACACTGGTCTCGGGCGTTGCCCAGCGCAAATCGCGGGACATGATATCGCCGGCCCGAATCTCGCCCATACTGCGGCGCAGCGCCGACCCCTCAGTTTTGCGGATAATCAGTGCCAGATCCTCGCGGGTGATATCTACAAACTCGCCAAACTCATCCAATGCCGCATCCATATCCGCATCGGTAATGCCCACTCGCAACTCTGGCGAGCGATCATTGGTGTGGTGCAGATCAATCGCTGGCGCCGGGCGTTTGGGATATGGCACGCCGGTCAGATTGTTATAGAGCAGCGCGCTGGCCAGCAACGCAAAAGCATTCAGCATGACCGGCAAGATCGCCATTTCACTCAGCGCCTGCAACGCCGGGCCAGCGAGGACCACACCGAGCGCGACCGCGCCGCCCGGCGGGTGCACGCAGCGCAGCACAAACATGCACACCAGTGTGACGCCCGTCGCCAGCGCCGCCATGTCCAATGTATGGCCGCCATAATGAGCAACCGCGGTAGCGACTACCGACGCCAAAAAATAGCTGCCCAGAATCGACCAAGGCTGCGCTAGGGCACCCGAGGGCACAGCGAATAATAAAATGGCAGAAGCGCCCAGCGGGCCAATCAACAGCAACGCAACGGACAGGCCGAATAACTGCTGGCACAGCCAAACGCTGAACAGAATACCCAGAGAAGCACCCACCGAGGCACGCAGCCATTCCCGTGGGCGGGTATTGGTCAGTGTGGGGATAATCCCGGTGAAACGACGCGATAAACTCAAAAACATATCACTCATGCAAGATTGCCAGACGCCTTAAGTAAAAGACCCTCAGGCTTGAAACAGGTCGCCGGAACGGCCTTGTGAATCGACTTGCGGCTCTTCAATAAACGGCAGCGCTGCTGCCTCTTCCAACTCACTGCCGACCAAGCGGCGCTGACTTAATGAAACCCCCAGCCAAAACACGGCGACAGCCAGTAGCAAGAGATAAAGGCTCACGCGCTAGCTCCCGCGTGGGTAGCGTCAACGGCTGAACGCTTAGGTGCGGCACGCAAGGTGCGCCATACGTTATAAGCCATCAACAACATGCCACTGGCAAACATACCGCCACCGATCAATCGCACAACATAGCCGGGGTGGCTGGCTTCCAACGCTTCGACAAACGAATAGGTGGCCGTGCCGTCGACGTTAACTGCGCGCCACATCAAGCCTTGGGTAATACCGTTGACCCACATCGCAACGATGTAGAGAACCGTGCCGATGGTAGCCAGCCAGAAGTGCGCGTTGATCAGCACGGTGCTGTACATCTGCTCGCGGCCCCACAGTTTAGGCACCATATGGTAGAGAGTGCCAATACTGATCATCGCCACCCAACCGAGCGCGCCGGCGTGGACGTGGCCGATGGTCCAATCGGTGTAATGCGATAACGCGTTCACCGTCTTGATAGCCATCATTGGACCTTCAAAAGTAGACATACCGTAGAACGCCAGCGCCACCACCAAGAAACGCAGAATCGGATCGGTGCGCAACTTATGCCAAGCACCCGAGAGCGTCATCATGCCGTTGATCATACCGCCCCAGCTGGGCGCCAACAGAATGATCGACATCACCATGCCCAGTGACTGGGCCCAGTCCGGCAGTGCGGTGTAATGCAGGTGATGCGGGCCAGCCCAGATATACAGGGAGATGATCGCCCAAAAGTGTACGATCGACAGTCGATACGAGTAGATGGGCCGTTCCGCCTGCTTGGGCACGAAGTAATACATCATGCCAAGAAAACCAACCGACAGAATGAAGCCCACCACACTGTGCCCGTACCACCACTGGATCATCGCGTCCGTGGCACCGGCATACACCGGATAGGATTGCAGCAGGCTGATAGGGACGGAAATGTGATTAACCACATGGACCAAGCCAGTCACCACTATAAAAGCGCCGTAGAACCAGTTACCAACATAGATGTGCGAAACTTTGCGCCTGGCAATGGTGGCGAAGAACAGGTAGCTATAGGCAACCCAGACCACGGTTACCCAGGTTGCAATCGGCCAGATCATTTCTGCGTATTCTTTGCTGGTGGTATAGCCCAGCGCATAGCTAATGATGATCGCCACAATGCTGGCCTGCCAGCCCCAGAATACAAAGCTGGCGAGCTTGTCGGATATCAGGCGCACGCGGCTAGTGCGTTGCACGACGTATAGCGACGTAGCGAACAAAGCGCCACCGCCAAAGGCAAAGATAACCAGATTGGTATGAATGGGGCGCAGGCGTCCAAAAGCGCTCCAGGGCTGGTTTAGCGTCAGTTCAGGCCAGACCAGCTGAGCAGCAAGTAACACGCCCATACCCATGCCCAAGACGCCCCAAACCAGTGTCATCAGAGTGAACTTGCGGACCACGTCGTAGTTATACAACGGCGCTATTGGATTGGCGGAGGTAGGTGTATTAAGGGTCATTAAGGATCCGTTTCACTCTGAAATTTATCGGGCAGAACTCAAGGCCGCGCTAGTCTGCCGACAAATTTAAGTAACAACAAATCAATAATAATTGAATTTAGATAAGATATTTTTAAATTAAAGAATGCAGACGAGATTGCCCGCCTGCGTAAATCCATAGCGCATGGTGTGTAGGTCAGGCGCTCATGTCTTCCAACGGTCCGAAGAACTCATAGCGCAGGTTGGCCGCAGGCACTCCCAGAGCCGGCAGCACTTGATAACAGTTACGCATAAAGGGCTTAGGGCCAAGGAAGTACACATCCAGATCACGCTCCGCCGGCAACAGCTGGTCCAGCTTGGCGGCATCAAAAAAACCGTGTGCCTGGTCCGCGTCCTGCGGCAGCGGGTTGCTGTAGGCGTAGCTCACTTTAAGGTTGCTGTACTGCTGCTTCAGCGCCTGAACTTGAGCGCGGAATGCGTGGTGTTCGCTGTTCAGCGCGGCATGCAGAAAGTGCACTTCACGACCGCTGTCCAATGCCGGTTTGAGCATACTTAAGGTCGGCGTAATGCCCACTCCGCCACTCAACAGCACCAGCGGACGCGTGTTGTCGTTCAGCACGAAATCGCCACTTGGCGCGGTCAACAACAGCTCATCGCCTTCATTCAGCTGGTCGTGCAGATGAGGTGAAACCACACCGCCGGTTTCGCGCTTTACGCTGATGCGCAGGTGCTGCTGGCCGGGGCAATCCGACAGTGAATAGTTGCGGCGTACGGTCTGCCCATCAATCTGCAGGATCAAGCAAACATACTGCCCCGGTTTGAACTCGGGTAGCGCGCCGCCGTCACTGGCCACCAGATAAAAAGACGTAATCACCTCGCTCTCACGTACCTTGCGCTGCAGGGTAAAACTACGCTCGCCGCGCCATCCACCGGGCATTTGCGCGTTCAACTGGTAGTTTTGCTCTTCAGCGCCAATCAACAGATCGGCCAGCTGACCGTAAGCTTCGCCCCAAGCGGCCAGCACCTCGTCGCTCGCCGCCTCACCGAGCACCTCCCGGATGGCCGCCAGCAGACACTCGCCGACAATCGGATAATGTTCCGGCTGAATGCCCAGCGACACGTGTTTTTGGACAATCAAAGAGACCGCGTCGCCGAGCACTTCCAGGCGATCCAGGTTGCTGGCGTAAGCAACGACGGCATTCGCCAGCGCCTGACGCTGCGTACCCTGTTGCTGATGCGCCTGATTGAAGTAGGCCTTCACTTGCGGATAACGCTCGAACATCAACGGGTAGAAGACGCCGGTAATATCAGTAGCGTGGATTTTGACCGCGGGCAGGGTAGCGGCAATGATGTCTTTGCTGTGTTGCGAGAGCATGGTGATTCCTCATGGCATTTGCTTACTCAAATACAGAGCACAGCGCGTGCCAAGCCAGAAACCAGCGTTTTTACTGGCCTTCAGCTCAGAATGAGTCATAATGACAACAGCAATACCGCTGTCTTTATGACTACATGGTGTCTTTATGACAACACCAAACACCGCTGACGTGTTTCTTGCCATCACCACCGACCTATCGCGCGAGCTACCGCCCCAGCAGCGACTGCAAAATCTACTGCAGGGGTTACGGCAAGTATTTCCCTGCGATGCAACTGCGCTGTTACAGCTGCGCGGCTCAGTACTGGTGCCGCTGGCCATTGATGGGCTTAGTACCGACACGCTGGGTCGCCGCTTCGAGGTGGAAGCGCAGCCTCGGTTAGCGAAAATTCTGCTCAGCCGTGAGCCGGTGCGCTTCCATGCCGACTCGCCCCTGCCTGACCCTTACGACGGCCTGGTGCAGGAGCGCCCGGGCGAGCTACACGTCCACGACTGCCTGGGCCTGTCGCTGTATGTCGATGATGCCCCTTGGGGTGTACTGACACTCGACGCCATGCAGCCCGGTGCCTTTGACCGTATCGACCCGCAGGATCTGCGCGCCTTTGCCCGTCTGACCGAGGCCACGGTAAAAATCGCTAACCTGATCAGCCGCCTGCAGGACCGCGCCGAACGGCATCAGCAAATGGCTCAGGCGGTAGTAGCCGACCTTGGCCAGCAGGAGTTAATCGGCCAGAGCGCGGCCATGCAACGTCTGCGCGGCGAGATCGACATGGTCGCGCAATCCGATTTGGCGGTGCTTATCACCGGCGAAACCGGTGTGGGCAAGGAGCTGATAGCCCGGCGCCTGCACGCTAGCTCGGCGCGCAGTGACTCACCACTGGTTTATGTTAACTGCGCAGCACTACCGGATAATTTAGTGGAAAGTGAATTGTTCGGCCATGTACGCGGTGCTTTCTCGGGCGCGGCACAAAAACGTGCGGGCAAGTTTGAACTGGCCAACGGCGGCACTCTGTTTCTCGACGAGATCGGTGAACTACCGCTAGCCCTGCAACCCAAGTTGCTACGCGCGCTGCAGAGCGGTGAAATACAGCGGGTGGGCAGTGATGCGCAGCATCAGGTGGACGTGCGCATCATCGCCGCGACCAATCGCGACCTGCACAAGGAAGTCGCGGCCGGGCATTTTCGCGCCGACCTTTATCACCGCCTGAGTGTGTATCCCATCGAGGCGCCCAGCTTGCGGACACGCGGCAAGGACGTATTGCTGTTGGCGGGTCACTTTCTTGAGCAGAATCGGCGGCGCATGGGCCTGCGCGGCTTGCGCTTAAGCGCTGATGCGCGGGAGGCGCTACTCAGCTACGACTGGCCGGGCAACGTGCGCGAACTAGAGCACCTAATCAGCCGCGCGGTGCTGCGCGCCCGTCTCACTCAGGATGACAGTCGCAAACTGCTGACTCTCAGCGCCGATATGCTGGATATCAGCGCGGCACCATCAGCCCCCATGATCACAACGGCTGATCACGAGCAGCCCGGCACCGCTGGGCTCAACCTGCGTCAAGCTACTGAGCAATTCCAGCGCAGCCGCATTGAAGCCGCGTTAGCGCAGCATCAAAACAACCAGGCACAGGCAGCACAGGCACTGGGGCTAGACCGCGGTAACTTCACGCGCCTGCGTAAACGCCTAGGGGTCTAACAAAAGTATAGCAGGTCAAGCGGCGAAGCGTTGTTCCAGATAGCTGTTGATCGCCTTTGATTCATACAGCCAAGTGGTCTGCTCACCCTCATCAATGCGTAGACAGGGCACCTGAATCTTGCCGCCCTGTTCCAGCAGCGCCTGACGTGCTTCCGGGTTGTGTTTGGCATCACGCAGGGCAATCGGCAGATTCAAGCGACGCAGCGTGCGACGGGTCTTCACGCAGAACGGACAGGCATTGAACTGATACAGGCTCAGTTGCGCAGCGGCCTGATCTACTTTGGCTTGCGCCTCTGCATCACGCTTCATCTTGCTTGGGCGGGTGATGAAACTCAGAAAAATAATTAGCTGGCCAAGGCCAACGCGGAGGGCTTTCAACAGCATGAATAAAGACTCTCTCATCAAGTGCACAGTTGGAAACAAACAGGCGCGCAGCTTACCGGATTCGGCGCACACAAGCCCGTCGAGCTGACGAGCGCGCCATACAAGGACGATTTCCGTTCGATTCAGTCCGCTTTGCTGCGGCATAATGGCCGCAACCCTGACAACTGCAGAGGCATACCTATGAAACCTGAAGACCTGCTCCTGCTGGTCAGCCGCGAGATGCCCTACGGCAAATACAAAGGACGCCTGTTCGCCGACCTACCCGGGCATTACCTCAACTGGTTTGCCCGTGAGGGCTTTCCCAATAGCGAAGTCGGCCGACTGCTGCAACTCATGCAAGAAATTGATCACAACGGCCTCAGCGCGCTGCTCGACCCACTGCGCAAGCCGCGCAGCTGAACGCAGGCCGATTGCCGGTCAGGCAATGCCGCCATTAGCGCGAAGAACCTGGCCGTTCACCCAGCCGCCCTGTGCACTAGCAAGAAAAGACACCACAGCAGCGATATCGTCGGGTTGCCCCAGCCGCTCCAAAGGCGACATGTGCGCCAGGCGCTGCACCATCTCTACGGTTTTGCCATCCAGAAACAGCTCGGTTTCCACTGGCCCTGGCGCGACCGCGTTAACCGTAATCTGTCGACCGCGCAGCTCCTTGGCCAATACCTGCGTCATCGCCTCAACTGCGGCCTTACTGGCGTTATAAACCGCATAACCCGGCATCTTCAAAGCCAGGGCCGAGCTCGACAGACTGATGATGCGCCCGCCATCATTCATCCGCTTGGTAGCTTCGCGCAGGCAACCAAAGACGCCCTGCACGTTCACCGCAAAAGTACGCTCGAACACCTCGTCTGGGGTATCGACCAATGGCATGGTTTGCATGATGCCAGCATTGTTAACCAGCACGTCTAACGAACCCAGCTGCTGTTCGCACTGCACAAAAAGCTCACGCACCTGCTCGGGTTGCGCCACGTCAGCCGGGATAGCCGTCACGCGGGCGCCACCGGCGCGTAACTCAGCGACCAGTTTTTCCGCTTCTGCAGCACTGTTAGCGTAATTGATCGCCACAGCGAAACCATCTGCCGCCAAACGCCGCGCAATCTCGGCGCCAATGCCACGAGAAGCTCCGGTGACCAACGCAACTTTTTGAGTTTCATTCGACATGTGCTTACCTCCAGCTGAGAACCAGTCCTTAGCATGCGCGTCGGGGGGGCTGAGTCAAATACACAAAGCTGCATAGACATGCGCGGAAACTCCGGCTTGCTGGCCAACCAAAAAGTCCTGCTGACCTGCTTGGCCGAAGACTTTAGGGAACCTACGTCCAGACCTTATGCTCTATGCTGGTAGTTCCTATGAAGCCGTGCGCATTTACCTTGCGGCAGCAACCACGGCATTACAGTAGCTATTCACTTAACTCCGGGAGTCACGACAATGGCGAAATTGCTGGTACTTTATCATTCCATGTACGGCCACGTTGAAACCATGGCGCAGGTGGTAGCCGAAGGTGCCAAGCAGGTGGACGGCGTTAGCGTCACCATCAAGCGAGTGCCGGAAACCATGCCGGATGAAGCCTTCAAGGCCGCTGGCGGCAAGACCGATCAAGCCGCCGACGTAGCCAGCCCGACCGAACTGGGCGATTACGATGGCATCATCTTTGGGGTGCCTACCCGCTTTGGCAACATGAGCGGGCAGATGCGCACTTTCCTCGATCAGACGGGTGCCTTGTGGGCCAAGGGCGCACTGCACGGCAAGGTCGCTAGTGTATTTGCTTCCACCGGCACGGGCGGTGGGCAGGAGATGACCATTACCTCCACTTGGACCACGCTAGCTCACCACGGCATGATTCTGCTGCCAATCGGCTATGGCACCGAAGAACTGTTCGATATCACTCAAAGCGCCGGCGGCACGCCTTACGGCGCGACCACCATTGCTGGCGGTGACGGCTCACGCCAGCCCGACGAGCGTGAAAAGACGATTGCCCGCTATCAGGGCAAGTACGTCGCAGAAACCGTGCTCAAGCTGACCTCCTGATCGACCGTGGGGCCGACCGCAGGGTCGGCGCCACATCCTCCGCCTCAATTCCTCCCTGCAAACAGTCACACTCAAAACAAGCGGGAGTCCCGCCAGCTCTATTGAATTACAATCAACATATAACTAGTATTACAACCGTAATTCAAAAGCGTGTTGACCTTTCTCCTGGAGCACCTGAAATGAGTACAGCGAATAACATGGGCACCGCATTGGTTACCGGGGCGTCTTCCGGTATCGGCGCCACCTACGCGGAGCGTCTCGCCGAACGCGGCTACAATCTGCTGCTGGTAGCCCGCGATGAGCAGCGACTGCAACGCTCGTCGCAACGGCTGCAGGAGCGTTTTGGCGTGACGGCTGAGGTGCTGATCGCTGATTTAAGCGAAGCAATCGAGATAGAGCGAGTAGCCCAGCGCCTGCGCCGTGATCACCAGATCAGCCTGCTAGTGAATAACGCCGGCGTCGCGCTCAGTGGTTCGATGGCAGAGTCCGACCGACACAGCATTGCCGCCCTGCTGCAATTGAATGTGCTGGCACTCACGCTGCTGTCGAGCGCTGCGGCCGTGAATTTCAGCATTGCTGGCCGAGGCGGCATTATCAATCTCGGTTCCGTGACGTCTCTGCTGCCAGAGAGGTTCAATGCGGTTTATGCTGCCAGCAAAGCCTATGTACTTAGCTTGACGCAAAGTCTGCACGCCGAGATTGGCGACCGGGGCGTCAGGGTACAGGCAGTATTGCCAGGCATGACGCGAACGGAGATATGGCAGCGCAGCGGAATGACGCTGGACTCGTCATTCGACCACATGATCATGGAAGCGGGCGATATGGTTGATGCGGCGCTACGCGGATTTGATGAGGGGGAGCTGGTGACCATTCCCTCGTTGCCCGACAGTGCCGACTGGCAAAACCTGCTGCAGGCACGCATGCAATTGGCACCCAACCTGTCGCACAAGCAACCCGCCGCTCGCTATGCCTGAAACGCAACAGCCCCGGCCGCGGTAACGACTGGGGCTGTCTAGGACAGACTGGCCGGCCGGCAGCGAATCAGTCCGCCGGGGCATCCACCAGTTTGATCAACTGCTCACGCGCGCAATTGAGCAACTCATCCGACAGGGCAGGGTCGGTTACGCTGCGTGACAGCATCAGGGCACCGACCATCGCCGATAGCACCATCACACTCTCTTGCGCAGCGTCCTCGCCCGACAGCTTGTCAGTGATGTTGGCCAGCCGATCCAGGATCAGCTGATCGGTAGTGGCGCTCGGTTGCCCTTTCTGACCCAGCTCGGCAGACACCGTCGGTAAGGGGCAGCCCTGACCGGGATTGGCCCGGTGCTCTGGCGACAGGTAAGTGGTGATGAGCTGCGACAAGGGTGCATCGGGGCCGGTCTTCAAGGACAGGGACGCTTTTAGCTGCATTGCAGCATGCTGTAGCGACTGCTCAACCAGATCATCCTTGGACTTGAAGTGCGCGTAAAAGCCGCCATGCGTTAGCCCCAACGACTTCATCAGCGGCTGTAGCCCGGTAGCGCCCACGCCATCGGCACGAAACCGCCGCGCCGCCTCGTCCAGAATCATCTGGTGCGTCTTGGCTTTGTGATCTTCTGAATAACGCATAACACTCCCCGCTTTAAATTCAGACCGTCATTCTATACCCATGCCAGGCTGAACGCAGCCTCAGACTTGACCACTGGTCGCGGCTGCTGGCTGCTGCTTCGCCTGGCTACGTGCGCCAAGCACCAGACTGCATAGCGCTGGTAAAAACAGTAGCGTAAGCAGAGTACCCATCAGCACACCGCCAATCAGTACAAAGGCCAATGAAGACCAGAATACCGAGAGCGTGAGCGGGATGAACGCCAGCGCGGCCGCCAACGCCGTCAGCACCACGGGGCGTGCGCGGCGCACCGTTGCCTCGACAACGGCCTCGTGCGTAGACATGCCATGGTCCTGATTCTGGCGAATCTGGTCGGTGAAGATCAGGGTGTTGCGCATCAGAATCCCACCAATGCCGATCAACGCCAGAATCGCATTAAAGCCAAACGGCTGATTGAAGATCAGCAGTGCCGGTACCGCGCCCACCAGCCCCAGAGGCGCGGTAGCGAAGACCATGAACATCACCCCGAATGAGCGCACCTGGAACATGATCACTACCAGCATCAGCAAAATCATCACCGGGAACAGCACTGCCAACGCCTTATTGGCAATCGCGCTTTCTTCTACCGGGCCGCCTATGGTGATTCGATAGCCCGGCGGCAACCCGGCAACCAGCTCTTCCAGGTCGGCATAGGCTGCCATCTCGGCATCGGGTGGCTGCACGCCGGCCACGATATCAGCCCGCACCTCAAAGGTCGGCTCACGATCACGACGGCGCAGAATCGGATCTTCCATCACTGGCACAAAGCGCCCTACCTGTTGCAGCGGAATCGAACGCCCGGCGTCATTGGTGACTGTCAGGTTCTCGATGTTTTGCAGATCCTCGCGTTGCGCATTGATAGCCCGGACCACGACCGACACCGTACGATTACCTTCGCGTACCTCGGTTATCGGATTACCCGACAGCAGAGCGTTAAGCTGGGTCTTGACCTGTGCGGGGGTAAAGCCCAGCAAACGCAAACGATCTTGATCAAGTTGCAGTCGGTAGCTGCTGGCCTTTTCGCCCCAATCGATAAAGGTATCGCGGGTCATGGCATTAGCCTCCACCCGCTCACGAACCTGCTCGGCAAGCTCGCGCAACGGCCCCAGTTCA
Source organism: Pseudomonas sp. 5Ae-yellow (assembly GCF_014077575.1). Classification (NCBI taxonomy): domain Bacteria; kingdom Pseudomonadati; phylum Pseudomonadota; class Gammaproteobacteria; order Pseudomonadales; family Pseudomonadaceae; genus Pseudomonas; species Pseudomonas sp. 5Ae-yellow. The sequence continues at coordinate 28,951 of NZ_JACGWE010000015.1, read as the reverse complement.
GGACCACTGACGCGGAAGACGACCGGGAAAGGGACGGGCGGGCCGAATACCAGCTGAGTCACGCGTACCCGTGCGCCCGGAAACTCGCCAGCATCGACTCGCTTGCGCATGGCTGCCATTAGGGCATCACGCGTATCGGCGTCGGCCGTTTGCACCACAATCTTGGCGAAGGCCGGGTCCGGCAGCTCCGGGTTCAACGACAGGAAGAAGCGCGGCGGACCGCCGCCTACATAGGAGTCCACCAGGTCGGTTTCTGGCTCCTGCAGCAGCGCCTGCTCCAACTGATGAACCACCGCTTCGGTATTTTTGAAGGCGGTGCCAGGCGGCATATAGACCTCCAACATGACCTCCGAGCGATCTGAGTTGGGGAAAAACTGCTTATTCACTACCCCCATCGCCAACACGCAGCCAACAAAGGCCAACACGACAACGCCGGTCACCGACCAGCGCCAGCGAATGCAGCCTTCAACAACCGAGCGCAGCTTTGAATAGTAGGGACCGGCGTAGATCGCATCGTGCCCGCCGCTGACTGGCTTGATATTGGGCAGCATTTTCACCCCCAGATAGGGCGTGAATACCACAGCTACCAGCCAGGACGAAATAAGCGCAAAACCTACGATCCAGAAGATATTACCGGCATATTCGCCAGCGCCGGATTTGGCAAAACCGACCGGTAGAAAGCCGATGATGGTGACCAGCGTACCGGTCAGCATAGGTGCCGCCGTGGAGGACCAGGCAAAGGTCGCGGCGGAGATGCGATCCATGCCTTCTTCCAACTTCACCACCATCATCTCGATGGCAATGATGGCATCATCCACCAGCAGGCCCAACGAGAGAATCAAGGCGCCCAGCGTGATGCGATCGAACTCGCGGCCGGTCATCATCATGATGACGAAGACCATTGCCAATGTCAGCGGTACCGCCGCCACAACCACCAGGCCAACGCGGAAGCCGAGCGCCAGCAGACTGATCAACATGACCACACCCAGCGCGACGAAGAACTTGAGCATAAACTCATTCACCGCGCTACTGATCTTGCTGGCCTGATCCGACACCTTGGTAAACTGGATGCCGAGCGGCAGCTGTTCAGCCCAGCGCTGTTCTTCGGCCTGCAGCGACTCGTCCAACTCCAGCCCGTTGAAATGTTTTTCCATCACCACGCCGAGCATCAGCGCCGGCTCGCCCTGATGGCGAATGCGGTAGCTGGGCGGATCTTCGTAACCCTGCTTTACCTTCGCAACATCGGCCATGCGCAGTACCCGGCCATTGGCGACCACGGGTACGTTTTCAATCTGTTCAATACTGTCAAAAGCGCCATCGAGTCGAATATAGGTACGCGGGCCCGCGGTCTCGACCGAGCCGGACGGCGATACAGCATTTTGCCGCGCCAGCGCGGAAAAGATCTGATCAGGAGTCAGCCCCAGAGTAGCCAGGCGCTGATAGGAAAACTCAACAAAAATACGCTGCGACTGCTCACCCAGAATATTGGCCTTCTTCACGCCCGGCAGACTCAGGAAACTCTGGCGCATTTGCTCCGCCAATTGCACTAGCTGACGATGCGGCAAATCGCTGGCCTCTAGGGCATAGAGCGCAAAGTAAACGTCATTGTATTCGTCGTTGAAAAAGGGCCCTGCGACGCCGCTGGGCAAATTGGCTGCCTCGTCGCCCAGTTTCTTGCGCGCCTGATAAAACAGCTCCGGCACCATAGCTGGGGGGGTGGAGTTGAGAAACTGCAGTTTCATCGCCACAAAGCCTGGCTGCGCGGTGGTTTCTACCCGGTCGTAATAAGCCAGCTCCTGCAGACGTTTTTCCAGCCGATCGGCAACCTGCTCCTGCATTTCACGTGCGGTTGCACCAGGCCAGGCTGCTGTGATGGTCATTACCTTGACCGTAAAGGAAGGGTCCTCGGCACGGCCCAGCTTGTCGAAGGCAAAGAGCCCCGAGAGCAAAATCGCGATCAGCAGAAATAACGTCACAGCCGGATTACGTACCGCCATAGCGGATAAATTGAAGCCCCCCATGCTCATCGTTCCCTTGCTGCAGAATCGGCTGCCCAGGACGCAGCCGGCAACAGTCGCACGGCATCCCCTTCATGCAGCAGGTGCGCACCCAAGGCGACAATGCGCTGACCCTCGCTAAGCCCCTCGGATAGCAAGGCGTATTCCTGACCAAGGCTGGCCACCTTCACGGGCGTAAAGTTCACCTGTGATTCATCATTAATGACCCAGACTCCAGTGCCCGCACCACGGTCATAAAGCGCACCCAAAGGCACACGCGTTAAGGCGTTTGCGGCAGTGTCGTCCAGATGAATACTGATGGTTGCACCAATCGCCAGGGGCGTTTCACCGTCTTCCAGCACGTAACGGGCACGATAGGTGCGAGTAACCGGATCAGCTGACGCAGATAGCTCTCGCAGTTTTGCTGGAATGACCGTATCGGGATCGCCAAACAACTGCGCTGCCGCCGTATGATCGGCAAGGTGGCGCTGAGTTTCCGGGATATTGATAACCGCCTCACGCGCGCCGCTGTGCGCCAATTTGGCCACGACCTGTCCGGCGGCAACCACCTGCCCGCTATCAACCATCACATCAGTGATAACACCATCAGCGCCGGCGGTCAGCGTAGAGTAGCCACGCTGATTCTCTATCTGCGCCGCATCGGCCCGTGCCGATGCCATATTGGCTTGCGCGACCCGCAGCGCAGTGACGGCTTCATCAAAAGCCTGGCGCGGGATTGCGCCGCTCTCAACCAGTTCGCTATAACGCTTTTCGTCATCGCGGGCCTGCTGCAGCGTTGCCTGGGCCGAACGCACCCGATTATTGGCTGCACGCAGTGCCAGCTCAAAGTCGTCTACATCCAGCACCAGCAGAACATCGCCCTCGCTGACCCGCTCTCCCGGATCAACTCGCCGCTCAATGACCTTGCCCGCCACGCGAAAACCCAGTTCACTCTCGGTACGCGCGGCCACCACGCCGGTAAAGGTAGCGCCGCGGCTAGCGGCAGGGTGTACTTCAGTGGCTAGTACCATACGCGGTGGCGCGGTATCGACAGTCGCAGCGCCGGCTTGATCTTCTTTTTTGCAAGCGACCACCGCAAGCAGTAAACACGTCAGCAACAGGGTTTTTCCTGCAGACATCCTGAACTCTCCCTAGCGGGGCCCCGAGGGCCCGACATTATTTTAATTATTCGCCTACGGCTTCGAGCAGAGTGGCAACACCCTGACCACCGGCAATACATTGCGTGGCAATCGCATAGCGCCCGCCGGTGCGCTGCAATAGTGCAGCGGCCTTACCGGTAATACGCGCGCCGGTAGCCCCCAAGGGATGACCCAACGCCAGCGCACCGCCATCCAGATTGACGCGCTCCAGCGGCATATCCAACTCACGCAGACAGGCAATGGATTGGCTGGAGAACGCTTCATTTATTTCCATCAGGTCGACATCATTGATGCTCAGCCCCGCGCGATCAAGCACTTTACGCGTTGCCTCTACCGGCCCCATGCCCATAATTTCCGGCGCACAGCCGCCCACAGCGACGGCTTTTATACGCGCCAGCATAGGCAGTCCGTGCTGGCGGGCAAACGCTTCAGTGCACACCAGCACCGCTGCGCTGCCGTCGGTAAGCGGTGATGCCGTGCCGGCAGTGACCAGGCCGCCAAAGGCTGGCTTGAGCTGCGCCAGCGATTCCAGATTGGTGCCGGGGCGGATACAACCATCCTCTGTCACTACGCCATCGGGCGTATGCACCGGGATTATCTCCTCTGCCAGCAAACCCGCCGCGCGCGCCTTGGCAGCTTTTGCATGGGATAACACGGCGAACTCATCCTGTTCTTCACGGCTGACAGCAAAACGCCGCGCTACCTCTTCTGCGGTATGCCCCATGGCCATGTAGACCTCGGGGTAGCTCTGCAACAGCTCCGGGTTGGCGGAGGGGTTGAAGCCGCCCATCGGCACACGCGTCATGGACTCCACCCCCGCAGCAATGAAGGCCTCACCTGCGCCCAGCATAATCTGCCCGGCGGCAAAATGAATGGCCGTCATGGAGGAGCCACAGAAGCGGTTAACCGTGACGCCGCCAAGGGTTTCCGGGAAGCCAGCGCGAAAGCTGGCGATGCGCGCAATATTGGCGCCCTGTTCGGCTTCGGGATAGGCGCAGCCCATAATCACGTCTTCCAGCAGTGCCGGGTTAAGGTCCAGGCGTGAGACCAGTCCGGCGAGTACCTGCGCAGCAAGGTCATCCGGGCGCAGGTTAATCAAACTGCCCTTACGGGCGAACTGGAAAGGAGAACGGGCGTAACCGGCAATGACAATAGATTTCATGGCGTCGATCCTGAATAGCAAAGAAAAGTGATGACACCTTTAAATGATAACCATAATTTAAATGCTTGCATAGAATTACACTTGTAATTTTATTTAACGTACAACATCCGCAAGGAGCGCAGGCTGGTTATGGAGCTGTTACGGCAAGACTGCCTCAGGCAGGAAAGCTGATCCGAACCAGTAAACCGCCCGCCGCGCCCTCGTGCAGACTGCCCACCGATCTCGGTCTGCTAGCCTGGCTTATGCCACTAGGCGGACTTGCGGCGCTGCTGCTGCGCCGACTGCGCCAGCCCAACCCGTGGATGCTGGGGCCATTGATGGCCTGCGCTGGCGCTGGCGTATTGCTGGATATCAATATCGCCCTACCCACCGGCGCCAGTTACGTTGGCCAATGGCTGATCGGCAGTACTTTGGGCTGCCACTTCGACCGCGCTTTCTTTCGCAAGGCACCCGCGTTCTTACTGCGGGTATTACTCTTCACCCTACTTGCCATGCTGGTCGCCGCCGGCGCCGCCACACTACTAAGCACCCTGGGCGACGTTGACCGTGTCAGCCTGATGCTGGGTATGATGCCCGGCGGTATAACCGAGCTGTGCCTGACCGCTGAGGCGCTGCAGCTGTCCGTCGCTATCGTGACCGCCTTGCAGGTGTTGCGCCTGTTTCTGGTGATGTTTCTGGCTGAGCCGTTGTTCGTGTTGTGGCAGAGATTCAGCCCGGAAAGATAACTTGATCGTTCCCACGCTCCGCGTAGGAATGGCGCTCAGGTCGCTCCGCGTCCGGCTCGGTTGCCGACCAGAGGCAATCGAACCAGGGCGAGTAACTTGAGATCCCGCTTTACTCAGTAGACTGATCAGTCTATAAATAATGACATGAACAACTCAGATACCCGCACCAGACTGATAAATACCATGCAAAGGTCGCTGCAACGCAACGGCCTGCACGGTACCGGACTGACCGAGCTACTAAGCCTGGCCAAAGCACCCAAAGGCAGTCTTTACCATCACTTTCCGGGCGGCAAGGAAGAGCTGGCAATGGCAGCCATCGCGCAGACTGCCGATCAGCTGGAGCGCTTTTTCAGCCGCTTGTTCAGCGAACATGCCGACCCGCTGGACGCGGTCGCGCACTGGATCCAAAGCGCCCTGCGGCGTATTGAAGCTAGCGAGTTCAGCCTGGGTTGCCCCTTGGCCGCAGCGGCGCTGGACAGTGGCCCTGAAGATCTCGATCTACGCCTGGCGGTAAACAACGCCTTCAATCGCATACACCGCCAGTTTACCGCGCACATCAGCGCCGCCGGCTACCCCTCCGATTACAGCGAAGACCTCTCAGCACTGCTGTTTTCCAGCTATGAGGGGGGCCTGATCATGGCCCGCGCAGCAGGCGATACTCTGCCTCTGGAGCGTGCTTTTCGCGCCCTGCTGGGGCAGGTTCGATTGCAACAAAAGGCTTTTCACCATGAACTCTGAGACTATCGCCAGCCAGGCCTTAACCCTAACCGCCGCCGACGGCTACCCACTGAGCGCCACCTTGTATCCAGCCAGTCAGCCCATTGGCCAACTGCTGGTCGGCAGCGCCACCGGCGTACCGCAGGGCTTTTATCGAAGATTTGCCGAGTACGCTGCCAGCCGGGGCTACAGCACCCTGACACTGGATTATCGCGGCATCGGTGGCTCAGCACCGGCCAGCCTGCGTGGTTTTGACATGGATTACCTCGACTGGGCCGAGCTGGACCTGGCAGCGGGCGTCGATTACCTGAAAGGCGGCGACCTGCCACTCTACATGGTCGGCCACTCGTTCGGCGGCCACGCCTTTGGCCTGCTGCCCAACCACAGCGCCATCGGCGGTCTCTATACCTTTGGCACCGGTGCCGGCTGGCATGGCTGGATGCCCCGCAGCGAACAGTTACGCGTGCTGCTGATGTGGCGCGTCATCGGCCCGCTGATCGTGCGCAGCAAGGGCTATTTGGCCTGGCGCAAACTGGGGATGGGCGAAGACCTGCCCAAGGGCGTCTACCAGAAGTGGAAACGCTGGTGCCGCTTTCCGCGCTATTTCTTTGAAGACCCGCACATGCCTGGACTGGAAGCGCGCTTTGGCGAGGTTACCACGCCGCTGACCGCAGTCAGTGCCACGGATGACCTCTGGGCCTCACCAGCCTCAAGAGACGCCTTCATGTCGGCGTATCGCAGCGCCGATTACCAGGCCATCACCATTGACCCAACCAGCCGTAAGCTCAAACCGCTAGGCCACATGGGATACTTTCGCCCGCACGCCCAGCCACTTTGGCAAGATGCGCTGGACTGGTTCGATCAACTTAATACAGCTAAAAAATCAACCTAAACAGCAGCAAGGAAAAGACATGAACCCTAAAGAAATGAGCGGCTTGCAAATCATGCAAGCCGTCGCGAGCGGTGAATTACCCTTTGCACCAATAGCCAAAACCGTGCCTATGGAATTCGAGACAGCTGAAGAGGGTCGCGTCGTCTTTAAAGCCACCGCCAACGAAAGCCATACCAACCCCATGGGCGGCGTGCACGGCGGTTTTGCCGCTACCGTAATGGATTCGGTCACTGGCTGCGCAGCGCACACCATGCTGGAAGCCGGGGTGGGCTACGGCACCATCGAGCTGAACGTGAAGATGTGCAAACCGGTGCCCTTCAACAAGACGCTGATCGCTGAAGGCAAGGTGATCAACAAAACGCGTCGATTGATTATTTCGGAAGGTTATCTGCGCGACGAGACCGGTTCGCTATATGCCTACGCGACGGCGACCAATATGATTGTCAGCTAGTAGCTATCAGCGGCAAGCTAAGACTAGCGCTTAGCTGCTGGCTTCACCCTATTTTTCACCGCGGGTGGAAAAGCAAAAAGGGGCGCTCAGTGAGCGCCCCTTTTGCAGCAATAACAGGTGTTATCGACTCAGTTGCCGGGTAATACCCTGAGCAGGGTCAGCAGCTCTTTTGCCACTTTCTCTGATGAGCCCGGGTTCTGACCGGTTACCAGCAGGCCATCGACCAGCACGTATTCGCTCCAGTCTTCGCCCTTGCTGTAAACGCCGCCTTTTTCCTTCAGCGCATCTTCCAGCATGAAGGGCACTACGTCGCTCAAACCTACCGCATCTTCCTCGGAGTTGGAGAAGCCGGTCACGCGCTTGGCGCCGACCAGGTACTCGCCGTCCTTACCTTTGGCGTTCAGCAGCGCAGCCGGCGAATGGCAGACAGCGCCAATCGGCTTGTCGGCCTTGGCGAAGGCTTCAATCAGCGCCAGCGAAGTGGCGTCGGTATGCAGATCCCACATCGGGCCGTGGCCGCCCGGGTAGAATATGGCATCGAAGTCACTGGCGGAGATGGCCGACAATGCGTGGGTGCTGGCCAGCTGCGACTGGGCTTCCATATCGGCGGCAAACCGCTCGGTCGCAGGCGTCTGCGCGTCCGGCTGAGCACTGGTGGGGTCCAGCGGTGGTTGACCCCCATGGGGTGAGGCCAAGGTCACTTCCAGACCGGCGTCTTTAAGCACGTAATAGGGCGCCGCGAACTCTTCCAGCCAGAAGCCGGTTTTCTTGCCCGTGTCGCCAAGCTTGTCGTGCGAGGTAAGAACCATGAGAATCTTCATATTGCCTCTCTTATCTATGCGAAAGTGGCGGCTGCGATGCGCTATTTGCGCCGAACAGCATGAATACACTGTAAATCCGGCAGCTAAAATAGCGTTTCGTTCAGTTTTTTTAGTACGCCCAACCCGACAGGAGCATCAGCACACATGCACAAGCCAAGGTTGAACTGCGATATGGGCGAAAGCTTTGGCGCCTGGACCATGGGCATGGACGAGGCGGTGATGCCCTACGTGGATTGCGCCAACATTGCCTGCGGCTTCCACGCCGCTGATCCGGGCATCATGCGCCGCACCGTCGCCCTGGCGGTCAGCCATGATGTGATGATTGGCGCGCATCCAGCGTATCCGGACCTGGCCGGCTTTGGCCGCCGTTCGATGAATTGCTCCGCGCAGGAAGTCGAAGACATGCTGCTCTATCAGCTTGGTGCACTGGAGGCTATCTGTCGAGCCGAGGGCGCGACGCTGAGCTACGTCAAACCCCACGGTGCGCTCTACAACGACATGATGCGCCAGCCAGCGCTGCTCAGGGCGGTCATGCGCGCGGTCGCAGCCTTCGACGCCAGCCTGCCGTTAATGCTGCTGGCCCGACGCGACAACCGCGAGGCGCAATCATTGGCGGCAGAGCAGGGCATACCGCTCTGGTTCGAGGCCTTTGCCGACCGTGGCTACGACGGCGACGGCTATCTGCTACCGCGCAGCCAACCCGGTGCCGTGCACCATGATGCCGAGCAGATCCTTGCTCAGGCGCTGACCTTCGCGCGCGGTGAACCATTGACAGCGAGCGACGGCAGCGATCTTTATTTGCAAGCCGACAGCCTGTGCGTACACGGCGACAACGCCGAATCCGTGGCGGTGGTTGCGCGTATTCGCGCGGCCATGGATGCACTGTGACCCCACGCATCGAAACCGTCGCCATCGATAGTCTGATGCTGCGACTGTTTGACCAGATCGACGAAGCCAATATGCCCTGGTTGATGGCCGCGGCCGAGCGCCTGCACGCGGCCTTTGGCGCGCAGCTGATTGACCTGGTGCCGTCCTACACCACATTAATGCTGCACTACGACTGCCTCGAATTGAGTGAGGCGCAAGCACTTGAGCGCGTGCAGCTGGCGTTAAAAGGTCTACAACCGCTGGCGATGAACGCCAGCGGCCAACGGCACGAACTGCCGGTCTGGTATCACCCCAGCGTCGGCCCCGATCTGCAGCCACTTGCGCACCGTGCAGGCTGTACCGCGGAGCAGGTGATAGAACGCCATTGCAGCCGCGACTATCCCGTATTTACCCTCGGCTTCGCCCCCGGTTTTGGCTACATGGGGCTGGTCGACCCGAGCATCGCCGCGCCTCGATTGACCACACCGCGTCAGCGGGTGCCAAAGGGCAGTGTCGGGATAGCCGAGCGACAGACTTCCGTGTACCCAATGGCTTCACCCGGCGGCTGGAACCTGATTGGCCGCTGCCCGCTAGCCTTGTTTAACCGCGAGCGCGATGGCTACAGTCTGCTCAAGCCCGGCGACCGGGTACGTTTTGTCGCTATCGATCAGCCCGAATTTTTGCGCCTCGGTGGCGACCCTACGCCGATGGAACCAACGCCATGAGCCTATTGCGGGTAGAGCACAGCCTGGGCTTCGCGCAATTGCAGGATGGCGGCCGCTTTGGCGTGCGGCAGCTGGGCGTGACTCAGGGTGGCGCGCTGGACTGGATCGCCCAGCACTGGGCCAACTGGCTGTTGGGTAACCCGCTGGACGCCTGCGTGATTGAAATTCCGTTGGGCGGACTGACCCTCAGGGCCGAGGCCGATGGCTGGTTGGCGCTGTGCGGAGCCGACCTCAATACCAAACTCGATCAGCAGCCGCTGGCGCCCTGGCAAGCCTTTGCCATACGCAGCGGCCAACAACTCGAATTCACTCAGCCACGCAGCGGGGTGCGCGCCTACTTAGCCGCCGCCGGTGGATTCGAGGCAACTTCGGTTCTGGGCTCAGTTGCGACCGTGATGCGTGAGGGGCTGGGAGGCTTGCATGGCGACGGCACGGGGCTAAAATCCGGCGATCAGCTCACCTATTCAGCGCAGCCTGCGATTGGTCGAAATATGCCACCCGAGGCGATCCCGGACTACCAGAGCGCAGTCACCCTGCAACTGCTGCTGGGCGCACAAAGCAACCAGTTCAGCGGCGCCAGCTTGTTTGCAGTGTTCAACCGGGAGTGGACGCTGGATCAACGCGCCGATCGCATGGGTATGCGCCTGACCGGCCCGGTGCTGCAGTATCAAGGCGAGCCGCTGATCTCCGAAGGCATCCCACTCGGTGCCGTACAAGTACCGCCAGACGGCCTGCCCATAGTGCTGCTGAACGACCGCCAGACCATCGGCGGCTATCCCAGGCTTGGAGCACTGACCCCGGCGTCAATTGCACGTCTAGCCCAATGCGCCCCAGGCCAAAAAATACGCCTGCAACCCATCAGTCAGCAGCAAGCCAGGCAAGAACAGCTGGCACTACTGGCAAGCTGGCCAGCCCAAGCTTCTAGCTTCTAGCTTTAAGCTTTAAGCTTTAAGCTTGTGGCTTGTGGCTTGTGGCTTGTGGCTTGCCGCTTGCGGCTTGCGGCTTAAAGTTAGCCTCAGGGATTCTCCTGTAGCCATTGTCCCAACAGGCTGCGCTCTTCCGGGGTAATGCCGGTCATGTTGCCCAGCGGCATATATTGGGTCGCAACCGCTGCCTGATACACCTTGGCGCGGTGCAACTTCAACTGATCCAGAGTCTCCAGCATGATGCCCGCAGGTGGTGCCTGGAATGCCGGGCTGCTTGGCTGCGCGGCATGGCAGGCCTGACAGTGGGTTGCCAACAGCTGACTGACATCGGCATCCGCCACCCGAGCGACCTGAGTACCGTCAGCGTTGTGCGTGGCGGCGGTTTCCGGTGCGCTGGGGGCCATGGCCCAGATCAGCGCCAGCGTAGCCAGCGCACTGACGACCAGGATCGAAGGCTTATTGATCTGCTTGTGACGCAGGTTGAAGAAGTGCCGCGCGTAAGCCGTAATAGCACCAATCGCCGCCAGCACCGCCCAGCCATACTCATTACCGTAGAACATTGGATAGTGGTTGCTGATCATGATGAAGATGACCGGCAGCGTCAGGTAGTTATTGTGGCGTGAGCGCAGCATCGCGCGCTGCGCCAGCATCACTACCCGCTCATCCGGGGTATCCCCTTTCTCAACGGCACTGACCAGCGCACGCTGCGCCGGAACAATACCCAGAAAGACGTTGGCGACCATGATGGTGCCGATGACCGCGCCCACATGGATAAAGGCACCACGGCCAGCAAACACCTGGAACATGCCCCAGGCCACTGCGACCAGAATCAGAAACAACACCACCCCGAACGCCAGGCCGTGTTTGGCCAAGGGACTGCGAATCAGCGCTTCATAGATAACCATGACGCCAAGCAGCGTGCCCATGCCAATGGCGATGGCACCACCCATACTGAGGTCGAGCTTGCTGGCATCGATCAGGTAACCGGGGTTGCCGAAGTAATAGACCGCAAACAGCAGCGCCAGGCCGCTCATCAGCGTGCTGTAGGCCTCCCATTTGAACCAGTGCAGCTCGGCAGGCATTTTTTCCGGGCCAACGTGATACTTGGCTACTTCATAAAAGCCGCCGCCATGGATGGCCCAAAGGTCACCCTTGATACCTTTCTGTTTCTTCCATTCCGGTGGCTCGCGCAGGTTATTGTCGAGCCAGACGAAGTAAAAGGACGCACCGATCCAGGCCACGCCAGCAATGACGTGGAACCAGCGGATGATCAGGCTCAGCCATTCAGCCAGATATGCATGCATTGAGGGCCGCTCCTTTTGTGCTTTCACGGTCATACCGGCACTGCCCGGCGATATAGGTACGGCGAATGGCGCGATCATCGCCAAGAATCATCAAATCGAACAGCATGCCCTGCAGGTCACGGTCGGCTTTATGCTTGAGGCGCAAGGCCGGGCTGGCGGTGCGGTCAAGGATCAAAAAGTCAGCATACTTGCCGGGCTGCAGGTTGCCGGTGTCCGCAGCCTGGTGCAGCACATGGGCGTTGCCCAGCGTAGCCATGTAAAACGCCTGAAAAGGGTTCAGACTCTGGCCGCGCAGCTGACAGACCTTGTAAGCCTCAGCCATGGTGGCGAGCATCGACAGGCTGGTACCGCCGCCGACGTCAGTAGCCAAGCCCACTTGCACCTCGGCGGCGCGCGCGCTGGCCAGGTCAAACAGACCACTGCCCAGGAAGGTGTTGGAGGTCGGGCAGAAAGCAATGCGAGTGCCGGTTTCCGCCAGCCGCGCGCGGTCACCGTCGTCGATATGAATGCCGTGTGCCAATACGCTACGCTCGCCCAGCAGACCAAAGTGGTCATAGACATCCAGGTAGCTGCTGCGCTCAGGAAACAACTCCTTGATCCAGGCGATCTCGGCGTGGTTCTCCGCCCAGTGGGTCTGCATCAACACATCCGGGTATTCGGCCACCAACTGACCGGCATAGGTCAGTTGCTGCACGGTAGAGGTAGCGGCAAAGCGCGGCGTCACCGCATAACGCTGACGACCCTTGCCGTGCCAACGCTCAATCAGTTCGCGGCTCTCGCTGTAGCTGGCTTCGGTTTCATCACGCACGCCATCGGGGGCGTGGCAGTCCATCATCACCTTGCCTGTGGTAATCGCCATATTGTAGCCATCGGCAGCGCTGAACAGCGCCTCGGCGGCCACCTTGTGCGAGGTGCTGAACACCAGCGCCGAGGTGGTGCCGTGCGCCAGCAGCAAATCCAGAAACAGCTGCGACTGATCGGCAGACCAGCCCGCATCGGCAAAGCGTGCTTCGGTCGGGAAGGTATAGGTTTCCAACCACTCCAGCAGCTGGGTGCCATAACTGGCCATCACCGCCAATTGCGGCATGTGTACGTGGGTATCGATCAGGCCGGGAATGATCAGGCTGTCGGGCCACTGCTCGACCTCGGTACCCGCCGGCAGCCGTGGCAGCAGATCAGTGGCAGCGCCGTTGGCCAGCACCCGCCCGTCGGCAACCACCAACAGGCCGTCGGCGTGATACTCATAACTGTCCGGGTTGGGCTGAGTCAGCCCCGGCTCACCGATAAAGTGCAACAGAGGCCCGCGAAAGACCGTACAGCCAGCCGGGAAGGCCGCCGCAGTAGAGGTGTTCATGGTCATTAACTTCCCCGGTAGGTCGAGTAGCCCCACTGGTTGAGCAGCAGCGGTACATGGTAGTGGGCGGTCGTATCAGTCAGCTTGAAGGCGATGCTGACTGACGGATAGAAGCACTCCAACCCCTGACGCGCATAATAGCCGTCGGTATCAAAGGTCAGGCGGTAAACGCCTTGCGGCGCGCTGTCGCCAAAGCCGTTCAATACGCGACCGTCCGCATCGGTTGACGCCTGGCCCAGCGTTTCCCAACCATGGTCGGTCTGGCGTTCCAGCACGATGGCGACGCCAGCGGCGGGGCAACCACCGCCAAGGTCCAGAATGTGGGTAGTGATAGGGCTCTTATTGCTCATAACAGTTTGTCCAGACGAATATGGGTGATCTTGGCCTGCTCCACGGCAGCGATGCGGAGCTCTTCTTCACGGGTATGGGGCAGGCGTTCTTCCAGCAGCGCCAGCATCTGCTCGGCGCTCTTGCCGGTAGCGCAGACGATAAAGATAAAACCGAATTTGTCGAGGTAGGCATCATTGCCATCCTTCAGCCGCTGCAGCACCTCATCCGGTGCCACACGTGCACCGGATTGTTCGCCACTGGCCAAGGCCTCGGTGCTGGCGTACTTGGCTTTCAGACTCTTGATGTCGCCAATCTTGGGGTGTGCTTCAAAAGCGACCAGCCAGTCGGTCTCATGCAGGTTTGGCCAGAGCGCGCGGGCCGTGCCGTGCAGTGCTTCCGCCGAACCATAGGGCCGCGACTCGACCATGGGGTGTGCCCAGGCATCCGCCGCGCAGCAATCGCGAAACAGGGTCAGCGCTTGCGCTGCCGGCAGCTTGTTCAGTTCTTCCAGGCTCATTTTGCCTCCACTGGCGGGGTTGTGTTTTCAGCGCAGGGCTCAGTCGCAGCGACGGCCTCACCCTGTTTCATCAGATCGCGAAGAGCCGGCCAGCTCACCCCGCGACGACGGCTACGCGGTGCTTCGTCGGCGGCCAGGCTGAGCAGCTCGGCACTGATGGATACCGCCACTTCCATTGGCCGTTTACCCGGCACATCGGAGCGCCCGACCGGGCAGCGAATACCATCAATTTGCGCCTCGCTGTAACCGCGATGGCTCAAGCGCTGACGGAAACGATCAGCCTTGGTCTGCGAACCAATCAACCCGACGCTACAAGCAGCATCAGCATTGAGCAGCGCGCGGCACAAATCATAATCGAGCTGGTGATTGTGGGTGAGAATCAACACGTGGGCATCGCCGCACAACTCGGCTACATCGGCGACCGGATCATCGGTATGGTAGCGCCGCACGTTAGCTGGTAGCTCGGCCGGAAAGCTGTCTGCCCGCGAGTCGACCCAGGTCACCTGCCAGGGTAACTGTCCCATGATACTCATTAGCGCGCGCGCCACGTGGCCAGCGCCAAACACCACCAGCCGAGCATCACTGCCGCGTTGACCTTCAAGCAGCACCGAGACGCTGCCGCCACAGCATTGGCCCAGACTGGCGCCGAGCGGAAAATGCTCCAGCTGGGTTTCAAAGCGGCTGGCCGCCAATTGTTCACGCGCGCGCGCGGTCACCAGATACTCGAGATGACCGCCACCTATGGTGTCGTAAGTCTGCTCACCAGTGACGACCATCTTGCTCGACGGCTCACGCGGCACCGAACCGGCCACGCCAACGATGGTGACCAGTACATAGGGCTCGCCGCGCTGTTCGCAGTCAGCGACCGCTTCAAACCAGCGCATACGTTTATCCATCAGGCAGTCTCCTGCTCGGTATTAGCCCAGGCCCGCGCCGCATTCACCGCGTTGAGCATGCGCTCTGGTGTCGCCGGGGTATCCAGCGGCGGACTGTAGCGGTAATCGGTGAGGCTGGCGACCGCATCACGCAGCGCGCTCCACACCGCAATGCCGAGCATCAACGGCGGCTCACCCACGGCCTTGGAACGGAACACTGTGGCTTCGCGGTTGGGGCTGGCCGCCAGCAGGTTCACCCGCAGATCGGGCGGCGTATCGGATACGGCCGGAATCTTGTAGGTCGCTGGTCCGGTGGTCATCAGGCGACCCTTATCGTTATAGACCAGCTCTTCAGTGGTCAGCCAACCCATGCCCTGCACAAAGCCGCCCTCGATCTGGCCGATGTCGATGGCCGGGTTCAGCGACTGACCGACGTCGTGCAGGATATCGGTACGCATAACCCGGTATTCGCCGGTCAGGGTGTCCAGCACTACCTCGGAGCAAGCGGCGCCATTGGCGTAGTAGAGGAAGGGATGGCCCTTGCCGGTGGCAAAATCGTAATGAATCTTGGGCGTGGCGTAGAAACCGCTGGACGACAAAGACACGCGGTTCATATACGCCTTTTGCACAAACTCGGCCCAATCCAGACGCGCCTCGCCAGCGACTACCTGGTTGTTTTCGAACCGCACCTCTTCGGCCTTGCAGCCATACTGCTCGGCGGCAAAGGCAACCAGCCCGGCTTTGATCTTCTCGCAGGCATCCAGCGCCGCCATACCGTTCAGGTCGGAGCCGGAAGACGCAGCGGTCGGCGAGGTGTTGGGCACCTTGTCGGTACGCGTGGCCGATACCTTGACCTTGTCCACATCCACCTGGAAGGCCGCCGCCACTACCTGCGCGATCTTGATATACAGGCCCTGGCCCATCTCGGTGCCGCCATGGTTCACATGCAGGCTGCCGTCGGTGTAGATCAACACCAAAGCGCCGGCCTGGTTCAGGTGCTTGGCGGTAAAGGAGATACCGAACTTGACCGGCGTCAGCGCCAGCCCACGCTTGAGGATCGGACTTTGCTGGTTGAAGGCGGTGATTTCGTCGCGCCGTGTGCGGTAATCCGAGCTGGCTTCCAGCTGCGCGACCAGCTCCGGCAAAATGTGCTGCTCGACCACCTGACCATAGTGCGTGGTGTCGCGGCCGGGGCGATAGAGGTTGTGCTTGCGCACGTCCAGCGGGTCGAGCTGCAGGTGACGGGCGATATCATCCACGGCCTGCTCGATTACCATCATGCCCTGCGGACCACCGAAACCACGGAAGGCAGTATTCGAGACCGTGTGGGTTTTGCAGCAATGCCCGGTCACCCGTGCCTGGTCCAGAAAGTAGCTGTTGTCCGAGTGGAACATGGCGCGCTCGACAATGGCGTTGGACAGATCCGGCGAAAAGCCGCAGCGGCCCGCCACCATGATCTCGGCGCCCTGAATCAGACCCTGATCGTCAAAACCGATGTCGTAGGTATTGAAAAAGTCGTGACGCTTGCCGGTCTGCACCATGTCATCCGGGCGGGACAGGCGATACTTGATCGGCTTGCCGGTCACCTGTGCCAGCAAGGCGGCCACGCAACCGAGCGCTGCTGCCTGGGTTTCCTTGCCACCAAAACCGCCACCCATGCGGCGGACTTCAGCCTGCACCGCATGAATCGGCAGGCCCAATACCTCGGCAACCAGTTTCTGTACTTCTGAAGGATGCTGGCTGGAGGTGTGCACAAACATGCCACCGTCCTCCAGCGGCTCGACCATCGCCACCTGTCCCTCCAGATAAAAGTGCTCCTGACCACCCACGTTGATCTCACCCTTGAGACGGTGAGGTGCCGAGGCCAGAGCCTTGTCTGGGTCGCCGCGCTGCTGGGTATGACTGGGGCGCACAAAGAAGGATGTATCCAAGGCTTCCTGCGTACTAAGCACCGCATGCAGTGGCTCATACTCGACCTTGGCCAGTCGCGCCGCCTTACGGGCAGCGGTATGGCTGGTCGCCGCCACGGCAAAGATCGGCTGACCAATATGCTCGACCAGCTCACTGGCCAGGACCGGGTCGCCGGGGAAAACCGGGCCGATATCGGTATGGCCGGGCACATCGGCGAGGGTGATCACCGCCACCACGCCGGGATAGGCGCGTACCGCGCTCAGATCCATGCTGATGATGCGCGCGTGCGCCTCTTCGCTGTGGCCGACGGCCGCGTGCAACAGACCTTCCGGCTCACGCAAATCATCGATATAGCGTGCCTGACCACGCACGTGTAGCCAGGCGCTGTCGTGCAGCGCGCTCTGGCCAGCAATGCCGACGGCCTGGCCGCTCTGGCGGGAAATGTCGCGGGGGAGTTTACGCATAGTCGGTCACCGTCAGTGCAGCGCCGCCAGTGTGGGCAGCGCGGTGTTCGTAAAGCGCGCGGCGCAGCAGGTTACCAGCCACCTCAAGGCGGTAGGCAGCCGAAGCACGCACGTCAGACATGGGTTTGAAGTCCTGCGTCAGCGCAGCAGCGGCAGCCGCCACCGCAGACTCATCAAAGGCCTGGCCACGCAGCGCGGTCTCCGCTGCCAGCGCACGCTTGGGAATACCCGCCATACCGCCATAGGCCAAACGGCAGTCTTCAATATTGTCACCATTAAAGCGCAGCCAGAAAGCCGCCAGCACGGCAGAAATATCATCGTCCAAACGCTTGGAAATCTTGTAGATAAACAAACGCTCGTTCGCCGCCGGCTTGGCAATTCGCACCGCGCGGATAAACTCACCCGGCTGCAGCACGGTTTTCTTGTAATCGAGGAAGTAACCCTGCAACGCCAGCCAGCGAATGCCTTGCTGACTATCGAGCTGAATTTCAGCACCTAGCGCAATCAGCGGCGGCGGCATGTCACCAATCGGCGAAGCATTGCCTATATTGCCGCCCAGCGTCGCGCGGTTGCGAATCTGCAGCGAGCCCAGACGTTCCAGCATAGGCGTAAACGCGGGCCAGTATTGATCCAGTATCGGGCCGAACTGGGCGTAGGTCAGCGCGGACCCTATGGTCAGGTTTTCATCATCCTGCTCCAGCTCGCGCAGCTCCGCGACCTGCTCAACCGAAATCAACTGCGGCAGGGTTTTCAGCTGCTGGGTGATCTCCAGCGCCAGGTCGGTACTACCTGCGACCAGCCGCGCCTGCGGCTGGTCGGCCAGCGCCTCGCGCAGCGCCGCGAGCGATAGCGGCGCAGTAAAACGGTTGCCTGCTTCATCCTGCAGCACGGCGGCCTGCGCTCGGGCCTGCTTGAACTCGCTACTCGGCTGCGGACTGAACAACGCGTTGCCATCCCATTGCTGCACGCTATCGACAATACTGCGCGCGCCCGCTTCCACGATGGGGCGATAACCAGTGCAGCGGCAAAGATTGCCGGCCAACGCTTCCATCAACTGATGCGCATTGGCATGTTGCCCGGCACTCGCCACCTGCTGATGCAAGCCAACCAGCGACATTACGATGCCCGGCGTACAAAAGCCGCACTGCGAGCCATTGCACTCGACCATCGCCGTTTGCACCGGGTGCGCCGGTTCGCGCTGCAGCGCATCAACGGTAATCAGGTGCTTGCCGTGCAATGCGCCGACCAGGCCAATACAGCTGTTCATGGCCACGTAATGCCACTGTTCGTGCTGGTCCAGACTACCCAGCAACACGGTGCAGGCACCACAATCACCCGATGCGCAGCCTTCTTTTGTACCACTAAGCCGCATTTTGGTGCGCAGCCAGTCTAAAATGCTCAAGTTTGGGTCAGTCTGGTCAAGTTTTTGCGGCTGCCCATTTAAATAAAACTCAATCACTGTCGTCTCCGCGCTATCCACTATTCGCCGGTTTCCGGCGGGAGGTCTGCCACAGTGCAGTTATAGGCGCTGTGCAGGCTGTACGTTGGTATTTGCAAAAACTTGACCAACTAGTCTGAAAATAAGATTTTAATATTTTTAGGCTTTTGGCAAGCAAATTGCTCGCAGACAAAATGTTGATTGAATGGTCAGTTTATTTTAATTGAGGATGCTGGATGGCAACCGCAGAACGCTTGAGACTAGAAAACATCGTTAAAGAGTATCCCGGCTGTCGGGCGAACGACGGTGTTCATCTTTCAGTCCAGGCCGGTGAAATACACGCCCTACTGGGTGAGAACGGCGCGGGTAAGAGCACCCTGATGAAAATCATCTATGGGGTAATTCAGCCAGACGCTGGCACCCTTACCTGGAACGGACACCCGCTTACCTTGCAAGGTCCGGCCCATGCGCGCGAACTGGGCATCGGTATGGTGTTCCAGCATTTCTCGCTGTTCGAGACCCTGACCGTTGCCGAGAACATTGCACTCAGCCTGCCAGCCGCCCAGGCCCGTGACCGCAGCAAACTCGATACACGCATTCGCGAGGTCTCTGAACACTACGGCATGGCGCTGGACCCACGGCGTTTCGTCAACACCCTTTCCATCGGCGAGCGCCAACGCGTCGAAATCGTACGCTGCCTTATTCAGGATAGCTCGTTATTGATTCTCGACGAGCCAACCTCGGTGCTGACGCCGCAGGAAGTGCAGGTACTGTTCCGTACCCTGCGTCAGCTATCAAAGGAAGGCTGCAGCATTCTGTTCATCAGCCACAAACTGCAGGAAGTGCGCGATCTGTGTCACCGCGCGACCGTGTTGCGTCAGGGCCGGGTGACCGGCGAATGCAATCCGGGCGAGATCACCACCGACGATATCGCGCGCATGATGGTCGGCAACGAAACCCCGCTGTCGACTCAGGTTGATCCCAGCGAACCGGGCGAGCTGTTGCTGCAGACCAACAACCTCAATTATCAAACCCGCGACCCCTTCGGCACCAGCCTGCAGGATATCTGCATGTCGCTGCGCGCCGGGGAGATCGTCGGCATTGCCGGTGTTGCCGGTAACGGTCAGGACGAGCTGCTGCGGGCGCTGTCGGGCGAAGCCAAGGTCAACAACGATAGCCTGCAGCTCAGCGGCATGAGCATCGGTGACAGTGGTCCCGCCGTACGCCGTAAGCTGGGCGTAGCCGTAGTACCGGAAGAACGACTGGGCCGCGGTGCCGTGCCGTCTATGTCGCTGGTCGACAACAGCCTGCTGACCGCGTACGGCCAGGGCATGATCAGCAAGGGCTGGGTCGGCCTGGGCAAGGTGAGGGACTACGCCGGCCGAGTCGTAGAGCAGTTTGGCGTGCGCGCTGCCGGCATCGACAGTGCCGCTACCAGCCTGTCTGGCGGTAACCTGCAAAAATTCATTATCGGTCGCGAGGCCCTGCAACAGCCCAAGCTACTGGTCGCCTCACATCCGACCTGGGGCGTCGACGTTGGCTCCGCCGTGGCGATTCATGAAGCCTTGGTCAAATTACGCGACGAAGGCGCGGCCGTGCTGCTGATCTCCGAAGACCTGGACGAACTCTTTCAACTCTGTGGCCGCATGGGCGCGATCTGCGCCGGCAAGCTCTCACCCTTGGTGCCCACCAGCGAACTAAGCATTGAAAAGCTGGGCCAATGGATGGCGGGCGACTTCCCCACTGCTGCAACCAATACCACTACGGAGACCAAACATGCTGTCGCTTGAGCGTCGCGCCGTCGACTCCCGCGCCATGCAATGGGCTTCTCCACTGCTGGCACTGTTACTGACCGTCATTACCGGACTGTTCCTGTTTATGGCGCTCGGCAAAGACCCGATTGAAGGCTTGACCTTCTTCTTTCTGATTCCCCTTAGCGATGCCCAGGGCTGGGCCGAACTCGGCCTGAAAATGGCGCCACTGCTACTTTGTGCTGCTGGCCTGACCATCTGTTACCGCGCCAAGATCTGGAATATCGGCGCTGAGGGCCACTTCCTCATGGGCTCCCTGTGGGCCAGTGCGGCAGCTCTTTATCTGAGTGAGCAAACCGGTTTCTGGGTGCTACCCGTAGTACTACTGGCGGGTATTATCGCGGGTGCGCTCTGGGCCTTGCTGGCCGGGGTATTGAAGACGCAGTTCCACTGCAACGAAATCCTCACCACCATCATGCTCAACTACATTGCCCTGAACCTGCTGCTGTTCGCGGTCCACGGTCCGTTGAAAGACCCTTACGGCTTTGGCTTTCCGCAGTCGGAAATGTTTGCCGCCGCCGCGCTGCTGCCCAAACTGATTCCCGATACCCGTCTGCATATAGGTTTGCTATTCGCGCTGCTTGCCGCCGTCGCAGTCGGCGTGCTCTTTGCGCGCACCTTTATCGGCTTTCAACTCAAGGTGCTGGGACAGGATGAACGCGCCGCCGCCTTTGCCGGTTTTCCGGCCAAGCGCCTAACGCTGCTGGCTTTCATCCTGGCCGGCGGCCTGGCTGGACTGGCCGGCGCCAGTGAAGTAACCGGCCCACTGGGGCAACTGGTACCGCAGGTGTCGCCGGGTTATGGCTACACCGCGATCATTGTCGTTTTTCTGGGCCGCATGCAGGCCGTCGGCATCATCCTGGCTGCCGCACTGCTGGCACTGACCTTCATGGGCGGCGAGATGCTGCAGATCGCCATGAATATGCCCAAGGCCATTACCGGGCTATTCCAGGGGTTGCTGCTGTTCTATCTGCTGACCTGTGACGCCTTTATTCACTACCGCATTCGTTTCCGCCGCGCCCCCGCGGCCAGCGCCGGGGAGGCTTGAGATGGACGCCGTATTGATTACCAACGTATTAGCCGCCACCGTGATTGCCGGCACCCCGTTATTGCTGGTCGCCCTCGGTGAACTGGTCTGCGAGCGCTCCGGCGTACTCAATCTGGGCCAGGAAGGCATGATGCTGATGGGCGCCGTGATTGGCTTCATGGCAGCCGTAACCACCGGCAGCCTGGCCATTGGTGTGCTCGCGGCCATGCTCGGCGGCGTGATGATGTCCATGCTGTTCGCACTGATGGCCGTCACTCTGGCGGCCAACCAGTATGCCGCAGGTCTCGCGCTCACTATCTTTGGCGTGGGCCTCAGCTCCTTTGTCGGCAGCGGCTACGTTGGCCAGGCCATTGACGGCTTCGACAAGATCGCCATTCCACTGCTCTCCGACATTCCGGTAATCGGCCAGGTGCTATTCACCCAGGACGCGCTGGTCTACCTGTCGCTGGTGCTCTTCGTAGTGGTTTATTGCTTCCTGCGCTACAGCCGCAGCGGATTGATTCTGCGGGCGGTGGGCGAGTCACCCGAGGCAGCCAATGCCAACGGCCTGAAAGTGCTTAAGGTGCGCTATCTGGCGGTAGCTTTTGGCGGTGCCATGGCCGGACTGGCTGGCGCCTACCTGTCACTGGCGTACACCCCGATGTGGACCGAGAACATGACTGCCGGACGCGGCTGGATCGCCCTGGCACTGGTGGTCTTTGCCACCTGGAAACCCGAACGCGTGTTGCTGGGAGCCTATCTGTTTGGCGCCGCCAGCATTCTGCATTTGGTGCTGCAGGGTCTTGGCTGGCAGAGCTCGACCGAGCTGCTGGCGATGCTGCCCTACGTAGTCACTATTTTGGTGCTTGTGCTGCTGTCCTGGAATCCCACCCGAACACGGCTCAACACACCGCTATCAATCGGCCAACCTTATAGGCCGAGTAAATAACTTGTCACCCACTATGCCAATCAAAACTAAAACTGAGATTCTTAGGAGCACCATATGAGCACAATGCAAAAAACGCTGATCGCGGCCTGCATGGCAGCCGCATTCGTACCCGCAGCACACGCCGAGAAGTACTTCTCCGACTCCAGCCTGTCGATCCTGTACAGCGATGATTACGCCCGCGTGAACTTCGACGGTGCTGGCAAGAAAACCTCTCAAACCTTCTTCACTTTCGAGAACGCCACCGGCCACAACTGGGGCAGCACCTTCTTCTTCGTTGACCGCAACCAGGGCCACGGGAAAGATTCCGACTCCGACGATCTGTACGGCGAGTTTGCGCCTGACCTGAGCCTCGGCTGGGCAACCGGCAACGACCTGAGCACCGCAGGCGGCTGGATCAAGGACTTCACCCTATCCGGTCAGTACGAAATGGGTGGCGGCACCGACGTCAATAACTACATGATTGGTCCTGGTATCGTCTGGAACATGCCGGGCTTCCAGTACTTCAAGACCAACTTCTATCGCGTCTGGAACAGCGAAACCGATGACGATTATCAGACCACTGTGGTCTGGGGTATGCCCATGGAGTTCGGCTCCACGCGCATCCTGTTCGACGGTTACATCGACTGGTCTACCGCTGAAGACGACCACAAGTCTGACTTCCACTTCAACCCGCAGCTGAAGCTGGACATTGGTAACTACTTCAACGCGCCCAAGGTACTGTACGCCGGTATCGAGTACTCCTACTGGAACAACAAGTACGGCCTGAACGACGACGTCATGGAAACCGAAAACGCCGTCAGTGCGCTGGTGAAATGGCACTTCTGATTGACCGCGAGGCCCGGCGCAAGCCGGGCATTCGCTCCCAGTAGCGGCTTTTTGAAAAGCGAAAGAACGGCAGGTCACTTTTCAAAAAGCAGGTACACCCTTGTACGGAAGATACGCCCGATGACAACCGCCCCTGCAAAAACCAAAACCTACCGGCCTGGACGCATTCGAGAACGCAACCACGAGTTGATTCTGGCCGCAGCGGAGCAGGAATTTGCCCTGCACGGTTTTCGTGGCGCCACCATCCAGAACATTGCCGAACGAGCTGAACTACCTAAATCGAACGTGCTGTACTACTTCAGCAACAAGAAGAAGATATATGCCGCCATGTTCGACGACATTCTCTCGCGTTGGAATACGCTATTTTCCAGCGTGCAGCCTGAAGACGATCCGGCCGAAGCCCTGGCTGCCTTTATTCGCACCAAGATGGAAACCTCACGCACCCACCCCCTGGCCTCACGGCTATTCGCCATGGAGATCATTCAGGGCGCGCCTTACCTGATGCCACACCTGCGCACCAATATGCGTGACTGGGTACGCGGCCGTGCCGGCGTATTACAGCAATGGATCGATGAGGGGCGCATGGCCGCGGTCGATCCGGTGCAGCTGATCTTTCTGATCTGGTCTTCAACCCAGCACTACGCCGACTTTCAGGTGCAGATCCTGATGGTCGAAAACAAGGCCGAATACGAACAAAAGGACTTTGACCACGCCGCCGACTTTCTAACTGATGTTATCCTGCGCGGGTGCGGCCTTGAGGCCCCTAAAAAATAACCTGAAGGTGTTTGCTTGCCTGCTAATGGCCGAGCCCCAGGCTCTGCCAAAAACAGTGACCAGTTCACGCCAACTCAACCCATAGTCTTACAGCCGGACAGCCCCTGAGCCCGCCGTGCTCCTGACCGCCGAGGTACAGATGAGCCATTTTGCGCTGCGCGACGCAGCCATTTTCACTGTCGACGCCGACAACCGCGTTATTCCCCGTGGCACCCTGATCGTTGAGGACGGCCGTATCAGCGCCGTTGGCCCCAGCGATCAGCTGATTATCCCGCCAGGCATTCCCACCATAGACGCCAGCGGACATGCGTTGCTGCCCGGCTTGATCGATACCCACTCGCACTCCAGCCTGATGCGCGGTGTCACCGAGAACATGCAACTGATGGACTGGCTGCCCTACTATCAGTTGGAGCACCGTGCGCTGACCGAGGAGTACGCCTATCACTCCGCGCGGCTGTGCTATCTGGAAGCGTTGAAAAGCGGTACTACCTGCGTGATGGACATGTATCGCTTTATGCATCGCTGCGCCGAAGCGGCTGATGAGCTGGGCCTGCGCGTCAACCTGGCGCCCTACGTAGCCGACGAAGCAGGCAAGGACTTTTTCGCCACCCGCGCCGAGAATCGCGCACTGATCCACAGCCACCACAATACCCAGAGCGGCCGCATTCAGGTGTGGATGGGGCTGGAGCACCTGTTCTACTGCACCCCTGACGCTTACCGCGAAGCACTTAAATGCCAGCAAGACTATGGCGTGGGTATTCACACCCATGCCTGCGAGCAGAAAGAAGAGGATGACGCGGTGAGTGCCCACTTTGGCCGTCGTTCGATTGCCCAGCTGGATCACTACGGCATTCTTGGCGAGCGCACGCTGCTAGCCCATTGCGTGTGGCTGAACGACGACGAAATTCAGCGCATTGCCGGCACTGGCACCAGTATCGCCCATTGCCCCATCAGTAACGCCAAGCTGGCCAGCGGCGTGGCACGCGTGCCCGAGATGCTCGCTGCCGGGATCAATCTGGGCCTGGGCACCGACGGCCCCGTCTGTAACAACAGCCTCAGTCTGTTCGAGGAAATGAAGTTCGCCTCGCTGATTCAAAAGGCCACCCGGCTGGACGCCACCGTACTACCCGCCGAGCAAATGCTGCGCATGGCAACCATTAATGGCGCTCGCGCGCTGGGTCTGGACGATCGTATCGGCTCGCTGGAAGTCGGCAAGCAGGCCGACCTGCTATTGCTTGATCTGGCACAACCCAACCTGACACCGACCGAGATCAATACCTCGGGCGGCAATTTGCTGTGGAATCTGGTCTTCGCCGCTGGCACGCAGAACGTCGCCGCCGTGTGGGTTGACGGTCGTCAGCTGATTGCCGATGGCCGCGCTACCCGCGTCAGCGAGGCTCGCTTGATGGCCGAGGCACAACAGCAGGGGTTAGCCCTTTTCCAGCAGTGTCGGGACATTTCCCATCTGCGCACCGCTATGCTTTAACGCTCAACGATAGGAACAGACGATATGACATCGCTACCCATTATTTCAGTCGCTGGCCTGAACAGTGAAGACCCGGCCATTCGCGCCGCGACTGCCGCCGAACTCGGCAAGGCCTGCCGCGAAGTCGGCTTTTTCTATGCTATCGACCATGGTATTCCAAGCGCCGTGATGACCAGCGCCTTCAGCAACGCCAAGGCGTTTTTTGCCCTGCCGCTGGAAACCAAGCAGCCCATGTCGATCAAGCTATCGCCGCACAACCGTGGCTACGTCGCCATGGCCGACGAGAAGCTCAACCCCGAAGCCGGCGCCGACATGAAAGAGGCGTTCAACATCGGCACCGACTTTCCCGAAGACCACCCTGACGTGGTCGCGGGCAAGCCGTTCCGCGGGGTCAACTTCTGGCCGCCTATCGACGGCTGGCGCGAACAGGTGCTGGGCTACTTTGATGCCTGCCTGGGCCTTGGGCGGCTGATTCACCGCGGCATCAGTATTGACCTGGGACTGAAGGAAGACTTTTTCGACGCGCACCTGCAAGAGCCCATTGCCACCCTGCGCATGCTGCATTACCCGGCCAGCGCCGGCCAGATAGACCGCGAAGATGGTGGGGCAGGCGCGCACACCGACTATGGCAACGTCACGCTGTTGGCGACGGACGAAGTAGCGGGCCTGCAGGTGGCTACCCGGCAGGGTAACTGGATTGAAGCGCCGCATATCCCCGGCGCTTTTGTCTGCAATATCGGTGACTGCCTGATGCGCTGGAGCAATGATACTTACGTCTCAACCCCGCACCGCGTGCGCCCACCAGAGCAAGAGCGTTACTCCATCGCCTTCTTCCTGGAAGTAGCCCCGGACGCCATGGTTGATCCGCGCGACATAGTGCCAGACGAGCAACCCAAGTATCCGCCGATCAGCTGCTCGGATTATCTGACCTACCGCCTGAACGCCACCTACGAGCACCGCATGGACGGTGACGCCATGTAATGGACGCAATGTAATTGACGCCATGTAAGGGACGCGATGTAAACGCCCCGCAATAAGTACCAACGACTGCGCCGCGCTCACACGCGGCGCAGTGCGTTTAGCCTACCTTCTTCAACGCCGCGGCGTTCATGCAGAAACGCAGCCCGGTCGGCGGCGGACCATCCGGGAAAACATGACCCAGGTGCGCATCGCAGACGTTGCAGGTGTTTTCGACACGCTGCATACCGTGGCTATTATCCACGTGGCAGGCCACCACATTGTCTTTTAGTGGCTGGGTAAACGACGGCCAGCCGCTATGCGACTCAAACTTGTTATTAGCATCGAATAACTCGGTACCGCAGCATACACAGGCGTATATACCGGGCTCGAACAGACCACACATCTCGGAGCTGAAAGCACGCTCGGTGCCCGCCTGACGGGTCACGCGGTACTCTTCTTCGCTCAGTTGCTCACGCCATTCTGCTTCGGTTTTGCTCACCCGGCGCTCAGGCTCGGGGTTGCCGTTGGTGGCACGGGCCATTACGTCATTCCAGTTCTGCACTTTTCATCTCCGCAAAATTGCATAAGTCATAGGTTCTGTTGCGTGCTCTCACGACCAAACAACAGGTCTCGAAGGCGTTTTGTCGCAAGCTCGTAAGGTTTACGCTGAAACCTGAACGAACCCTAACATACAGACTCCAAAGGCTATCAGGGTTACATCTTGAAAACGCGCGACAGACATTGAGTAAAGCACGCCTGTCGCCATCGCGAATACCGCCACCACCCATTAATGGAGGCACCATGTCCAACCTTTCAAGTTATGCCGTTACCGAAAAATGGCCCGCCCAACACCCAGGCCAGTTGCAGCTATATTCACTGCCCACCCCCAACGGCGTCAAAGTGTCGATCATGCTGGAAGAAATCGACCTCAGCTACGAGCCACACCTGGTCGACTTTGGCGAAGGTGATCAGCACACCCCTGAGTTTCTCTCGGTCAGCCCCAATAACAAGATACCCGCGATTCTCGACCCCAACGGGCCGCACGGCCAACCGCTGGCGCTATTCGAGTCCGGCGCCATCCTGCTCTACCTGGCAGAAAAAAGCGGCAAACTGATGCCTCACGATCCGGGCGAGCGCTATCAATGCCTGCAATGGTTGATGTTTCAGATCGGTGGCATAGGGCCGATGTTTGGCCAGCTGGGTTACTTCGTAAAGTTCGATGGCAAGGATGTTGAAGACCAGCGCCCGCGTCAGCGTTACATCGATGAGACGGCTCGACTACTGGGTGTGCTCGACAAGCACCTTAAAGGCAAGGACTGGATCATGGGCGGGCATTACAGCATTGCTGATATCGCGGTCTTTCCGTGGATTCGCGGGATGTTGGAGTTTTATGAGGCTGGTCCGCTGATTGATTTCGAGCAGTTCACCCAGGTACGGCGGGTGTACGATGCGTTTCTGGCGCGGCCTGCGGTGCAGCGGGGGCTGGCAATCCCTGCGCAGGATTGAGGCGCCACTGCTAGCTTGATCGTTCCCACGCTCCAGCGTGGGAATGCAGCCTCTGGCGCTCTGCGTCTACCCGTCCTGGCAGCGTAAACCGAACCT
The DNA here is from genome assembly GCF_014077575.1 of Pseudomonas sp. 5Ae-yellow. Classification (NCBI taxonomy): domain Bacteria; kingdom Pseudomonadati; phylum Pseudomonadota; class Gammaproteobacteria; order Pseudomonadales; family Pseudomonadaceae; genus Pseudomonas; species Pseudomonas sp. 5Ae-yellow. The sequence goes on along the minus strand of NZ_JACGWE010000015.1, from coordinate 881 downwards.
CAGACTCAACACTCAGATCGTCCCCATGCTCCAGCGTGGGAATGCAGCCTCTGGCGCTCTGCGTCTACCCGTCCTGGCAGCGTAAACCGAACCTCAGACTCAACACTCAGATCGTCCCCATGCTCCAGCGTGGGAACGCAGTCCCGGACGCTTCGCGTCCATACCTGCCACCCCTAAAATCAAGTGTCTGAACGAATACTGCCTAGCTAATTGATGTGCAAACCGGTAGTTCGCTTTTCGGCTTACTGGTGAGCCAAGGAGGACAGCTTACAGCGTGGATGCCGCATGTCTTCAGTACTAAACACGGTTGTTGCGTGATGCGCAACACGCTAAGGTTTGATTATGAAGACTATGCATAATCCGCCGCATCTAGGTGAGTTCATTCGGGAGGTTTACCTTGAACCTTTCGGCGTCAGCTCCCGTCAGCTCGCGTCCAGTTTGGGGGTTTCACTCTCTACGCTGTCTCGCTTGCTCAAAGGGGCTAGCGGTGTGAGCCCGGAAATGGCTCTGCGGCTATCCAAAGTTCTTGGGCGTACACCTGAAAGCTGGTTGGCAATGCAGGACATGTACGGCCTCTGGATAGCCCGCAATACGATCAAACTAGATGTACTCCATCATCTGGATTTCGAAGTAGCTTAACGGTAATTGCAAGGCAATAGCTCTAATTTTGCTTGCTCAGAATTAATTTTCATCTGACCTCAAATTATTTTAAGAAATAAAAGTGGCTTGTGATTGTTGCGGCGCGATGGAATCAGGTGTAGTGGTCTACTAATCCCGGACACCGAAATGGGTGGTAAATTTACCGCCATAGCTGAGGTGTTCCATGACAAGACAACGTCGTACGTTTTCAACTGAGTTCAAGCACGATGCCGCGTTGCTGG
>NZ_JACGWE010000023.1:0-59367 GCF_014077575.1 Pseudomonas sp. 5Ae-yellow | reverse complement strand
TTACATTGAGATGTTTTATAACCCAAGGCGCCGGCACGGCACGAGTGGTGACCTGTCACCGGTCGAGTACGAAAAGCGTCATTACCAGAGTCTGGCGAGTGTCTAGAATACTGGGGGCGATTCATACCTCACCACAGAGAATGTGATTAAACGACTACGTTAGTGCCTAATCAGAAAATGGGGAAATCGCTTGAAAGCCTTGATATGCTTGATTTACACTAATTTATACAGCTTAATGACGCTTAGCGACGTTAGGCGACACTGCCCTCCGAAGGCGGGGGTCACAGGTTCGAATCCTGTCGGGTGCGCCATCTTCTTTAAAATCAATGCTTTACATGTCGTAAAAATCGATACGTTCAAGCATTGATACCTGCCTCAAATAGCCAGCACTCAATTTTTAGTCTTGCTGATGCTAAATCACATGACATTTAGCTCAAATCTCGGGGAAGCCCCTCAAAATCCTCAGTGCCTAGATTGTGCCCACCTAGTTTTGGTGATGAGTGAGTGCGCGGATTATTTGAGTACTGCCTCAGAATGGTACAAAAGCATCTGGCACGAAGTAATTCATGTGACTGAGTATGCTTTTTAGGCTGATCGCCGTCCTTAGCCACAGGAGGGTATCGGCGAAAAGCACCACTCACGACTTGGCTTGAATACGTGGGGCGACTTAGCATGAGGCGTGGATCTGAAAGATGGATAGTGCTACAAAATGTAGACCTATTTATAAAAATAACAGTACTGTTCCTACTAGGACTCGCGTGCTGGAGCACGCGGCTTGCCCAGCCAGCATTTCAAGGATGTTTTATGCCATTGCGCCCCCACGCCACTAATCCGCTCAAAGCTTGGCTAACCGAATTTTTTTTCACTCGAGGCCTATTTAAAGGTCCAAATGAAAAACCGCTTTATGGATATCAGGTTTCCGAGCAGGAGTACTTGTCACTAAAGGGTGCACTTCGGCAAAACTTAGTGCTGGCTTCTCACCCTATTCACGGCGGTAATTGGGCCCCACCTCAGAGAGCAGCACTAGGCTGGCTACCTCTTGCTTGAAAAAGGATGAAAAAGTGCATCGTTTTCAGATCATCGGACGCCTTGTTTAGCGAGCTGATTTTACCATCTACGTTGGTGCCCGAGATCGCAAGACCACTAAACCCTCACTTTTGCGTCTATCGGCTGTTGGGCCGAGAGATAGAATTACGCTGGGATGCCAGCGGCATCGCCACTACTCACCATGGCTGCTTCGCTGGCCCGACGGTGAACTCGTTGATGGTCATGTCTTCGGGCTGGTCGATCGCAAAGGCAACGACACTGGCGATCCGATCCGGCGAGATACCGAACTTGTCATACACGCCCTGCATCTGATCCAGCGATGCCTGGTCGGTGAAGGTGGTCAGCAGCTCGGTATTGATCGCCGCCGGATAGATAGTCGCGGTACGGATATTGGTGCCCTCCATGGCGGATTCCATGCGCAGGACTTCCATGAAATCGCGCACGAACCACTTGGTTCCGCCATAAACCGCGCCGCCCGGATATGCTTTGAGACCCGCAACCGATGAGGTAGCGATAACATGGCCAGACTGCTGCGCCAGGAATTCGGGCAGTACCGCCGCAACGCCATTGAGCACGCCTTTGATGTTGACGTCGACCATCTGGTGCCACTCGTCAGTCTTGAGTGCGGAGAGTGGCGAATTTGGCATCAAACCCGCGTTCAGGAAAATAACGTCTACGCGGCCAAAGGTGTCTTTGGCCAGCTTAACGATGGTGTCGTTCTCGGGCTGCTGGGTGACATCCAACGCCTGATATATGGCCTGGCCACCGGACTGTTTAATCTCGTCGGCGATGCGCTTCAGCTTGTCTGTACGGCGCGCGCCCAGCACGACCTTGGCACCTTTACTGGCGAGCAGCTTGGCGGTGGCCTCGCCGATACCGGAGGATGCGCCGGTGATGATGACGACTTTATCTTTGATCATGATGTTTCTCCTGGTTCAGGCTGCACGTGACGCGCAGTTAGGTGTGCCGAACAAAAATCCACACACCTCTGAGGTTTGTGAGTCCAGCTGACATTCGGTCAAACAGCCTCTTGTCTATCTGGTCATACAGATCGACGTGACTGGCTGACGTTATTCATTTCTGAGCTGGTTTTTTCTACATTCTCGTGTCGTGCTCGCTTTGCACTGCACCGTTCACTGCCTGGGTTCGGCTACTAATTCTTGGAAAACGTGATGCTCGCATCACCGGCGCCAAGCGCCTGTGCCAGGCCGTCTGGGTCGCCTACGTGGCCAAGACGGGTGTAGGAATAAGACGAGTTGAAGCTCAGATAAAAGACCACCAGAGTACTTGACCCGTAGAGCATCAGGTCGCCGTTGCGGATCATTTTGGGCCGGCTGGCGTTGGACGGTAACGCTCGTGGCAACTGCGCGTGCTTCTCGTTGTCGTTGAGGTCCGACATGTTGATCGTGAGTGGCAGCATCGCGGCAAACTCGCGAGCCGCCTCGGTATCAGCCATGGTAATGGCGAAGCGGTGTTCGCCGATGATCATCCACATATTAGCCTCCTCCGGTTGAACAGTGGCCGCAGCGGTTGCGGCGCTGGGTGAGCTTGAAGCGCCTGACTGAGCGGCGGCGCAGGCGCCGAACAAAAACAGGCCGCACAACAGGGCTGCGCCATGAAAGACTCGCAGACTACACGCAGGATGGTTTTTACTGCCGATGTAGTATTGGCTGCAGCAAGTGGTGCTAAAAGGTGCCTTCATTGGGTTCTCCTGGGATGCGCAGCTCAGGCCACTTCCCCGGGCTGAACGCGTGAAGTCAGAAAGGCGAGTAAGGCCGCGAACAGCAACACAAGCGCACTCGCCCCGAAGGCGCTCTGGTAGCCTGCCGAGTCAAAAAGTAACCCACCCAGGGTCGAACCCAAGGCAATGGACAACTGGATCACTGCTACCATCAGGCCACCGCCAGCCTCGGCCTGGTCCGGCATGACGTCGGCAACCCAACTCCACCAGGCAACAGGCGCGGCGGTCGCCAGCAAACCCCACAGGCCCAGTAGCGTCGCGACGGCGGCCATCCAGGTGCCGAAGAAAATTAGTGCTACAGCGATCACCGCCATCAACAAGGGTGTCACAACGAGCACCTTGTAGAGGCCGCGATTGAGCATAAAACCAATCAGCGCGGTGCCGATGAAACCCGCTATGCCTATCGCCAGCAGGATAAGCGAAAGCGTGGACACACCGACCTGCGTCACCGTTTCGAGGAACGGCCGCACATAGGTAAAGAGAACAAACTGCCCCATGAAGAAAGCGCCACAGGCACCGATACCCAAGGCAACGGTTCGGTTTTTGAGTACATTGAAAACATTACCTGAACCGGGCGCGTGCTCCTGGGCAGGCATGTCCGGCAAGCTGATCCACTGCCAGACAAGGGCCACAGTCGCCAATGGCACCAGACAAAAGAAAGCGCCGCGCCAACCCATGACCGAGCCGAGGTAGGCGCCAAGCGGCGCAGCGATGACCATTGCCAGCGCGTTGCCACCGTTGAAGATCGCCAGTGCGCGCGGCAGCTTTGCGACAGGCACCAAGCGCATGGCGGTAGCCGCTGACAAGGACCAGAAGCCACCGATGACCACTCCTATGAGCGCCCGGCCTAGCATGTAGATTAGATAGTTTGGCGCCAGCGCAACCACGACGCCAGACACCGCCATCAGCGTAGTCAGGCCGATTAGCAATGTCTTGCGGTTCATTCCGCCCGCCAACATCGAGATCGACAGACTGGTCAGTACCGCGAGCGCACCTGAGATCGCAATGCCTTGCCCAGCCATCCCCTCACTGGCGAGAAGATCGGTCGCAATCGGCGTCAGCAGGCTGACCGGCATAAACTCTGAAGCAATCAGTGCGAAGACGCACAGCGACATCGCGAAGACGCCGCTCCAATTAGCTGGCGGCGCTGCGGTAGCTTGAATAGAAGCGGCCGTGGGCAGGGCCTCACCTGTGTGGGTCGTCATAAATACACTGTTCTCTGCTATCGGTAGGAAACGCCATACGACTACCAAAGCTTGGCGACTGGCTTTTCAGTGCTTGTATGATCAACCTCAAGAGCCAGCCTGACTAGCTAATGTATTCTTATATGGTTTATTAGATCAGCTAATCAATATTAGCTCGGTTTTTATGGGAAACTGATCCATGGCTAGACGCAACCTCAATGATTTACTGTATTTCGTCACTGTTGCGCGCGAAGGCAGCTTTACGCGCGCGGCCTCGCTGATGGGCGTCACGCAATCGGCGCTCAGCCAGGCTGTCAGCGGCCTGGAAGCGCGACTTGAGATTCGACTGCTGACGCGCACCACACGCAGCGTGTCGCTCACCGCCGCGGGTGAACGTCTGCTGAATTCCATCGGCCATCGCATTGACGAAATCGACGCGGAGCTGGACGAGTTGACGGCCCTGCGCGATAAGCCGGCAGGCACGGTTCGGATCACCACGGGGGAACATGTTCTGCGGACTACGCTGCTGCCAAAGCTGACTCCACTTTTACTCGAGTATCCTGACATCAATATCGAATTCGATATTAACTATGGCTTTCGGGATATCGTGGCTGATCGTTTCGATGCTGGCGTGCGCCTGGGCGACACGATCGACAAGGATATGATCGCGACGCCGATCGGGCCGCAGCTGCGCATGGCCGTCGCCGCTTCTCCGGCTTATTTCGCAACGCACCCGGCGCCCCGCCAGCCAAGCGATTTGGTAAACCACAATTGCATCAACATGCGCTTGCAGAGTGCCGGTGGGCTCTACGCGTGGGAGTTCGAGCATCGTGGCCACCCCCTGGACGTGCGAGTGGATGGGCAGCTCATTTTCAATACCTCACCCGCTATGGTTGACGCAGCTTTGGCCGGAGTGGGCATCGCCTTCTTGCCTGAAGACGAGTTCGCGCCACATCTTGAGGAAGGTCGATTGTTGCGCGTACTGGAAGCCTACTGCCCTCCGTTTCCGGGCTACTACCTGTACTACCCGAGCCGCAGGCAGCCATCACACGCGTTCTCTCTGGTGTTGGATGCGTTACGCGTGACGAGATAAATACTACAACTGCTATTCGCATCCGCTACTGCCAAAAGCGCAGAATATAAGAGCCTTACCCGCCTACACTCAAGCAATCATCTGATGATAAAACCGAGACACCCACGGCCGCGCTGGTGCCTTTGTCTCGTCGTCCTGGCTAGAAAGCGAACATCCGTTGCCAATTGGTCAGTCAAACTTGATAGCGTCTTTGCTGTTAAATTTGCCTCGCTTTCAAGTTGCAGAAAGAGTTCACGCGAACCTGAAGCGTGCTGAACGCTGGCAGCACCTTTGTAGGCACCTTAGTAGAACATCCAGCTGATTCAACCAAGTGCCAAGGTGAGACTTACTCAACACCAAGCTGGGCTCATCTGTGTGTCATCACTGACAAGGAACCCTGCGCGACGCAACAATCGATAAGACCATCAAGGCTCCGGGCAGTCACAGCACCGTAATCCAAATGTCATCTTGCTGTCGCACTCTGTAGCGTCCAACACCCTAACGTCAGATGCTAATGAGGCTTACGATGCAATCAGTTTGTCGCCGACTGCTGCACCACCTGTGCTTTGCTATGGTTTTTTTACCGGGGCTGGTGTCTGCCCATGCGCTGGAAATCCATGGTTCCAACACCATTGGCGCTACCCTGGCACCCATGTTGATGACGCGTTTTTTGGAACAACTAAGCGGCCAGCCCGTTATCAGTAGTGCCAGCAGCACCGAGAACGAAACCCTGCTCAGCACGAGCAAAGACGGCAAACCGCTAACCGTGTTGGTAGCCGCGCACGGCTCCAGTACCGGCTTTACCGCAATGCAGGCCAACCAGGCCGATATCTGGGCGGCCTCACGTCGCGTCAAACCCGCTGAAATAGCGGCTATGGCGGCGCGCGCAGATATGACCAGTGCCGATAGCGAGCATGTGATTGCCATTGATGGTCTGGCGATTCTGGTACACCCCGCCAACCCGGTAGACCAGCTCAGCATAGAAACCCTGGCGCAGATTTTTGCCGGTGAGATCACTAACTGGTCGGCCGTTGGTGGGCCTGATCGGGCGATCCAGGTATACGCCCGCGATGAGCAATCCGGCACCTGGGACACCTTCAAGGATCTGGTGTTGCGCGGCCAATACGCGATGACCGACGGCGCCCGGCGTTACGAGTCAAACGACCAGCTGTCAGCGGATGTAAGCCGAGATCCTGCCGGCATAGGATTCGCCGGGTTTGCCTCCGTCGGTAACAGCAAACTGCTCGCCATCGCTGACGGCAATGCGCCAGCGCTTAAGCCCAGCAAACTCTCGGTGGCGACCGAGGACTACCCACTGTCGCGTCGGCTTTATCTTTACACTCCCGCGCAAACGGGCGAGCCACTGGCGCAGAGCTTTATCGACTTTACCCAAAGCCATGCGGGACAAGAGATCGTCGCTCAATCGGGGTTCTTTTCTCAGACACCCTTCGCGGTTGACCCCGTGCTTGACGACAGCGTGCCGGAGACATTCAAGCGCCTGACTGCACGCTACCAGCGTTTATCAGTGAACATCCGCTTTGCCGAAGGCAACACCACGCTGGACAACAAGGCGCATCGCGACCTACTGCGCATTCAGACCTACCTTGCCGACACCGGCAAAACCGGCTCAGACATTATGCTGATTGGCTTTGCCGACCAGCAAAGCAACGAGCTACGCGCTCAAATGATTTCCGAACTACGCGCTCAGACAGCCAGTAAGGCGCTACGCGAACTCGGTACCGTAGTGCAAGGCTACGTCGGCTACGGTCACTACATGCAGGTAGGATCTGCGGGTGGCGAGACCGGCGCACAACGCAACGGCAGGGTCGAAGTCTGGGTACAGCGTTGAGCCATTGCACCTCACTGACCAACAACTGACAACCGCACTCTCACTGAGCTGCAGCGACCGCGAAACGAACAGGCTAATCATGTTGTCCTAGTATTAGTGCCAATGAGCAAGGCGTGCGCATCAGGGAGTCGTTAGTTCGGCGAGCGCAGCCCGCTTTCCTGTTCTGCTTCAGGGAGTCTATGCAATGCCCATGATCGAGATAAATGGCGTAGAGATCGCTTACGAAGACACCGGCCCGCGCGACGCGCCAGCCATAGTGCTGGCGCACTCGCTGTTCTTTGACCACCGCATGTTTGAGCATCAGGTCGCGCGCTTTGCTGAAGACTACCGGGTGATCGCTTACGACCAGCGTGGTCATGGCTTCACCCCGCATCCCAAGAACGGCGAGTACGGCATGGACGCCCTGACCGAGGATGCCGCCGCTTTGATCCAGCGCCTCGAGCTAGGCCCCGTCCATATCGTTGGCAACTCGATGGGTGGTTTCGTGGCACTGCGCCTCGGTGCCCGTTACCCAGCGCTGGTGCGCTCAGTCACCACCGTCGGTTCATCTGCCGATAAGGAACACAACATCGAACAGTACCGACCGCTGGTGCAGGCCATGAAGGAACACGGCGCCGCGCCGGTGATTGAGCAGCTGATGTACACCATGTTTGGCGACACCACCCTCGCCGCACAATCACAGGCGAGCCTGCGTTCAACCTGGCGCAATCGTATGGCGGCACTGACCCGCGAAACCGGCTCCGCCGCCGAAGCGGTCGTTGAACGTGAGAGCGTGGTCGATGAATTGGCGCTGATCAAGGTCCCGGTGCTGGCGATTGCCGGCGAAGAGGACCACGCCTATGGCATCGATCTGTCGGAGCAAATCGCAAAAGGAGTCGATGACGGACGCTGCATTGTCATCAAGGCCGCTGGACACTCCGCCAGTCTGGAGGCGCCCGGGCCGGTTAACGAGGCGCTGGCAGAGCACTTCAGGCGCGCTGAAGCGACGAGTTGAGTTAGCGATTGAGCGCAGCGCCCGTTGTTAACCAAAGTTCTGCGCTATTTCCTTAATGCTCGACTGCAGTCAGTCGTAATGCTCGCTTGCGGTGGCTCAGGTAGATCAGCGCCAGCGCCCCCATCAGCAAGGCCATCGACAGATAGCGTGCTGGGTCCAGCGGCAAGCGGCTATTACCCAGCCAACCAAAATGATCAATCAGCAGGCTCATCAGCAGTTGACCGGAAATGACGGCGACCGTCGCCGCTGCCGTGCCAACTCGCGGCACAGCAAATACGATAGCCAGCATGTACACCACACCGAACAGCGCACCAATCAATTGCCATTTGGGTACGCTGAACAAGGTCGCCTCACTTGGCGACTCAAAAAAGAACATCAACAAGAAGGTGATAACTGCGCCCAGCGCGAAGGTTAGCCAAGCGCTTTCGACTACGCCCGTCTGGGCGCCCAGCTTGCCGTTGATGGAAGACTGCGCAGCCAATACCGCACCGCCGAGTAATAAGATCGCAAAAATGATGGGTAACATCGGGTCACTCTCCTCTTACATCAGCCAAAGTGCGGCAAAGATCATCGCTAGTGCCAACACCCGGTAACCATCGACCGAGCGCTTTTCGCTGCCTAACAGGCCAAAGTGATCAATGAGCATACTGGCGGCAACTTGCCCGCAAAGAATACCGACCATGGTCATCCCGACCCCGACCAAGGGCGTAGCGATGGTCAGGACAACGACGTAGATCGGCCCAAGAATCCCCCCGGTCAGTAGCCAGCGCGGCTGCGCAAACAGTGGTCCCAGTTGACGTTTGCGGGAAAACAGCAAGATGAGTGACAGCAATAGCGCGCCAACCAGAAAGATCGATAGCGTGGCGGAAAGATGGCCAACCTGCTCGCCCAGCGGACCCAATAGCCCCGCTTCTACCGACAGCCCCATGCCTGCTACCAGTACCATCAGCAAAATCATTGCCTGTTGCATACCGCCTCCTTTAATCAAGCCGGCAAGCGTAATCTGCGCTTCGCATTGCTACAATCAGTGCAACCGACAAAGGACTATTGCATTTTGGACAACTCCCCCAGCTTGCTCGCGCTTCGCCTGTTTGTGCGCGTGGCCATGACCGGCAGCTTTATCGAGGCCGCCCGCTTTTTCAGTTTGCCCGCCTCCTCGGTATCGCGGCATATCGCAGCTCTGGAAAAACAACTAGGCCAACGCCTACTGTTTCGGCATACCCGTGCAGTCCGTCTGACCGACGCGGGAGAACGCTATTATCAAGATGTGAAACAGATACTCGACAACCTCGAGCTGGCTAACGAGCAGATCAGCGGCGGCGCCAGCGGACCGCGCGGATTATTGCGCGTCAATGCGCCTGTGGCCTTTGGGCGACGGCATATCGCCCCACAGCTGGCAGCACTGCAATCGCAGTACCCGTTGCTGAATATCGAGTTAACCTTAAGCGATGCCTTTATCGATCCGGTGCAGGAGGGAGCCGATGTGGTTATACGGGTCGGCGCACTGCGCGACTCCAGTCTTGTGGCGCGTAAGCTGGCGCCGCAGCGCTTTGTTGCCTGCGCGGCGCCAGCCTATATCGAGCAGCACGGAACGCCCACGCAACCTGACGAATTGGCGCACCACAACTGCCTGGTATACAAGGGAACACGCGGCATTCAGCCTTGGTACTTTCGCCAGCAGGAAGCGCCTGAGCTGTTTCAGCGATACGACGTTAAAGGCAACCTCTACGGCAACAACGCCGAGAGCCTGGTTGAGGCAGCCCGGCAGGGGCAGGGTATTGTGCTGTTCCCCACCTGGCTGCTTTACGAGGCACTGCGCGAACACGCGCTGCTACCCATCCTGAGTGAATTTGAAGCATCCGGGGAGCCAACACTGGAGGGCATTCATGTGATCTATCCGGAAAATCGTCTGCGCTCATCAAAGGTCGCTGCTTTTCTGCAGCATCTTTTCGAGCAAATACACGAGCGCCCCTACTGGGATGACTAACCCGTTATGGGGTGAGCCCATACCTGACCGCCCGAGCCGCTCTATCTGTCGGATGCACAATAATTCTGCGCACTATCTGTCAGGTGCCCAAACCCCGGATCGTAAATAAAAATAGGCCCAATAGTCGCTTGACCGCATGGCTGTCACTGCCTAGGGTGGCGATCGAAATTTCCGCCGAGGCCTTCATGACCGACCGTACCAAGCTGCCCCCAACAGTCTACCTTTTGGGTCTAACCATCTTTTCTTTAGTCACGGCTGAATTTATGGTCGCCGGCATGATGCCCGCTCTGGCCGAGTCCTTTTCCGTCAGCCTTGCGCAAGTCGGCAACCTCATCGCCTTTTATGCCCTGGGCATGGCACTGGGTGGGCCGCCTGTTACCGTCATGCTGCTGGCCCGACGCGTGAGTAACAAGCATGCTCTGGTATCGCTGCTGGCTGTCTATGTATTCGCTGGCGCTCTCGCAGCTGCCGCGCCCACCTACCTGATACTGGCGATAGCACGCTGCATCATGGGCATTTCCAGCGCCGCTTGCATTGGCTTATGCATGACCATCTGCGCGGGCATGGTGTCGACCGAAATACGCGGCCGCGCGCTATCGGTGGTGCTGGCTGGACTGATGTTGTCACCCGTCGCCGGGGTTCCCATGACCGCGTGGGTAGAGCAGCACTTTGGCTGGCGTGCCAGCGGTTGGCTGGTGGTGGTACTGGCGCTGATATGCACTGCCCTGGCGGCCAGCCGCCTGCCAAAAGTAAAACCCGGCAGCGAACCCCCGCTAAGCAGCCAGTGGAGCGCACTCAGAAGCACCCAGCTGTGGGGCGCCTATATCACCAGCGGCTTGATCATTGGCTCGACCTTCGCCGCGTTCAGCTATTGCACGCCGATTCTGATTGACGAAGTCGGCGTCAAAGCCAGCCAGGTTGCTCCCCTGCTGGCGGTCTACGGCATAGCCAACCTGATAGGCAACATGTTTGTCGGGCGCATTGCCGACCGGCACACCATGCCTGCCCTCGGCTGGGGCCTGGCGTTGATGGCAATAGCCTTGGGCGGCTTTGCTCTAGCGGGTGACCTGGTATGGCTTAACCTCGGCTGTTTCGTTTTGCTCGGTCTGACCGGCGTCGCGCTCAACCCCGCCATGGTCGCCCGCGTGATGAAAGCGGCGGAACCCAGCGCGCTGGTCAATGCACTGCACACCTCGGTCATCACCGCGGGTCTCGCCTTCGGCAGTTGGGCGGGTGGCGCGGTGATCGAGCTGGGTTACGGCCTGCGCGCGCCGTTATGGGTGGGCGCGGCCATCGCAGTTGTGGGCTTGCTCAGTCTCTGGCGGCCTGCGGTGTTCAGGCCGAAGGTAGAGGCCTGCATTTGAGCCATATAGAGAAGATAATACACCAGCGGCAAGGCTCTCAGTCAGCTATATAATTCACGTCCGGCAGGCACTCAAAACCCGGTTTGGCGAGAAGATAGCCCTGCATCAGATCGACACCCGCAGCTCGCAGCCAGCGATACTCTTCAACTGTCTCGATGCCTTCAGCCAAGGCAGTGATGTTAAGATCGTGGAGCATGGCCAGCGTATTACTAACGATAACCTGCCGCGTCTTGTCGGTATCGATATTGCGGATCAGCCCCATATCGAGCTTGACGATATCGGTTTGAAAATCGGCCAGCAGATTTAGCCCGGAATGCCCGGAGCCAAAGTCATCCGTAGCCGTTTTAAAGCCCAGCGCCTGGTAATACTCCACGATCCGCTTAATGTGAGCACTATCTTCAAAGCGCTCGACCTCGGTGAACTCGAACATGATACGTTCAGTCGGAAAACTGAATTGCTTGGCAGCTTCCAGCGTCGTGCGAATACACAGCTCCGGCTTATAGATGGCGTTGGGAAGAAAATTGATACTCAGCATCGAGTCGATACCCAGCTTTGATGCCAAGGCGATAGCCTTGATGCGACAAAGCTGATCGAATGGGTAGCGATTATCTTCATTTACGCGGGAAATAATTGAGTAGGCCGACTCATTATTCAGACCGCGCACCAGAGCTTCGTAACCGTAGACACGCTGATCCTTGCTGCTCACGATAGGCTGAAAGGCCATGGTGAAATCAAACTCCAGATCGTTGCCGTCGACGCACCGATCACACATCACTCTTTCAACATTACTTGATTCGCTTCCCATCACCCGAGCCCCGCTGCACCTTGTTTATCGTATTAATCGTGGCGTAAATAGCGCTTATATAGCCACGGAAATTACCGAGCATGATCATGCGACCAACGACGCAGCACTCAGTAACTAACCAGACAAAATACATTAGCACTATAGCTGAAGCATGCCCGGTCAATACTGAAGGCTTACCCAGCGGGTTGTCCAGCATGCAAAATAGCGGGGGGAAGGAAATATGACCAAGAATTAAGATCTACGACCACCTGCAAGGCAGGCCTGCAGGCAGCCGCGGTCAGGGATTACATTGCCAAAAGCTAACCGAGTAGATCAGCCAGCGAGTCAAACTTATCAAGCATAAAGGCATTTAACCGGCACCAGGCCAGCGGGTTGGTGCTGCACTCACCCGCAGCAATCGCCTGCCTGAACGCGTTAACATCTACCCGGTTCAGATAACCCAGCGCGTCATCCATCCGCTCGGCCGTACCAAAGCCACCCTCGAGCATTTCCGCGATAGCTTCTTCACGGCTCCAGCCGTCATATACGATGCGGTACATGGCGCTGATCAAGCCGGTGCGGTTTTGCCCGTGCTTGCAATGCATCAGCACACCGCCGCGCTGCTCGCCTGCGCGTATGGCCCGCAGCACAGCAATCACCTGAGTATCCGTCACGCGATCAGCTCGCAGCGGCATATGGATACCCCGGATATCGCTACCGGCCAACCATGATTCATCACTCTGCTGATACAGATTGATCACGGTGCGGATACCACGCTCGTGCAACTCGACAAGGTCCCGGGTATCCGGCAAAGCACTGCGGTAAAGCGTGGGGCTGAGTGTGTAAAAACGAAAACGCGGGTTTAGCGGGGCAGCCCAACCTGACGGCCGAGAATCTTCTGCGCCCAAGGTCGGCGGCGGGATAGTCACATCACCACTGCGCAATACGTCCGGCCGCCAGAGCGCAACAATGGCCAGAATGCAAACCGGCAGCAATAACCAGGCGGCGAGCCGGCCCAGGCGCTTAAACCGGCTCATGGCGAACCTCCTCGCCAACCGTGACCGCACGCGCAGCAAGAACTGGCTGACGGTAAAGTATCAGGCGATAGCACATCAGGCTGATGCACCAGTCAAATAATAGCGTCCACAGGTTGTGCGACATGAAATGCGCCCCCTGCATGGTCCGCCCGATAGAGAAAATCGTCCCCAGGCTCAACGCCACAATCAAGGCAGCACGAGCCGCGCGCGGGCGACGATCGCGCAACATGAAAAACAGCGCCAGCAGCGAAAACCCGGAAGAAGCGTGCCCACCGGGCCAGCACCGACCAGGTTTGTCAGATGGTGGTCGCGCGCTCAGCAGCGGCGTATGCACCTGATCACCGCCGTATTGTTGCAAACTCCACGGACACTGCACATTGGTCAGGCGCTTTAGTGGTGTTACCAGACTGGTGCACAGCGCCATCGCCAGCACCAGGTAGCCCAGCGAGCGGCGATACTGCCGAAAACGCGTTGGCAGCAGGCTAATCAGAAAGCCGACAATGGCCAGCACACCTATGACGATCACCGCCTGTTTCGCGCGGTCGTGCAATATGTCTTCCAGAAAGAAGCTGTGCCGCCCGATAAAGCCGACACCCGGCTCATAGAAAAGGTTTGAGATCGCCACATCCACCGGGGTCGGGTCCAGCACCAGCAACAACGCCATGACAGTCAGGGGCAGGGTAAACCAGAGACGAAAGTTGAAGTCTCTGGACGTCTGGTTAAGCGACCTCATTTTTGGCCAACCCGCACGGAGGGTTGAACCAATGGATGCCAGGCCAGCAACTCGTGGGTAAAGTCGTAACTGGCGCCCTCGTAATAGGCAATACTGCGCGCCACCAGCGGGTCACTCTGCTGCGCGCTGCTTTCCAGGCTTTCGCCCAGGGCATCGTCGTGCCGACGCATCATCTGCCGCGGGCTGAGAATCGCCAGGTTGGTACCGTCGAACAGGCCCAGATGCTGGTAGTTGCCAATCAGCGCGCGGCCAGGGGCAGCATCCTTGCGCAGCACATTGCGGCCGAAGAAGGTCGAGGTGTAATCCATGTTCAACAAGCCGAGCAGCGTAGGCGCGATATCGATCTGACTGGTCAGGGTGCTGACATCAGCTGGCGTAATCAGGCTGGGCGCATAAATGAACAGTGGGATGTGATAGTTACTGACCGGCAAGTCCTCCATACCGGCGCTACCCGCTGTATGGTCAGCGACAAAGATAAACACCGTGTTAGCAAACCAGGGTTTCTGGCGTGCGGCGCGCAGGAACTCGCCAATAGCATAATCGGTGTACTTCACCGCGCCCTCACGACCACTGCCTGAGGGAATATCAATACGCCCCTCAGGATAGCTGTATGGGCGGTGGTTGGAGGTGGTCATCAGCTGCAGAAAGAACGGGCTGCCTTGAGCAAAGTCGGCATCTGCCACTTTCAGGGTCTGCTGATAAAGGTCCTCATCGCTCATGCCCCAGGCGTTGGTAAAGGTAACTTCATCATCTGGCACACTGCCCTGATCGACGATGCGATAACCATTGCCCTCGAAAAAGGCATTCATGTTGTCGAAGTAGCCGCGCCCGCCATACATGAACACGCTGTCATAGCCTTGCGCACTGAACTGCTGACCCAGGCTGGCAAAGCCGCTTTCGCGACCCACCCGCTTGACGATAGAGCGGCCAGGCGTGGGCGGAATTGACAGGGTAATGGCTTCTAACCCGCGGGTAGTGCGAGTGCCAGTAGCGTAAAGATTGCTGAAGTACAGGCTCTGCTGACGCAGGGCATCCAACTCGGGGCTGAGGCCGCGAGTATCGCCCTCACTGCCCAGATACTTGGCGCTCAAACTCTCGATGGTCACCAGAATGACGTTCATGCGCTTGGGTTGACCGGGATTATCGATGGTCCGGCGAATGCTCAACGGGTCCGCATCGACAAAGAGCGCGTTGGGTTCTTTCACTTCATCACGCAGTTGCGAGGCAACCTGCTGCAACGGTAGCACCGGATAGAACTGCTCATAGTCCAGCTCGTTGTTACGGAAAGCCGCAAAGAACTGATAGGGGCCGTTCGCAGACAGCTCGTGCTGGTAGGCGTTACCACCGCTAGCACGAGGAAAGTCCTGTCCTACCACGAAAATACCCAGACCAAAGAGCAACGCCCAACCTGTGAGCACCAGGCCACGCTGGCGCCACGCAAGCACGGGCGCGGTAGCAACGCGGCGCATCTGACCACGCAGCGCCACTGTCATACCCACAGCGATTAACGCCAGGACCGCAAGCAGCGGATACACCGGATAAGACTCAAGAATATTATTGAGCACCTCATCGGAGTAAACCAGATAGTCCACTGCGATAAAGTTGAAGCGCACACTGAACTCATCCCAGAACAGCCATTCCGAGACCGCAGTGAACAGCATGATGAAGATGCTCAGGGTCAGCACTGCTTGCAGCAGCAGCCGATTCCAGCGACTCTGCCACAGCCGCGTAGGGCAAAGCAGCAGATAGAGCGCCAATGGCGCCAGTGCATAGAGCAGAAAAACCAGGTCGTAGACAAAGCCTTCGCTGTAGAGCGACAGGGTGCTGCCAAGGTCCAGCTGCGCCTCAGGTAAATGCGTAAACAGCAATAAGCTGCGCGTCATTACGAAAAGGGCCAGCCAGATCAGCGCGATCAGAGCAATAAAACGTGTTTGCGCATATTTGAACAGGTGCATTGTATGATCCGTATTGATGAGACTGGCGCCAGTGTGGCCATACGGCTGTCAGCAGCTCGTCAACGCGGTGTGAAAAAAACGTTAATCAACATCGACTCAAGGGTGAGGCAGCTGGATGCGAATTCTGGTAATTGAAGATAACCGCGACATTCTGGCCAATGTGCTGGACTACCTGCAGCTCAAGGGCTACACGGTAGATTGCGCGCAGGATGGGCTGTCCGGCCTGCACCTGGCGGTAAGCGAACACTATGACCTGATCGTGCTGGATATCATGCTGCCTGGCATCGACGGCTATCAGCTCTGCCAACGCCTGCGCGACGACGCCCAGCGCGATACGCCGATCATCATGCTGACCGCACGCGACCAATTGGAAGATCGGCTCAAGGGACTTAATAGCGGCGCCGATGACTACCTGGTCAAACCTTTTGCCCTGTCCGAGCTGGTCGCCCGTATCGAGGCTATATTACGAAGGAGCCAGGGCGGAGGCGCCAAACATAAGCTGCAGGTAGCCGACCTCAGTTACGATCTGGATACCCTGCAGGTGAGCCGTCAGGGCCGAGCGCTTAAACTCAACCCGGTTGGGCTGAAGTTACTGGAAGTATTGATGCGCAAGAGTCCGGCGGTAGTGCGTCGTGCGGTCCTTGAGGAAGCACTTTGGGGCGAGGAACTCCCGGATAGCGACAGCCTGCGCAGCCATGTACACCAGTTGCGCCAGGTCATTGATAAACCTTTTGCCCAGCCGCTGCTGCATACCATGCACGGACTGGGCTACTGCCTTGCCGAGCGTAGCGATGACCTCTAAACAACCACTGGTTCGCCGCATCATCATTGCTTTTACCCTGATGACCCTGGTTGTCAGTGGCGGCTTCTCCCTGGGCATTGTGGCCATAGTGCACTTTATTGAAGAGCATCTGGTCACCAAGGAAATGAGCGAGGAGCTCGATAGCATTCTGCAAAAGGATCTGGCCAAGGGCATACCGCCGCGGCTGGACCTCAAGACCCAGCTGTTTGCCTCGCACATGCCTGGCTATGAAATACCCAAAAACTTTATTGGTCTGGATGAAGGCTTTAACGAGGTGGTGGGCGACACAGAAGCCTATTACGTCTTTATCCGCGATACACCGCAGCAGCGCTACGTTCTGGTGCAGGAGCAAGCCGAGTTCGAGGCGCGGGAAAACGCCCTGTTCGCTGTCGTCTTTGCCGGCTTCATACTCACCGGCCTGGCCGCCTGGCTGCTCGGCTGGTTGATGGCGCAGACCATTATTGCGCCGTTGGCACGCCTGGCTCAGCAAGCTCGCCACCGCGATCAGCTGCTGACCATCGCCCCCAATCTGGCGCCGGAATATCCGGAGGATGAAGTCGGCCACCTGGCTGCCGCGTTCGATGAAACCCTGGGGCAACTGCGTAGCTCGCTTGAACGCGAACGCCTGTTTACCAGTGATGTCAGTCACGAATTGCGTACGCCGCTAATGGTCATAGCCTCTTCTGCCGAGCTGCTGGAAGCTAGCGTGCTGGACGAGCGAGGCCGTAACCAGGTTGATCGCATCCAACGCGCCACCGCTGAAATAAGCGACCTGGTCGAGACCTTTCTATTATTAGCGCGCGCCACAACCCATCCAAATCCAACAGGCGGCAGCTTGACCCTCGAACAGGTTGCACGCGAGCTAGCCGAACGCTGGGCTCCCCGCTTCGCCGAAAAGGGGCTCGCGTTTAACCTTGTTATTGAAGAACATAACCCGCAGTTACTGCATGGCAGCTTTCTCAGCACCGTCATGTCCAACCTGATGCGCAATGCGTTGCATTACACCGAGCACGGCGAGGTTCGCCTGCTGCTGAGCGCCCGCGGCTTTCGTGTGGAAGATACCGGCCAGGGCGTACCCCGCGCGCAACAGGAGGATATTTTCAAGCCCTTTGTACGTGGCTCCGAGGCACGGGGGGAAGGCCTTGGCCTTGGGCTGTCACTGGTCAAACGCATCTGCGCCCATCAGCGCTGGCAAGTGCGTATGTATTCCTTGCCCGCGGGCGGTAGCTGCTTTGAGGTGAACTTGACCTGAGCACAGCAGCCGCATCAGGGAAAAGAGCCTTGGTTGGCCCACGGCATAGGCGCCATCGCGGTAATAGATGACGTTTCACGAAATTTTGACATGCTTTTGACACGCGCTTGACCGGCGGATGCTTAGTCTGGCCCAGAAATATCATTCTGAGAGCCTAACCATGACCAAGCCCGCCGCCATCAAGCTCGAGTTTTCTGAAAAGTATGATCAGCAGCACGCCCACCAGTATCTGCACAAGCACCAGACCGGCCTGTTTCGCCGACTGTCGAACTGGCGTGATATGCAGCTGGCGCGTCATGCGCTGAGCGATGCCGGTGCGCCACAACTGGTTCTTGATCTGCCCTGCGGCGCGGGCCGCTTTTGGCCGCTACTGGCCGAGTCACCCAACCGAGTCATTCTCGCTGCCGATAACTCAGAAGACATGCTGAAAACCGCAGTGGCTGGTCAGCCAGCCGATGTGGTGGCACGGGTCAAGACCTTCCAGACTTCAGCCTTCGATATCGACTTGAGTGACAACGCTGTCGACAGCATCTTTTGCATGCGCCTGATCCATCACGTCGCCGAGTCTGAACATCGCCTCGCCATGTTACGTGAGCTGCGCCGGGTAACCCGCGACACCGTCATCATTTCACTCTGGGTCGACGGCAATTTCAAAGCCTGGAAGCGTAAGCGTCTTGAAGCGAAGCGCGCCGCACGCGGAAAGCGCTCAGACAATCAAAATCGCTTTCTGGTGCGCCGCGAAACCATCGAGAGTGAGTTTCGGGCAGCCGGTTTCAGCATCCTCAATCATCACGACTTCCTACCCGGCTACGCCATGTGGCGCGTTTACGTCCTGCGCAAGGTTCGCCCATGAACGCGGGGTTCTGGCAGCCAGCCGGGGTAATTGAGCGCTTTCAGCAAAGCGCTTTTGACCGCTGGTGGAGCATGCCGGGTGAATGGGTCGAAGAAAGGAACCAACGCCGTGGCGGTGAAAGCGGCGTCAAGTTGCTGCCGCCGCTGAAAGGCGGTCAGCCGCCGCTGTACAGCAAGCGCCAGGTGGGGCACGTATTTCGCTCATTGCGCCACCCGCTGGGCTTGCCAACCGTGCTGCGCGAGCAGCACGCATTGATGGCCTGTGAACAGCTCGGGATCAAGGTGCCCAAGCGGGTGTTCTGCGCCGCGCGCAAACAGCAGGGGCAGTGGCAAGCGCTGCTGATAACCGAAGAGCTTAGTGGCTTCGTCAGTCTTGATGACTGGTATGCCGAGCACGCACCCACGCTGCACGCCAGCAGCCGGCAGGCGATCCTGCAACGCTTGGCGCAGGTGTTACGTCGGCTGCATCAGAGCCGCCGGCAACATGGTTGCCTGTATAGCAAACACATCTACATCAGCCTCAACACAAAAGAGCCCGAGGTAGCACTGCTGGACCTGGAAAAAAGCCGCCGCCGACTGCTGCGCAGCGAAGCCGCTCAACATGACCTGTCACAGCTGGAACGCCGCCGTGGTGCGATGCCCGAGTCCGACTGGCAGTATTTGCTAAAATGCTACAACACATCCAACGTCGAATTAACAGGAGCCAATAATGCGTCCTAATCCTGCGCCTCGCGAAGAAGCACTGGCCTTTAAAAGCCGTGGCGGCTTTGGCCGGGTCTTCAAGGCGACCGGTTACTCATTGGCGGGCCTGCGCGCAGCCATAGTGGGTGAAGCGGCGTTCCGTCAGCTACTGGCCTTGAGCGCTGTATTGATCCCACTGGCCTGCCTGCTTGAGGTCAGCTCGCTGGAGCGTACCGTGCTACTACTGGTGGTCTTTGTAGCGCTGATCGTTGAGCTGCTCAACTCGGCTATAGAGGCCGTGGTAGATCGCATTTCGCTGGAACTGCACCCACTGTCCAAACAAGCCAAGGACATGGGCAGCGCCGCACAACTGATCTCGCTGTTGATGATACTCACCGTCTGGCTGGTGATCTTGCTCTAATCCCCTGCCCGCCCCGGCCTCTACCTGACTGGAAACTGCCTATCCATGCGTGCTTCCCGTAATTCGACTGATACACGTCAGCCGATCGTTGGCCTGCGCGGTCAACTGCTGTTCGTTGTCGCTTCGCTGTTTGCCATCACCGCACTGCTCACTCTGCTACGCGCAGCGTTGCTGAGCTACAACTGGGAACTGGCATCCACTGCCTCCTGGCGCGACTTGGGCGAAGCCTTCTATAACGGGCTGCGCTTTGACATGCGGATTGTGGTCCTGGCCGGCGCACCGCTGATCCTGTCATTCTTCAGTATCAGATTGATGCAATTGCGCAAGCTGCAGTGCCTTTGGCTAACGTTTGCGGCTTTGCTGATCAGTCTCCTCGGCGTCGTTGAGCTGAATTTCTATCGCGAATTTCATCAACGCCTGAACGCACTGGTATTTCAATACCTGCAGGAAGATCCAGCCACCGTACTGCGGATGCTCTGGTATGGCTTTCCGGTCGTGCGTCTGCTGCTGGCACTAGCCATTTTATCCGTGCTGATGTTCAGCGTGTTTCGCTGGCTCGATCGACACACGCGGAGCGCGCCCGGCCATAACAGCACTCTGCTCACTCAACGCGGCGCGCTCGCGGCCAGACTGGGTATCTTGCTGCTATTACTCATCAGCTCCACCGTATTGGCTCGCGGCACCCTACGACAAGGCCCACCGCTGCGCTGGGGGGATGCCTATACTACCGACTCGATGTTCGCTAATCAGCTAGGACTGAATCCGGCACTCACACTCTACGCCGCCGCCAAGGCGCAATACTCGGATCACAGAAGCAACGCCTGGGTAGACCTGATGCCGGCAGAACAGGCAACCCAGATAACGCGAGAGATGTTGCTTGGCGCACATGACCAACTGGTCGAGCCAGAACTGGCACCGATCCGCCGCGACTACCAACCGCCCGCAGACGGCACACTACCCATCCGCAATGTAGTGGTCATCCTGATGGAGAGCTTTGCCGGCTACTACACCGGCGCGCTCGGCTCACCGCTGCAGATTACGCCCGAGTTCGACAAACTGAGCGAGCAGGGTCTGTTGTTTACCCGTTATTTTTCGAACGGCACCCACACCCATCAGGGTATGTTCGCCACCATGGCCTGTTTCCCCAACGTCCCTGCCTTCGAATATCTGATGCAGGAACCGGAGGGCACCCATCAGTTCTCCGGGTTACCGCAGCTCCTGAGCGCGCGCGACTTTAATGACCTGTACGTCTACAACGGCGACTTTGCCTGGGACAACCAGCGTGGTTTTTTCGGCAACCAAGGCATGACGCGCTTTATCGGCCGCAACGACTACGTGAACCCCGTGGTGTCAGATCCCACCTGGGGCGTGTCCGATCAGGACATGTTTGACCGCGCCGTCACCGAGCTACGCCAACTCGACCCGGAGAAGCCGTTCTACGCGCTGCTGCAAACGCTATCGAATCACACGCCCTACGCACTGCCCGATACGCTGCCCGTGGACGCGGTTACCGGTCAGGGTAGTTACGCCGACGAGCATCTGACGGCGATGCGCTACTCAGATTGGGCGCTCGGTCGCTTCTTTGCGCAGATCAAGGACGAGCCCTACTACGATCAGACGCTGTTTGTGATCGTCGGTGATCACGGTTTTGGTACACCACAACAGCTGACCGATCTGGACCTATTGCGCTTTCATGTACCGCTGCTGCTCATCGCACCTGGCATGACCGAACGCTTCGGTGAAAATAACGACATCGTTGGCACTCAGGTCGATATCGTTCCCACCATCATGGGTCGACTGGGCGGCGAAGTACGACATCAATGCTGGGGGCGTGACCTGCTCAGTCTGCCCACTGACGACCAGGGCGTTGGCATAATCAAGCCGTCTGGCGGTGGCCAAACGGTCGGCATTATCCGTGGTGACGAGGTGCTGATTCAGCCACGTGACGAGGAACCCAAACTCTACCGCTATCAATTGGGTGCCGAGCCCAAGGCCATACCAGAGACGGCTGCGCCGCAACTACAAGACTGGCAACAGCAGCTTGAAGCCTATGTACAGACTGCAACCCAGGCGCTGCTGGATGACAAGGTGGGCGTTGCGGAGTCCACGCAACGCACCGGTTTGGACCCTGCCACCCCGTAGCCGTCAGTCAACTCAGCCTGCGCGTTAGCTGTGCGCGCAGGCTGGCAGACCACCAACCACGCGCCGCAAGCGGAAAAAGAACGTTAAGCAACGTCCACTTCGGGCGCTGCGTCTTCGGGAATCACCAGCGATAAAAAGATCGCACTCAAACCTGCCAGCGTGATCGGCGTTGCAAAGACCTGCTTCATCAGCCCAGGCAAATGCTGAGTCGCATCAGGCACCAGGGTGACCCCCAGAGCCAAACCAAAAGACACCGCCATGATGTATACGCGACGCAGAGTCATTTCCTGAGCAGCCAGAATACGCACACCTGCCACAGCAATGGTTGAGAACAGTACCAGGGTCGCACCACCGAGAACCGGTTTTGGGATGATCAGAAAGAACGAACCTATCACCGGGAACAACCCCAATAGCAGCAAAAAAACGCCTGCCCACAAGCCGACATGACGACTGGCCACACCGGTCATTTGGATGACACCATTGTTTTGTGAAAACGTGGTATTCGGAAACGTATTGAAAATAGCCGCGATCGCCGAGTTAATGCCATCACCCAAGACACCGCCCTTGATGCGCTGCATATAGAGGTCACCTTCCACCGGCTCCCCTGAGACAACCGAGTTGGCGGTTAAATCGCCGGAGGTTTCAATCGCCGTCACCAGATACAAAAAGGCGATGGGTACGAACAGTACGAAATCAAAATCGATACCGTACTTAAAGGGGATCGGCAGGGCAAAAAACTGAGCCGAGCCCAGAGAAGACCAGTTAACCAGTCCGAGAAAGCTAGCGACCACGGTACCCAGGATCAAACCGATCATGATCGCTGAAATACGTAACATCGGTTTGCCAATAAAGGTCATCACCAAAATAACAGCAACCACAAAACCGCCCAACAACAGGTAAATAGGTTTACCCAAATCCTCCCCGGCCCGCGCGCCGCCGGCAAAATCAGTGAAGCCCGATTTAATCAGGCTTAAACCAATGATGGTAATAACGATGCCCGTTACTGTCGGTGTGATAACCCGCTTCAATTTGTCCAGAAACTGCGACAGCACAATTTCGACAAGAGAGCCGACCAGACACAGCCCAAAGATCATCGCCAGAATATCTTCCGGCGTGCCACCTTTGCCTTTAACGGCAAAACCGGCGGCTAGCACAGCACCCAAAAACGCAAAGCTGGTACCTTGCATGCTGAGCATGCCAGAACCAACAGGCCCGATTTTTTTACACTGAATGAAGGTCGCGATGCCCGAGACAAAAAACGCCATGGCAATCAGGTAGGGGGTATAAGCACCTAGTCCCAAGGCGCCACCAATAATCAACGAAGGCGTCGCCACGCCAACAATCGACGCCAGCACATGTTGCACCGCGGCCAAGGCGGCTTTTGCCGGAGGTGGCACGTCATTCAAGCCGTACACCAACGCGGTTGAAGTTTTGCTCATTGGTCATTCTTCCCTGTGTTATTACGTTTTTTATCACACCCCCCTGGGTGTAAAAAGCAAAAACGCAAATGTTCATTAACGAGGCATGACCTTGGATTACCCGATGTGCACCGCACTAAAATCAGGCAATACCACTAAAAAGTACACTTAAGCCGCGGTCTAACCCCGTTGCTAGCGTCACTGCGATTTTTGCGCCAACCCTGCATGAACTCTTTAAATGACAAAAAACGGGGCTCGAAACCGCAGTAAAAACTCAACGCTCGCGCCCCCACCAAGAACCACTCGCTCAGGTAACAGCAGTTACAAGGTGCGCGCAATGAGAGCCGCGGATTCCTGCACCAAGTCATCTTCTACCGCCTGACGCGCCAACCTTTATTGCGTCGCAGCCGTCGCCAGGCCATAACTGTGCCGGTCAGGCTAATCAGCAAACCAGCTATGCTGAACGCGATCATAAGCCCATCCCACAGTGGCCTGTTCTGCAACAACGGCAACCAATCCCAACTGTGTAACAGCGAAAACAACACACGCGACAGTCGCCCCGCCCTGCCGGTCTGGCTCAGTATCACCCCGCTGCGCGGGTCGATATGCAGCCAGGTCTGCGCCGGGTCATCAAAGCGTACGCGCAATACCGGCAGCGGCTTTGCCAAGTGCCCCAGCATGCTGTGCTCACTGCGCGCGTAGTAGTAAAAGTCGTAATGACTGAGCCACTCCTGCTGCACCCTGCCCTGCGGCCAGACTCGCTCTACCGCACGCGCCAACAAAGGCTCGGGTAGACGCTGCGCCACCGGACCGGTAGCCAACAGCACGCGGCTGCTGCCAGCCGCATCTCTGGCCACCACGACCGGCTCACCAGCCACTCGCCGCCAGCTCAGCTCTACCGGTGTCATACCGCTGGCCTGAAAGCGCTGCAGCGTTTGCGTTGGTGTCTGCGCAAAGATCTCAGGAGACAGAGTTCCTCCGCTATAGGCCGAGGTATCCAGCGCAGGCGTGCGGGTAAACATCGACCAGGGATTCATCGACATAAGGCCGCTAAAAATCCAGCAGACCAGCAAACCGCCCGCGACCAGGCCAACCAGATGGTGCCAGCGCGCCATCCCTTTATAGGGCGAATGTGAGCCGTTGCGATAACGCCGCTTGCCACGCCAGCGCAGTAAGCCCAGCACCATACCCAACAACGCCATGACTGTTGCGGCCAAGGACAGATATACGACTGTGTTGTGCCATGCAGGCTGCAACCAATTGCCGCGCAGCGGGTAAAGCCAGTGAATCCAGGCGCCCGCCCAATTCCACAGCCGCTCGTTAGCGGTCGCATCACGCACCACCGCGCCGGTATGGCTGGAGATGTAGAGCAAACGCTGATTGCTATCCAGCAGCTGCACGCGGTAAAGCGGACGGTCCGCATCCAGCGCACGCGAATGGGTCCAGACATCTTCATCAATCAGCCCACTCGCCTGCGTTACCGCATCAGGCGCAAACTGCCGCGCTGCCTGCAGGGCCTGCGACGCGCTAATCGAGCTTACCCGCTCGCCGGTACGGGCATTGATCGCCACGTCTCTGGCGCCGCGATAGCCCAGCACGTAATGCGGCTGTCCACGCAGGCTGGTCAGACGCATGCTGTCCGGCGGCTGACGGTAATCGGCGCTCGTCAGGGCCCGTGCCAGGCTAATGCAGCACTCATCCACCGATAGTGGCGGCAAGTGTGCCAGATGCTCACGCGGCGTCAGCTTGGGGTAACCCACATACATCATCACCACGCCCGAGATAAACCACATCGCCATGAACAGGCAAAGCACGATGCCAAGCCAGCGGTGCCATAAATACAGGTAACGTTTCATCACCCTCTCCCGGCCAACAGGTGCAAGGCACCCGCTGGCGGCTCTTGGTTATCAGAAGCGGGTTTGCAACGCGACCTCGAAGGTACGTGGTGCGCCAAGATAGAGCATGGTCGAGCCGGCCTGACGGGCGTAGATCTCGTCCGTCAGGTTGCGACCACGCAACGTTAGCTGGGTATCGGCGGCCAGTTCATAGCCCACAAAGCCGCCGAATAGTGTGTAGGACGGCGTCGACAGCGTATTAGCCGCGTCGGCGTACACCGAGGCCACATAACGCGCGTCCAGTCCCAACTGCCAGCGCGGCGCGACATCATAGGTCAGCCACAGGTTGCCTACCTTGTCCGGCACATTGCTCGGGCTGTTGCCCGCGCGTGAGACGCTGGCGCCGCCGATGGTTTCGTTGAATTCGTCGTACTCGGCATCCACCCAGGCGACGTTACCCTCGGCCAACAATTTTGGCGTTACCAATAAGGAACCGGCCACTTCGATGCCGGTAGACGTCTGCTGCCCCACCGGCAGTGTTTCGCCCGGATTATTGGGGTCGTTGGTGACCAGATCCTTGCGGGTGATTTGGTAGATTGCCGCTGTGGCGCTGCCGCGCCCGTCGAGAAAGTCGAACTTGCTGCCGACTTCCCACTGCTCTCCGGTGGTCAGGTCAAAGTCCTGCAACTGCCCGAAGCTTGCCGTCGTCAGCACGCCAGCCGGCGGATCAGCGGCGGTGCTGTATTGCACGTAAACGTTGGCTGTTGGCGTTAGCTCGTAGACCAGTCCAATACGTCCAGTGGTCGGCTCATAGGTCTGGCCGAACTCGGCAGGATTGCTGGCGGACGGCGTTTGGTGGTTGGTTACCTGCAGATCGATCCAGTCGTGCCGCAGGCCGGTTAACAGCGCCAGCCGGTCGGTCAGCTCGGTACGGTTCTCCAGATACAGCGCCCAGGTATTCAGCTCGTTGCTGCGCTGTGGCTCATGACCCGGTGTCATGCCTGGTATGTCGTAGAAGTGGCCGGGGGTAAAGTTGTCCGGGTCGACTACGTCAAACACCGCCGAGATAGAGCGCGGATAGCGCGTTTGTACGTTGTGGCTGTAATCCAGCCCGAGCGACCAGTCGCTCTTGCGGTGAAACAGGAAGCGATTATGCAGTAGCTCTACGCGGTCGCCGTTGACCTCCTGATCGTGGCGCTGCAGTAGGGCTGCCGAGCGGCTGATCTGGCTGTTGTCCGCCGTATAGGTGTAGCGCTCCAGATTGCGGTAATTACGCTCGGTATTGTAGTGATAGAAGGTATTGCGCAACCGTGTCTGATCGCCGACCCAATACTCGGTGATCGAGCGCAGCCAACGCACCCGCTGCTCGTAGCGACCATCTTCTACGTTATAGTTTTCAAAGCGACGGCTTTCGTCGATCGTCATTTCGCCGCTAATCGGTTGCAGTACCGGCGTGCCCCAATAGGGGCTATCGACCTGCTCGTTCTGGTATTCCAGCGCCAGGGTATGTGATAGCTGCTCGCTGAAGTCGGTGCGCAGCGACAGGGCTGAGGTAAAGGCGCTGCGCTCCTCGCGATCCACATAGCCGTTGCTGTCCGTCTGGCTGATATCCAGGCGCAGAGTATTGCGCACCGGGCCGTCATTGAGCACCTGGTTCAGGCCTAATGCGAGTTCGCGGCTGTCATAGCTGCCGTACTTGATGCGCCCTTCGCTGAACGAGTGGCTGGGGTCGGCCAGCTTGCTAATGTAGTTGATTGAACCGCCTACACCGCCAGACCCGTTGAGAAAGCTCGATGCCCCGCCAATCGCCTCAACCCGGTCGTAAATCCAACTATCTACCGGGCGGGCGGCAATGGCATCGTACTGCAGCGTGATGCCGTTAAACATCTGGGTTACCTGCGAGCTGGTAAAGCCGCGCCAGGAAACGAAGCCCGCAGAGCCGGGCGGCGCAGCAGCTGTCACACCGGGAATACCGGCGAGAATATCCTGAGTATTCTCGGCGCCGCGTGCGCTGATCTGCTCACGGTTGACCACCGACACCGAGGCCGGAGTTTGCCGCGGCGTGATGTCCAACCGCGAGCCCGTTTCGGCAGGTACATCAAGCTGCAGGCCGACGGGGCTTTGCCTGTTGCCAAGCACTTCCAGCGCGGGCAGCTCAAGCGCATCCTCGGCCAAGGCATATGTAACAGGCGCGCACAGCAGCAACGCGCCAGTAGAGCGAAGAAAAAACGATTTCATTGGGTAATTCCTGACAAATCCATTGGCTCGATCAGGCGCACTGCAAGGCAGGGCAAGCGGGTCGAGAGCATCAATACCGCCACGGTGGCGGTGGAAAGGTCAGAACAGTGGCGACGCCCTGGGGTTGGCCGGCGGCCAGGCATAGCGTGGGTACCCGCGCGGCACCAGACGGCGCAGGGCGGGCGGCTGATCGCGCCGTATCGTCAATAACCAGGCAAGCGCAAACAGCAATGCGATGGAAAGCGTAATGCTCCCGCAAACCGGGCACTTGAACGCCATCAGGTTGGTTGCCGAGCTGCCATCATCAGCGCTTAAATCCACACTGCTACCGTAGCCCAGCGAGCAAAACACAATGCCCACGCCGCTCAGCTGCATGCCCGCCGTCTGCCCATGCAGCAGACCACAGGTCGGCACATTGAACAGGATGCTGAAATACAGCAGCCAGGCAAAAAGGGAGCGTTGGGAGGGCGTAAGCGTCATGGCGGCAAGTCTAGCAACGCGCCAGCAAGAGCGGAACGTAATCTATAGCTACAGAATGTCGCAAGACTTAAGCCAGCGGCTCAATAAAAACCTATTAGCTATCGCACAAGTGGGCATCAATCAAAGGCGCCACCCTATCGGCGGCCTCGACCACCACCCAATGACCAGCCTCATTGAAGCGCTCAACCTTGCTGGCACCAAAACGGTCAGCGTATCGCGTGGCAATAAAGGGGTCACGCTGCCCCCAAAGCACCAGCGTAGGATGCTCTGCGGTAACGACCAGCATACGGGTCTCCCAGCCAGCGAAGTTGCCAGGATCGGTCGCGCGATAAAGTTGCAGTGCCTGTTGGCGAACCGAGGGTGTGAAACGTCGGTAGGCGTCAGTGATCTGCCGCTGACTCAGACCCGGACCACCGCTGCGCAGTGCAGCACTGAACATGGCCTTGCCCAGCCAGGGTACCCCCATCAGCAGCATGGCCAACTCACCTAATCGCGGCTGACGCCAGACACGCGCCCAGAAGTGCCAGCGATAGTCCTGCTGAAACACGCTATTGGTAATAATCAGGCGGCGCACACGTTCAGGGTAGGTGGTCGCGAAGGCGAGACCATAGACACCACCAAAGTCATGCATCAGCAGGTCAACAGGACGCTCCACATCAAGAGCATCGAGTAAGTGGGCGACCCATTCGGCCATACCTTTCAAGGTGGTTTCACTGTGATCCGCGCGCGCTTCACTGGCGCCGAATCCGGGTAGGTCAGGCACTATCAGGTGGTAGTTGCCACGTAGTTTCGCAATCAGCGGCAACCACATCAGGTGGCTGTCGGGATTGCCATGCAGCAGCAGAAGCGGTTGCCCAGCTCCGCGCACATAGACTTCATTGGCTACGCCGTTTACCTGAACCTTCATGGCTATCCATAACCTGAGTCATGCCCCCCTTTCCGTGGGGCGAAGTGGAAGCGGCGGTCTGGTCAGAAGCGATTAAAGATATCGCTCACCACAGCGATGGGCGAGCCGAACAGGTCGCCGGTTGGCAATGGCGATTGGGATGAAGCAAAAACAGCGGCTGCGCCAAACATCAAAGCGAGCGCCAGAGGAACGAACCACGAAGAACCTGACTTGATCATGCTAATTTCTCCTTCATCCAGCCTGTGGCGGAATGCAGAAATATTATTTTTGTATTGAAGCAACAGTTTGTTGCATAAAACGTAGATCGTCCACTGTTAAAGCGCCAGTTAACTGACAATGCGCGCCATATTCGCCGCGGATATGACACACCATTGGAAAATACTGCGACTTATCGTGAGACTGAATGTCGTATCGGCCGTAAAGCGTTCAACCAGGCTATACAGCGACCTTTAGACCAAGGTAAGTATCAGTCAGTGTTGTGTTTGAATGACAACAATCCCGCTAACTCGAATTCAAATGATGCTAGCCAGCCAAGCTGGACTCTGCGGAGAAAGGTGAGGCAGAGTAGAAACCCTGTAGTTACCACAGAGTCACGCGAGAGAATGGCAAGATGAAAATTGGCAAACTGGCCGACCTCACCGGCACCGCGGTGGAAACCATTCGTTACTATGAACGCGAAGGTCTGCTACCCGAAGCAGCGCGCAGCGAGGGTAACTATCGCCAGTATCAGGATCATCACCTGGAGCAACTGGTGTTCATCCGCAACTGTCGTGCGCTTGATATGACGCTGAATGAAATCCGTGAGCTACTGCGTTTGCGCGAGCAACCTGAAGCCAGCTGTGGCGACGTCAACGGTCTGATTGACGAGCATATTGGTCACGTCAGCGACCGCTTACTCAGCCTGAGCCAACTGCGCGAACAACTGATTGAGCTGCGCCATCGCTGCCATAGCGCCAGCGACGTAGATCATTGCGGCATTATTCAGCAGCTGGAAACCAGCGGCGCCGTAGAGTGCGGCGACGCTGATTCACATGTTGGCCGCAGCCATGGCCACTGACCTTAGCTGGCCTGGCGGACTTCTTTCTCCAGCTCGGCCTTGAGTGCCGGATCGAGCTGCAACTGGCTAGCCAGCTCCTGCAGATAGCTGCGCTCCATAAAGTTCTCTTCATCCACGATCAGCACGCTGGCCAAATACATCTCTGCCGCCATTTCCGGCGTGCTGGCAGCACTGGCAATCTCACTCGGGTCCAATGGTTTGTTCAGCTCGCGATCAAACCACTGTTGCATTGACGCATCGCTGGTCAGCTTGCCGATTTCCGCGTCGATTAACTCACGCTCGCGATCATCTACATGACCATCTGCCTTCGCCGCGCCAATCACCGCGCGCAGAATGGCATGGCTGTGCTGCTCTGCCTGCGGTGCCGGCAAGCGATCCACGGTTTGCGGTTGCCCTTGGGGCGCAGATTGGTTCTGCTGCTGCCAATTGCTGAAAGCTTTGTAGGCCACCACGCCCAGTGCAGCCAGGCCACCATACTTGATCGCCTTGCCACCAAACTTGCGGGCCTTTTTGTTACCCAGCAGCATGCCGATCGCGCCTGCCGCCAGAGCTCCACCGCCAGCACCGCTGAGCAGGCTACCCAGCTGACTGTTACCGCCACCGCTGTTCTGGCTGGCTTGCGGCGAGGAACCGCTCTGTCCGCCCAGCATACCGCTACCCGCCTTCAACAACTGATCGAGCAATCCACCTGTGTTCATTCCGTTCTCCTGAAATAGTCACTACTCGAATTTGGACCTGCTACCGACAACAAGGCTCCCGACAAGAAAAGCCAAGTTGTTGCCACATTTTTCCGTCACTACGACGCAGAATGAACCACACTGAACTTAACTGGAGCTTACAATCTGATTGAGGAAATACCCATGGTAGAGACCAAGGGCAAGACACTGCTGGTATTCGGCGGCAGCGGACTGGTGGGCATGGACATTCTGCGGCAGGCGCTAGCCAATCCGGCCGTTACTAAAGTAGTAGCGCCCACCAGGCGGCCTTTGCCTGTTTCGGTCACGCACTATGCGCATTTAGAGAATCCGCAGGTCGACTTCAGCGAGCTACCCGATGACGCCCCATGGTGGCGAGCCGACGCCGCGCTATGCGCACTTGGTACGACCCTGAAACAGGCCGGTTCAAAAGCGGCTTTCCGTTTGGTGGATCGAGAGTATGTCTGTGCGGCGGCGCGGCTATCGCTGCGCGCGGGAACCCGCACCTTCGTGCTCAACTCGGCCGTCGGAGCCAGTGCACGCTCCGGCTCTTTCTACCTGCGGGTAAAGGGCGAGGTAGAGCATGATCTGGGCGCCATGGACTTTCGTTCCTTAACACTGGTACGGCCGTCGATTCTCGATGGCGGCCCGCGACCGGATGACCGCCCGGGCGAAGTTATGGGGCTGCTGATTTCGCGAACCTTCAAACCTCTAATACCCAAGCGCCTGCGAGCGGTTAAAACCAGCGATGTAGCAGCAGCCATGCTGCAGGCAGCGTTGACCGCACCGGTGGGTCAGCAGGTAATCGAATCCAACGCCATCACCCGGCAGCGCTGAATCCAGACAGCCAAACCGGCTTTAGGTGCCAATGTCATCACATCAACGCGCAGGGCTAAACCGGCATGGTGGGCTGGCATGGCACCCTTAAGTGTTGCGATAGATCAGGATGGGGGGCTTACAATCAATTTCGGGACTCACCAACGCTGCGCTAAGCAGCACCAGATGAAGTCTATCAATTCAAATAATGGCACAATGATCTCAATGCGGCGCAGCAGAAACGAGTCAATAAGGTCTAGACTCATTAGCATTAGCAGCTCGCCATGACGCACACTCGGGACACCAGATGATCAGCTACAACCAAAAACGCTTTCTTATCGTTGATGACTTTTCCGACTTTCGCTCCTCGGTAAAAAGCATGCTGGGCCAAATGGCGGCAAAACATATCGATATCGCAGCCAATGGCGAAGAAGCGATCGCCCAGTGCCGCAACTGCAAATACGACATCATTCTGCACGACTACAATCTCGGCGAAGGCAAGAACGGTCAACAGGTACTGGAAGAATTACACCAAGGCGGCCTGATCAGTCCGCAGTGTATTTTTATCATGGTGACCGCCGAGAGCAGTCAGGCCATGGTGCTGGCGGCACTGGAATTCGAACCTGACGCCTACCTGACCAAGCCCTTTACCCGCGCCAGCCTGCAACAACGGCTGGACAAGCTGGTCGAGCGTAAAATCGCGTTGCAGCCTATTCTTGCGCCACTGGCACAGCAGCAACACCGCGAAGTACTGCAAGCGTGCGAAAAAGTAATCAAGGCTGAGCCACGCTACGCCCCGTTATGCCAGCGCTACAAAGCCGATGCTCTGAAGGCCCTTGGTATGCACAAGGAACTCGAAGCCCAGCTGACCAGCCTGCTGGCAGAGCGCCCCATGCCCTGGGCACTGAGTATGCTGGGTAATCATTGGCTGGAACGCGGCGAACTCGACAAGGCAGAAAGCAGCCTGGAACAGGGCATAAGCCAGTTCCCCATGTTGCCAGCGCTATATGACTGCCTGGCGAAGGTAAAAGTCGCCAAAGGTGACCTGCTCAAGGCACAGACGTTTCTCGAACAGGCTGTCAAGATTTCGCCCAACAGCCCGCAGCGCCAGGCCGAGCTGGGCAAACTGGCCCGCGCTAACCAGGACCCCGAACGTGCTATCAGAGCCTACCGGCAAGCCGTCAATCTGGGCCGTCACTCAAAGTTTCGTGATCCGGAAAACCATTTGAATCTGGCCGGCAGCCTGCAGGATCAGGCCGGTGACGGGGCGCCCTCGCCCAAAGCCTTGCTGGAAATCAGGCAAACCCTGGGGGACGTCAGCAAAAGCTGGAAGAATGATCCGGGCCTGACCGCGCGTGCTGACCTGGCGCAGGCCACCAGCCTGATCAAGGCTGGCAAGCAGAGCGAAGCCAAACAGTTGGCGCTCAACGCCAGCGAAAAACTCGGCTCGCTGGATACCTTCTTCCCTGCAGAGACGGCGCTCGAGGTGGCCAGCCAACTGCGTGCTTTGGGACAGGCTGATCAGGCGGACACGCTGCTTAGCACCTGCGCCGAAATGTACGGCGATGATCCCAAGGTAATGGCTGGCATTGCCGAACAGACCAGCGATCCCGCTATCCTGACCGCGGGCGAGCATGCACAAACGCACAACCGCGAAGGTATTCGCCTGTATCAGCAAAAGCAGTATCCCGAGGCGCTGGAGAGTTTCCGCGCCGCACAGGCAATGCAACCGCGCAACATCAGTTTCGCGCTCAACACCGCCCAGTCACTGGTGCGTCTGCTGATCAACGAGCCGACACCCGCGCTACGCGAAGAGTGCATGGCCTGTCTGGAGCAGGTGCGCAGCATGCCCAGCTCAGATCATCGACATGAGCGGTATCGCAAGCTGTGTGAGCGAGTAGCGTCACTATGAGCAGCCAGGACGAGGGTCTGGAGGAGGAACAGGCGCTGGGGTTTTCTACCGTCATCGCCTCTACCGTCCATGACATGAAGAACTCGCTGGGCATGTTGATGCAAGCGCACAGCGCGCTCGCCGCCAAGCTCCCGGCAGAACTACACAGTAGCCGCGAGCAAGCCATCATCGAATACGAGTCGATGCGGCTCAACGGCATGCTGGTACAGATGCTGGGGCTATATAAGCTCGGGGTTAACCAACTGCCCTTGCAACCGGTGCACGTCGAGATAGAAGATTTCTTTGAGGCCGCCCTGGCGCGACATCATGACATTCTCATCTCGCACCATATAGACAGCAGCTACGACGTGGCCACCGAGGGAATGCTGGGCTTTTTTGACCCGGAACTGGTCGATTCGGTTATCGGCAACGTTATCAACAATTCGATTCGCTACGCCAAAAGCGCTATTCATCTGCGCGCCTGGTTAGAGCAGGAACAACTGGTACTCGCCATCAGCGATGACGGCGATGGCTACCCCAAGAGCATGCTCGAAGCGCAGTCCGATTATATTCTGGGCATCAACATGAGCAGCGGCAGCACCGGTCTGGGCCTGTATTTTGGCGCGCGGATCGCAGAGCAGCATCAACGTAATGGCGTTTACGGACACATCACCATCAGCAATAACAGTGCACTGGGCGGTGGGGAGTTTCGGATTTATCTGCCATGACGGGATGCTTGGCTGCCTGAGCCAAACCGTAAAGCCCGGAGACCGGCGGCTTTCTCCAATTGCTGTCACCTGCGCTGGCTAGCTCCCTGTCGCTTTTCGCCTCTAGGCGAGCCAAGGGGGAATGCTTGCCCATTCCCCCTTGGCAATCCCCCTAGGCACCCAGCTGTGCGGCCCTGCGGGTTCGCTGCGTTGCTCGACCTGCCGGGGACACTCGCAAACTCGGCGCTACGCACCTCAGACACCGCGAGCGCCTTTTCCCCGGCAGCTCTGCGCTACTCGCCCGCTCAGATGGGGCTTTCTGGTCCGTGCAACCGCGTAGTTGCGCCTCAGGCGCTATTCGTAGTCATACACCAAAACCCGCTCAACGCGGCATCATCCTCACCCCATCGAGTTCAATGAGCGGTTGCGGCCGACCAAGATGATAGCCCTGCGCATAATCCACTCCCAGCTCGCGCAACTGCTGCATGATCGCTTCGCTCTCGACAAACTCCGCGACCGTTTCCAAGCCCATTTCATGGCCTATGGTATTGATTGAGGCGACCATGGCGCGAGCGATCGGATCACTGGCGATATCCTTGATAAACACGCCATCTATTTTCAGGTAGTCCACCGGCAAGGTCTTGAGATAGGCAAAGGAAGATAAACCCGAACCAAAGTCATCCAGCGCAAACATGCAACCGATGGCCTTGAGCTGCTGCATGAAACTAATAGCTTTACCCAGGTTGGCAATGGCACTGGTTTCAGTGATTTCAAAACAGAGGTTCTGCGGCGGTACCGCATGGCGCTCAATCGCCTCCAAAACAAAATCAAGAAAGCTCACTTCAACCAGCGACGCCGCCGACAGGTTAATCGAGTAGTTGCCAATATCGCCGTTGTGCCGACGGTTGAAGTCGCCCATCCAGGCCAGAAAGTTACCTACAACCCAACGATCAATCGCTGATGACAAATCATAGCGCTCGGCCGCGGGCATGAATGCCCCTGGCGGAATAACGCGGCCATCCTCACCGAGCATGCGCACCAGCACTTCATAGCTCGGCTTGTTCTGTTGCCGGCTGATCGCATGGATGGGCTGCACATAGAGCCGCAGCAAGTCGGCATCCAGTGCCTGACGCAGGCGATTGACCCAGAGCATCTCACCACGACGCTCCAGCAGTTGCGCGTCGTCGGCCTGGTACAAATGAATACGATTACGCCCCGCCTCCTTGGCGGCGTAGCAGGCGCTATCTGCTGCACTGAGCAACACATCGATGGTCGCCATCTGTTCTTCAATCGGCACTAGCCCAATACTGACGCCAACGGCGAAGGTTTTGTCCTGCCAGCTAAAACGAAACTCCTCAACCAGGGCGCGCATGCCGTCCACAATCGGGATCGCCTGCTCCAACGAACAGCCCGAAAGCAACAGGCCAAACTCATCACCGCCCAAGCGGGCCAGCACGTCGCTGTTGCGCACATGGGATTGAAACAGCTTGGCCAACTGGCGCAGCAGCTCGTCGCCGGCGGCATGGCCACAGGTGTCATTGACGATCTTGAACTGATCCAGATCCATGTAGCAGAGTACTTGCTCGCCGCGCTCAACGGGTGGCTTTGCCAGGGCCAGGGCAACCCGGCGCTCAAACTCCTTGCGGTTGGTCAGTCCGGTCAGCGTATCGTGCGCCGCCTGATGCGACAGCTCGCGCGCCAGCTGACGATTGGCGGTGACATCTCGGAAGGTCAGTACGGCGCCGATGATGTGCCCTTCGGCATCACGAATCGGCGCGACAGAGTCTTGAATTGTCACTTCGCTACCGTCACGGCGGCGTAGCTGGCACATGGTGCCTTCCTTTCTGGTCAGCGCCTGCCGGTAGCGCCGCAGCAACGCCGTCACTGGATTACCCAGACGCTCATCATTGAATTCATCGTACAGACAATAAACCTCATCCAGAGCGCGACCGGCAGCGTCTGCCTCACTCCAGCCAGTCAATGTCTGCGCCACCGGATTCAAGTAGCGCACTCGACCCTCCGGCCCGGTCGTGATCACGCCATCGCCGATTGAGGCCAGCGTCACTTGCGCCAGCATCTTTTCCTGAAATAGCTGCTGCTCAATGCGACGCCGCTCGGTGATGTCGCGGATCATGCAGGTATACACATCCTCATCAAAAGCTCCGCGACTGACGGTCAGCTCAGCGACAAACTGATCATGCTCATTACGGCTGAACAGCACCTCGCTCATCAGCTCACTGCCCGCTGCCGGCTGCGGCATGCCCTGCCAGCTGCGATCTGCCACCAGGCGCCCCAGAGGCTGCCCAATCAAGGCGCCCGCTGGCATGCCAAACAGCCGCTCTGCGCCTGGATTACAGCTCGCCAGAACCCCGTCGCTGGTGCAGGTAATCACTCCATCGCGGATGTCTCGGATGATGCTCTGCGTCATACCTACCGCGCGGCGCAGTGCATGAATCACCTTGTTGTACTGCGCAGCAATCTGCCCTACCTCGGTAAAAGGCTCAACCGGCACATCGCGTTGCAGATCGCCTGCCTGCTGATGTGCGGCCATCGCTTCCAGCAGCTCAATCAGCTCGGTGCGCGCGCCATGCTCAGCGATATTCAGCCCCTTGCGCTCGGCCTCAGCGGTCACTCGCATGGGCCAGAACCGGTTGATGCTGCGCAACAGAATCCAGGTCACACCAAAGGCCCAGACTGCGGCCACCAGCACGCCCTCCAGTTGTGCTACAAATTGCTCCCAGCGGCTCAAACCCGTGCCGATCAATGACAGATCGCCAAATAGCGCTACAGCCAGCGTACCCCAGACCCCGCTGGCAAGATGCACAGGAACGGCACCCACGGCGTCATCAATACGCAAACGATTGAGCACGCGGTCGGCCAGATACATTACCAGGGCGCCGCCCAAGCCGATCAGCACTGAGGCGCCAGCATCCACCACATGCGCACCGGCAGTGATTGCCACCATGCCCGCGATCAACCCATTCAGCGGATAGACCGGGTCGACCAAGCGCCAGCGCCACCACGACAGAAGCATGCCACCTAAAGTGCCGGAAATCGCAGCGAGCACCGTATTGGCAATAATGCCGGGCACCCGCCCGTCAAACGCCAGCGTGCTGCCGCCGTTGAAACCAAACCAGCCGAACATCAGCATAAGAGCGCCAAGCATTGCCAGCGGCAAATTGGAGCCCGGCATGCTGCGGCCTTCGCGCTCCTGATCGTAGCGACCATGACGCGGACCAAGAATCAGGATCACCGCAAGCGCAATCCAGCCGCCAACACCGTGCACCACGGTAGAGCCGGCAAAATCGACAAAGCCGCGACCGGCCAGCCAGCCTTCACCGGCACTGAAGCTGCCACCCCAGGCCCAGTGGCCGAAGAACGGATAGATCAGACCGGCGGCGATGGCTGTGACCAGCAAATAGGCGGTAAAACGCATACGCTCTGCTGCGGCGCCAGAGACAATGGTCGCGGCAGTAGTACAGAACATCGCTTGAAACAGGAAGAATGCCGCCTGCCAGGTATCATTGAAGGAGAGCATCACGAAGCCACCACCAAATAGCCCGGTGGAGCTGGCACCAAACATCAGACTGAAACCGAACAGCCAGTAGAGAAAAACCGCTACGCCCAGGTCAGCCATGTTTTTGACCGCAACATTAATCGCGTTCTTGCTGCGGGTCAGGCCTGACTCCAGACAGAGAAAGCCAATCTGCATGTTGAATACCAGCCCGGCACACAGCACGAGCCATAACACATCAATCATAGAGACGGGCATAGTCGATACCTGGTCCGCTTCGAAACTGGCACTTTGATAGCGCGCCGGTGATAGCAATGCCCTGTTATCGAGCACGCGCAGCACAAGAAACCGCGCTTGGCTCAGGACAGTGCAATCGATGCAGTTTTTGTACCAAAAGACGCCGAAACAACAGCAACTCGCAGGCATTATGCGGCAAGACGAAGAGAGGGATTAAAGCAGGAAAAGGATAATGCGGAGGAGAGAGCTTATATAAAGTCATCAATCACCGGGCGACCCGACGCCGCCCGGTGAATTCAACACTCAGGCAGATCAGTCAGCGATGTGTACCAACTGCTTGCCGAAGTTCTTGCCGTTGAGCATGCCTTTGAACGCATCAACCGCGTTATCCAGACCTTCAGCTACGGTTTCGCTGTACTTCAGCTCACCGGACGCTACCTGACCAGCCAGCAGTGCGGTGATTTCCTGATGCTTATCCTGCCACTCGGTGACCAGGAAGAAGCGATGCTCAGGCTTGGGATCAAGCGCACCAAAGATATGGAAAGGTGTTTCTACCTTGCTCTGATCTTCAGCATTGTAGGCAGATACATAGCCGCAGATCGGCACGCGAGCACCGGGATTGATCAGTTTGGCAACCGCTTTGGCAACGTCGCCACCGACGTTCTCAAAATAGACATCGATGCCTTTCGGGCAGGCAGCAGCCAAATCGGCATCCAGATTACCGGCCTTGTAGTCAACGCAGGCATCAAAGCCCAGCTCTTCAACGACATAACGGCACTTCTCGGGGCCACCGGCAATACCCACTACGTGGCAGCCTTGTTTCTTCGCCGTCTGACCAACCACGGTACCCACTGGGCCGGAAGCCGCAGCCACTACAACGGTCTCGCCTGCCTTGGGCTTGCCCACGTACATCAGGCCGCAGTAACCGGTACGACCGGGCATACCGGCAACGCCAAGATACGTCTGCAGCGGCGCGCCCTGATCCTTGATCTTGTAGACCATGGGAGCGTCGCCAGGAATGATGCAGTACTCCTGCCAGCCTGAATAGACGGTGACCACATCGCCAACGCTGTAGTTGTCAGACTTGCTTTCAATAACACGGCCAATGCTTTCACCGACGATAGGTGCACCGATTTCGATCGGGTCCATATAGCCTTTGCTGTCATTCATGCGGGGGCGCATGTAGGGGTCCAGCGACAGCCACAGGGTTTGCAGCAGCACTTCGCCGTCTTTCAGCGCACGTACCGGCTCTTCTTTAATGACCAGATCGCCATCTTTGATTTCGCCCTGCGGGCGCTGGTTGAGAACCACTTTACGATTTGTATGGGCAGACATGATTGCCTCTCGCTATCAAGTGTATGGGCGGCCAGATTGCCGCGAACTCGCCGATCATAAACCAGCAAGGCGGCAAGTCATGCCCCTTGGCCGCACTATTCATCGCACTGATTGGTCGCCAATTGGCAGGCCGAAACGCCGGCTAGTCAATATCGCTGAGCGACAAGCCTCCGCCGTTACTGATCACACGATCACGGCCATAAGCTTTGCCACGATACAGGCGCTGGTCGGCACAGCGGTAAAGCGCCTCCGGATCAGTACCATCTACCGGCCACTGAGCCACACCAAAGGTAGCAGATAAAGGAATGCACTTGCCGTTCACCTCAAGAGGCGTATCTGCGAGCTGCTGACGCAGATCCTCAACCAAAGTCGCGCCGGCCTCAACCTCGGTATTCAGCAACAGCAGCCCAAACTCCTCACCACCCAGGCGGCCAATATAATCCGTTACGCGCAGCCGCCGCTGTAACACCCGGCAGAGGTGTTGCAACGCACTATCACCCACCTGATGGCCCCAGCAATCGTTTACCTGTTTAAAGTGGTCAACATCCAGCAATACCAAACAAAATGGCTGGTGGCTGCGCGCGGCCCGCTGCGCAGTATCTAAAAACAACATCTGAAAACGTCCGCGATTGAGCACGCCGGTTAACGCATCGGTCTCGGCAACGCGCTCCAACGCCCGCTGCGCGGCCGCCCGCCTTGACTCGTATATATGCACAAAAAGCATCAATACCACGCCGCAGAGCATGGCATTACCCAAATCAATCAAGCCGGTGGCACTGCGCACCTCGGCAAAGCGCCAGACATAAAGCAGCGCGGCGAGCAGAATAAAAGGGGTCGCCAGGAGAAAGCCGCCGACCCGTCCCAGCAACAGGTACGACAAGACCGGCACCATGTAGATCCAGACAAAAGCCGTCTGCGACGCATTAGGCATTACCATGATGTAGAGCAGAAAGCAGAAGGTCGGCAGCAGGAAAACATATATCCAGGGTGTGAGATTGCGCACTTGCGCCAGCTTCCAGCAACCCCAGAACAACAACAGCCCGGCGGCGAGTTCGCCCGTTGCCAGCAGCAGATTATGATTACTCAACTGCAATACGGCGAAGCCACACAGAATGAGCCCGGTGGCCAAAAACACCAGACGCAAAAGCACCCGCTGATCTGAGTCTTCCAGCGCAAAACGGGCGGATGAGGGTAGATCCCTATCCTGTCGCTTGAATTTGTTCGGCATTTCCCTCGCCTGCTTGTTATTCAACCCACATAGTGTAGTGCCCGATGGTCAACTAACCAGCCCAAACCTCGAGTAAATGCTGGTCCTTGAGTCGAACATAATTGTCGGCAGAATAGCTGAAGAAGGCTTTTTCCTTATCAGTCAGCGCTCGTACTTGCCGCGCCGGGCTGCCCATATACAGATAACCACTTGCCAGCGTGCGATTGGCTGGCACCAGGCTACCGGCACCAAGA
Organism: Pseudomonas sp. 5Ae-yellow; assembly: GCF_014077575.1. Classification (NCBI taxonomy): domain Bacteria; kingdom Pseudomonadati; phylum Pseudomonadota; class Gammaproteobacteria; order Pseudomonadales; family Pseudomonadaceae; genus Pseudomonas; species Pseudomonas sp. 5Ae-yellow. Next base: position 18,879 of record NZ_JACGWE010000023.1, on the reverse strand, counting down.
ATCACTTCGTCTTCCACGATGGCCCCATCCATGACGATGCTACCCATACCGATCAACACTCGGTTGCCAATGGTGCAGCCATGCAACAGAACCTTGTGCCCAACGGTGACCTCATCACCTATTATCAGTGGATAGCCATCCGGGTTAAAAGGTCCGGCGTGGGTAATATGCAGTACGCTGCCATCCTGAATGCTGGTGCGCGAGCCAATGCGAATATGCAGCATATCGCCGCGAATCACCGTCGCCGGCCAAACCGAGCAATCATTACCCAGCACCACATCCCCCAGAACCACAGCCGACGGATCGACAAATACGCCCTGACCGAGTTGTGGAATCTTGCCGCCAAAGGGTCTTACATTCATGCTGGCTACCTCGTTTGCCGGGCTGCGTTCAGTCACTTGCCTTGAAATGAAAGAACGCAGCCCATAGATCAATGTAAAGACAGGCTCGGCCGACCATTGAGTCGCATCGTCCTGCACCGATATTCAATATGATGGCGGTCGAACGCCATCACTGTCCAATTCAGGAAGCTATCCATGTCCAACCCGCTACTGCAACCTTATGACCTGCCGCCGTTCAGCGCGATACGCGCAGAGCACGTCAAGCCTGCTATCGAGCAGATCCTGTCTGACAGCCGCAACCAGGTGCAGGCGCTGCTGGCAACACCGCCGGCCCAGTGGACCTGGTCCAACCTGATTGAACCACTGGACGACATGGGCGAAAAACTCTCGCGCGCCTGGTCACCGGTCAGCCATCTGAACGCGGTAATGAACAGCCCGGAGCTGCGTGAAGCCTATGAAAGCTGCCTGCCGCTGCTCAGTCAGTACTACACCGAGCTGGGACAAAATCAGGCGCTGTTCGAGGCATATCAGCAACTCGCCAACAGTGCTCAATTCGCCACCCTGGACAAAGCCCAGCAAACCATCATCGAGCACGCGCTGCGCGACTTCCGCCTATCCGGCATCGCACTGCCGCCTGAGCAGCAAAAGCGCTACGGCGAGCTACAGATGCGCCTGTCCGAATTGCAAAGCACCTTCTCCAACCAGGTTCTGGACGCCACCCAAGCCTGGACCAAGCAGATAAGCGACGCGGCGCAACTAGATGGTCTACCCGATTCCGCTCTAGAGCAGGCCAAGCAGGCGGCCGAAGCACGGGAACTGGAGGGCTGGTTGATCACGCTCGACTTTCCCAGCTTTTACGCGGTAATGACCTACGCAACCGATCGTGCCCTGCGCGAAGAGGTCTATACCGCGTTTTGCACCCGTGCATCGGATCAAGGCCCGAACGCCGGAAAACTGGATAACGGCCCTATCATCGACGAAATACTGACCTTGCGCCAGGAGCTGGCCGAGCTACTGGGGTTTGCCAATTACGCTGAGCTCTCGCTGGCAACCAAGATGGCCGACAGCACCGACCAGGTACTGGGCTTTCTGCGCGACCTGGGGCAACGCAGCAAAAGCCACGCAGAAGAAGACCTGTCAGCCCTGCGTGCCTTTGCCGCGGAGCAAGGCTGCAGCGATCTCCAGCCCTGGGATCTAGGCCACTACAGCGAAAAGCTGCTGCAACACCGCTATGCCATTTCGCAGGAAGTACTGCGTCCCTATTTCCCGGTCAACACCGTGATCAAGGGCATGTTTGGCATAGTACAAAAGCTGTACGGCATTGAACTGCGCGAGGTCGAACAGTTCGAGCGCTGGCACGCTGATGCGCGTCTGTTTGAAGTTACCGAACACGGCGAAGTCATTGGTCGCTTCTTTCTTGATCTCTACGCCCGCTCGCACAAGCGCGGCGGTGCCTGGATGGACGGGTGCCGCGACCGGCGTCTACTCCCCAGCGGCGAGCTGCAACGCCCCATCGCCTATCTGGTGTGCAACTTCACACCGCCCGGCAGCGGCGGCAAGCCCGCTCTATTGACCCACGACGAGGTCACCACCCTGTTCCACGAATTCGGCCATGGCCTGCATCACTTGCTGACTCGGGTTGACTATGCGTCTGCCAGTGGCATCAATGGCGTCGCCTGGGATGCCGTAGAATTGCCCAGTCAGTTCATGGAAAACTGGTGCTGGGAGCCGGAAGGTCTGGCACTTATCTCCGGGCACTTCCAGACGGGCGAACCACTACCACAAGAGCTGCTCGACAAGATGCTGGCTGCCAAGAACTTCCAGTCCGGCATGGGTATGCTGCGCCAGGTGGAGCTCTCACTCTTTGACTTTGAGCTGCACGTGCGCGAAAACCCCGAACTCAGCGCTCAGCAAGTACTGGATAAAGTGCGTGACGAAACCTCGGTGCTGCGTGCACCTGCATTCAATCGCTTCCAGAATGGCTTCAGTCATATTTTTGCGGGTGGCTACGCCGCCGGGTACTACAGCTACAAGTGGGCTGAAGTACTTTCCTCTGATGCCTTCTCACGCTTTGAAGAGGAAGGTGTGCTGAATGAGAAAACCGGGCGTGCCTTCCGCGACAGTATTCTTGCGCGTGGCGGCAGCGAAGAGCCGATGGCGCTCTTTGTGGCCTTCCGTGGTCGTGAGCCCTCGATTGACCCACTGCTGCGTCACCTTGGCTTATCCGGGGAAGCAGCATGAACCAGCCGGTAAAACGCTTCATCGCCGGGGCAGTGTGCCCGGCCTGTAGCACCATGGATACGATTCGGATGTTTGACGTGGACGGCGTGCCGCACCGAGACTGCGTTGAGTGCGGCTACGCCGATACGCTCGATGAGCGTGGCAATGCAGTGCCAAGCGAGCTGACAACAAGGGTCAACGCAGCCAAACCCAAGCCCGCTAAACCGACCACTCAGACCGTGCAGTTCTTCCCCAACCCCAGGCTGAAGAAGAAGCCCGAATAGTCCTCAACGGTGCCGCCTAGGCGGCACCGCGCCAGGCTATATCCACCCCCAATTGCTCGCTCATGCAGGGCCACTGGTGCCAGATTGCACTATTGGCCCCTTCTTGTTGCGCAAGGTAAGCCTGGAAGCTCTCAGAGCTGAAGGCGTCCTCCGGAAACAGGCCTGCTACCGCCGCATCAACTGCGGCATCCAGCTGGTTGGCAAAGTCATCTCCCAACAATTGATGCACGATCAAATTGGCCTTGGTGGTGTCCATCGGAATCAACGCTTCGCCGCCGTGCGCCAGGTAACGATCATTAACCTCCTCGACCAGGCGATGGGCCAGATAAGCTTCATCCAGCAGTGCCAACAGCCCTTGATGCTCTGCCGGCAAGTCCGGCGGCTGCAGAAAAAAGGCTTCTGCCACTTTGAGCACCGGCAGCAAACGGCTGCGCATACTCGCCAAATCAGCTACGGCAGCAGCCGCATCCAAAACATTGGGAACCTGCTCGACATAAGCCTGAACAAAGTTGAAAAGTGTCTCAACCCCGTCATCTTCCAGACGAATGGCCGGATGCAGCTGCGGCAATCGTTCAGCCAACCAGGCATGCAATCTTTGTTGCTTGGCCTCCTGACTTAGCGCCAGTTCAACCTGACGTTTCAACGCGGGTGTATTCATGAATATCTCTCCACAACGACAGCTAAATGCTGCAGATGATTGAAGTGCTTGCTGGATGTCGCAGTCAAGCTAGCAGAGGGAAGCGATCCCGTCAAAGTGACTCAAAAATGAGGCACCATAACGTTCTGTCATAAAGAAATAAAACTCCTCAAGCTGCCACAGAAAAGCATCAACTGAGACAATTTATAGCGGCCTTTCGCCCGAAGCGCCAGCCGCCCACACAGGTTAAAAAATAACCGCCTGCAACATTGCCAAGCCCAAAGCCGTGTCTATACTCGACATTGTCCGGTAGCCATTTGGGGTACTGGCCAGGGAGGGCTTGCGGTGATTTTCGGCCGCTTACTGACTCTGGTCCATTGCTTATACAGCGACTAAAAGCCGCATTGTAGAGCCGCCCCTTCGCGCCTGGAGTGATAAAAACAATAAAAGGGGAACCGGGAATGTTGCGATTAGCAATCACCTGGCTGGTTGGCTTGTCCCTATCCGTCGTTGGCCCTGCCGCCAATGCCGAGTGGGGCGTCAACATGCGGCCTGGCGTCACCGAAGTCAGTAAATCCGTATTCGACCTGCACATGGCCATTTTCTGGATCTGTGTAGTGATCGGCGTCATCGTGTTCGGCGTTATGTTCTGGTCGATGCTGATGCATCGCAAGTCCGAAGACAGCAAGCCGGCCACCTTTCACGAGAACCTCACGGTCGAGATTCTCTGGACGGTTATCCCTCTGGTCATTCTCATCGTCATGGCGGTGCCTGCCACCAAGACGCTGATCGACATATACGATGCCGAAGAATCTGACGTCGATATCCTGGTCACCGGTTATCAGTGGCGTTGGCAGTACAAGTACGTGGGCGAAGGCGTCACCTACTTCAGCTCGCTCTCCACGCCGCGCGAAGAGATCACCAACGTCTCGCCCAAAAACCCCAATTATCTGCTCGAAGTAGATAATCCGCTGGTGGTACCGATCGGCAAGAAAATTCGTTTCCTGATTACCTCGGCTGACGTTATCCACTCCTGGTGGGTACCCGCCTTTGCGGTCAAAAAAGACGCTATTCCCGGTTTCGTCAACGAGTCCTGGACCCGTATCGACGAGCCCGGCATCTATCGCGGGCAATGCACCGAACTCTGCGGCAAGGACCACGGCTTCATGCCCATCGTAGTCGAAGCCAAAACCCAGGAAGACTACGACACCTGGCTCGCCGAGCAGAAAGAAGCCGCCGCCAAGGAGGCCGAACTACGCGACAAGGACTGGTCACTGGAAGAACTGGTCGCCCGCGGCGAGAAGGTTTACGGCTCAGCTTGCGCGTCCTGTCACCAAGCGACGGGGGAAGGTATACCTCCTATGTTCCCGGCGCTCAAAGGCAGCAGCATTGTGCTGACTGACATCCAGGAACATATCAACACTGTCATCAATGGCCGTCCCGGCACTGCGATGGCGGCCTTCGGCAAGCAACTCTCTGAAGTCGATGCAGCAGCGGTCATTACCTATGAACGTAACGCATGGGGCAACGACACCGGCGAACTAGTCAGTCCGCTGGATATTCTCAACTTCAAAGAAGCCCAATAGGAGACCTGTCATGAGCGCAGTGATCGATCACCATCACGCCGACCATGCCCATGGTCCAGCCAAGGGCATGATGCGGTGGGTACTGACCACCAACCACAAAGATATCGGCACCATGTATCTGTGGTTCAGTTTTGCCATGTTCCTGCTCGGCGGCAGTATGGCCATGGTCATCCGGGCGGAGCTTTTCCAGCCGGGCCTGCAGCTGGTACAGCCCGAGTTTTTCAACCAGATGACCACCACCCATGGTTTGATCATGGTGTTTGGCGCGGTCATGCCCGCCTTCGTGGGTCTCGCTAACTGGATGATTCCACTTATGGTAGGTGCGCCGGACATGGCCCTGCCGCGTATGAACAACTTCAGCTTTTGGTTGCTACCGATGGCCTTCGGCCTACTGGTCTCGACGCTGTTTATGGAGGGTGGCGGGCCGAACTTTGGCTGGACTTTCTACGCACCGCTATCGACCACCTACGCACCACCCAGCGTGACCTTCTTCATCTTTGCCATTCACCTGGCCGGCATCAGCTCGATCATGGGCGCGATCAACATCATCGCCACCATTCTCAACCTGCGCGCGCCGGGCATGACGCTGATGAAAATGCCGCTGTTTGTCTGGACCTGGCTGATCACCGCCTTCCTGCTGATTGCGGTGATGCCGGTACTGGCCGGGGTGGTGACCATGATGTTGATGGATATTCATTTTGGCACCAGCTTCTTTAACGCTGCCGGTGGCGGTGACCCGGTGATGTTCCAGCACATCTTCTGGTTCTTCGGGCACCCCGAGGTGTACATCATGATCCTCCCGGCCTTTGGCGCGGTCAGCCAGATCATCCCCACCTTCAGCCGCAAGCCGCTGTTTGGTTATACCTCCATGGTCTATGCCACCGCAGCAATTGCCTTCCTGTCGTTCATTGTCTGGGCGCATCACATGTTCACCGTCGGCATTCCGATCACCGGCGAGCTGTTTTTCATGTACGCCACCATGCTGATTGCCGTGCCCACCGGGGTGAAGGTGTTCAACTGGGTGAGCACCATGTTTCGCGGTGCGCTGACCTTTGAAACGCCGATGCTGTTTGCCATCGCCTTCGTGATTCTATTCACCATTGGCGGTTTCTCCGGGCTGATGCTGGCTATCGCCCCGGCGGACTTTCAGTACCACGACACCTACTTTGTAGTGGCGCATTTTCACTACGTACTGGTGCCCGGCGCCATCTTCGGCATCTTCGCGTCGGCCTACTACTGGCTGCCCAAGTGGACCGGGCACATGTACGACGAGACCCTGGGCAAGACGCACTTCTGGATGAGCTTCATCGGCATGAATCTGGCGTTCTTCCCGATGCACTTTGTCGGGCTGGCCGGCATGCCAAGGCGGATTCCGGACTACAACATCATGTTTGCCAACTTCAACATGGTGTCGTCGATTGGCGCGTTCATGTTCGGGGCAACCCAGCTGCTATTTCTGTTCATCGTCATCAAGTGCATCAAGGGCGGACCCAAGGCAGCAGCCAATCCGTGGGAAGGGGCAGAAGGCCTGGAGTGGACAGTACCCTCGCCAGCGCCTTATCACACCTTCACCACACCACCCGAAGTGAAGTAGTCGGAGGCCGCCATGAGCGAGCAGCTGTCGAATGCACGTCTGGTAAAGCGCCTGTTGTTTACGGTGGTGGCGATGTTTGCCTTTGGCTTTGCCATGGTCCCGCTGTACGACGTGATGTGTGATGCGCTAGGCATTAACGGTAAGACCAGCGGTACCGCCTATCAGCAGGAAACTGAGTACATCGATGAGAACCGCACGGTACGCGTGCAGTTTCTCGCCACCAATGCCGAAGGTATGAGCTGGTCGTTTGGGCCGCAGGCCGATGAATTATCGCTGCATCCCGGCGAAACCCGCGAGGTGCTGTTTCATGCCAGCAACCCAACCGACCATCCCATGGTGGCGCAGGCGATTCCCAGCGTCGCGCCATCCAAGGCCGCCGCCTATTTTCACAAGACCGAGTGTTTCTGCTTCACCCAGCAGGTGCTGCAACCGGGCGAGAGCGTGATGATGCCAGTGCGCTTCATCGTCGACCCGGCGTTGCCCAAGGACGTGAAACACCTGACGCTGGCCTACACGCTGTTTGATGTATCGGATCGGATGCCTGAGAAGCTGGCAATGTCAGCGCCACAGGCTAACTGAGTAAAGACTGCCAGATAAGGAGAACAACAGATGGCGAGTCACGAAACCTACTACGTACCGGCGCAAAGCAAATGGCCGATCATCGCTTCGGTCGGCCTGCTGCTGACCGTGTTTGGCGGCGGCAGCATGATCAACGGTATGAGCAGCGGCACCGGCAGCGCTGCCGGCAAGTGGATCTTCTTTGCCGGTGCATTGACCATTGCCTACATGATGTTTGGCTGGTTCAGCAGCGTGGTGAAAGAAAGTGACCAGGGGCTGTACAGCCAGCAGATGGACCGTTCTTTCCGCATGGGCATGGGCTGGTTCATTTTTTCCGAGGTCATGTTCTTCGCGGCGTTCTTCGGTGCACTCTTCTATGCCCGCACCTTTGCCGGACCCTGGTTGGGCGGCGACGGCGACAAGGGTGTAGCCAATATGCTGTGGCCGGATTTCCAGTTCGCCTGGCCATTGATGGTCAACCCGGACGCCACAACCTTTCCTGGCCCCAGAGAAACCATCAGCCCCTGGCAGCTGCCACTGTTCAACACTATCATCCTGATTTCTTCGAGTGTGACAGTCACCTTTGCGCACCATGCCCTGCGTGCCGACAAGCGCGGCGCGACCAAAGCCTGGCTGGGCCTGACCGTGCTGCTCGGGGTGATCTTTCTGGTGCTGCAGGCGCTGGAGTACCAGCACGCCTATCACGATCTGGGACTCACCCTGAACTCCGGTATCTACGGCTCAACCTTCTTCATGCTGACCGGCTTCCACGGCGCCCACGTCACCATGGGCACGCTGATTCTGGCGATTATGCTGATCCGCATCACCCGTGGCCATTTCACCCCGGACAAACACTTTGGATTTGAGGCGGCCAGCTGGTATTGGCACTTTGTCGATGTAGTCTGGGTAGGCTTGTTTGTCTTTGTCTACATTCTCTGAGGCCGTCCGGCGGCGCGGCGCACGTTCTGGCTCAATGCAGCCAGGGCGTGCTCCAGCGCAACTCGCCGGACCAAAAGCCGTAGCCAATCAGCGCCACCAGCAGCACGGTCAGGGTGATGCGCAGGGTCAAGGCCTTGACCAAGCGCCCGCTGCGATTATCGGTATCTTTCATGAGAAAAAACAAACCGCTGAACAAACTGCAGACCACCGCAGCCAGCAAAACCAGAATCGCCACTTTCAGCCACATGGGCAGACACTCCCTTTTATTGTTCTGCGCGCCAGTATAGTCCTGCAGGCAGCCGACCGTGATCATGTCTGAGACCATTACCCAAAGAAGGCGTTTTGCGCCAGGCCTCGGGCTATGGCTGTTTACGCTGAGCCTGCTGCCAGTGCTGGTCGGCCTCGGTTTATGGCAGTTTGATCGCGCCGCGCAAAAACAGCAGCAGGAGCGCCAGATGCAGGAGCGCCAGCAAGCGCCCGCGCTCAGTCTCAGTCAGCTTGAGCAGAGCCGCCCCGCCAACTGGCAGCGGCTGGTACTGACCGGACATTTTGATCGCCAGCGCATCTGGCTATTGGATAACCGCACCCGCGATGGCGCGGCGGGCGTTGAGGTATTACAGGCGTTTCAGGATGACAGCGGCCAATGGCTACTGATCAATCGCGGCTGGATGCCCTGGCCAGACCGCCGCGACGTTATCCAGGTCAATACACCCAGCGGCCGTCAGCAACTGCTGGCCGAGGCACTACCGGCCCCGGGCAGCGGATTTCGCTTGGGCGATGCCGCAGCCGCTTCAGCCGATTGGCCGCGTCTGATTACCCAAATCAATCTCGCCGAATTAAGCCAACAGGCCGGTTTGCCGCTGGCCAGCTGGCGCGCGCGACTGATCGAACCCAGTGCATCGGCCGCCCTTCGGCTCGACTGGCCTGATCTACCGATGAGCTCCAGCCGCCACACCGGTTACGCCGTGCAATGGTTTTGTCTGGCTGGCGCACTCTTTGTCTTATTTGTGTGGGCCGGCCTGCGGCCCGAATCTCGGGGGAATAACAATAATGATGAGCATGACAGATAACCCGTCAGCCACCCGCCCACGTGGTCAGCTCAAGCTGCTGGCCATTTGTGCTGTGGTATTTGGTCCGATTCTGGTCGCCGGTTTAATGGCCCATTTTGAGATCGGTATTCCGCAGACGCAATCGAACAAGTCCGATCTGGTCGAGACGCCCATACAGCTTAGCGACTGGCAATTGAGCGTTGAGCCGGTTGGCTACGGTGCGCCCTGGCGATTGCTGGTCACCAGCGCTGAGGCCTGCGCCGAGGCGTGCCAGCAACTGGTCCATGAAGCGCGCCAGATTAACGTGGCAGTAGGCCGCGAAGCAGATCGCGTAGAGCACATGCTCGCCACCGGTAATCAGCTCACCGCCAGTGAGCAACAGCGTCTGGAAACGCGTTTCCCGCGTCTGCAGCAGACCACTATCTCGGCAACGGCCTATAGCGCGAGCCTGCAACAGCTGCCGGCTGAATGGCAACAGGGGCCGCAGCTGTGGCTGGTCGATCCGCTGGGGCGTGTCGTGTTGCATCAGAGTGTTGCCGAACCCGGCAAGCAGCTACTGGATGACCTCAAACGCCTGTTGAAAATGTCCAAAGTGGGGTGAGCCATGCACAAACCCGGATACAGATGGGCGGTGATCGGCCTGGTCCTATGCTTTGTGGTGGTCATTCTCGGTGCCTACACCCGGCTGGTGCATGCCGGGCTGGGCTGCCCGGATTGGCCGGGCTGCTATGGCTTTATCAGCGTACCGCAGAGTGACGGCGCGCTGGAAACCGCGCAAATGCGCTTCCCGGATGATCCGGTAGAGGCGTTCAAGGCCTGGGCCGAGATGATCCATCGCTACGCCGCTGGCTTGCTGGGCCTGCTGATTCTGGGGCTGGCGCTGTACAGCCTGAAGCAACGCCACCAGCCGGACTATCCGGTCGCACTATGCTTTGGTCTGCTCGGGCTGGTGATCTGCCAGGCACTCTTTGGCATGTGGACAGTGACATTGAAACTCTGGCCGCAAGTCGTCACCGCGCACCTGCTCGGCGGCTTTACCACGCTAAGCCTGCTGTTACTGCTCAGCCTGCGCCTGTCCGGTCGTCTACGGGCATTACCCGCCAGCCCAGGCATTGCGCGCCTGCGCAACCTGGCGCGCCTGACCCTGCTGGTCGTGATCGGACAAATCATGCTCGGCGGCTGGACCAGCACCAATTACGCCGCCGTCGCCTGTATCGACCTACCCACCTGCCACGGCGAATGGTGGCCGGAGATGGACTTCGCCACCGGCTTCAATCTGTTGCATCAGGAGGTAGGGCCGAATTATCTGGGCGGCATGCTGGAAGGACCGGGGCGCACCGCGATCCATTTCACCCATCGTATCGGTGCGGTGATTACCACGCTCATGGCGCTCACCCTGGCTTGGCAACTCTGGCGCAGCCGCTACCCGTTATTGGCCAGCCTGGTGACGCTGATGCTGACAATACAAATAGCCCTGGGCGTTACCAACGTACTGGCGCATTTGCCGCTACCGGTTGCGGTCGCGCATAACGGCGTAGCGGCACTCTTGCTACTGAGTGTCATCAGCGTGAATTATCGCCTGCGCGCCCCGACCAGCGTGCGAAGGCCAATGCAATCCAATAGCAGCCGCCGAACGCTGGCGGGCTCGGTCTGACTGACCCATACTCACAGCACAACAATAACGGCGGCGCAGAGCCGCTGAAGGGGAAATGACCATGACAACCTTGACCCACACGCTATCGACGCGTGCCGGCTGGCGCGACTATCTCGAACTGACCAAGCCCAAGGTCGTCGCCTTGATGATCATTACCTCGGCGATCGGCATGTTGCTGGCCAGCGACGCCGCCGTACCCTGGCAAACGCTACTGCTAGGTAATCTGGGCATAGCCCTGTGCGCTGGTTCAGCCGCCACGGTCAATCACGTAGTTGATCGGCGTATTGATATTCTCATGGCCCGCACGCAGCGGCGTCCGCTCGCGCAAGGCCGGGTCAACCCGTTGAATGCACTGCTGTTTGCCGTTCTCCTCGGCAGCATTGGTATGGCCATACTGCTGCAATGGATCAACGCCATTACGGCCTGGCTTACGCTCGGCTCATTACTCGGCTATGCCGTGATCTATACCTCCTTTCTCAAGCGTGCGACGCCGCAGAATATCGTCATCGGCGGCCTCGCCGGTGCAGCACCGCCGCTACTCGGCTGGACCGCTGTCACCGGGCAAGTCCAAGCCGAAGGCCTGCTGCTGGTGCTGATCATCTTCGCCTGGACGCCACCCCACTTCTGGGCGCTGGCAATTCACCGCAAGGCTGAATACGCCAAGGTAGACATCCCCATGCTGCCGGTAACGCATGGTGAGCGCTACACCAAGCTGCATATTCTGCTGTATACCTTTATCCTGTTGGCCGTCAGCATGCTGCCCTTTGTCATTCACATGAGTGGCGTGCTCTATCTGGTGGTGGCAACCGGGCTGGGACTGCGTTTTATCGATTGGGCCTGGGCATTGTGGCGAGATAGCCGGCCACATGCAGCGATCAAGACCTTCAAATTTTCATTGTGGTATCTGCTGTGGCTGTTTGTGGCCCTGCTGGCAGACCACTACGCAGGAGTAGCTGGATGGCTTTGAGTGGTGTGCAAAAGACCGTACTGATCTGTACGGCTAGTGTGGCCCTGGTGTTGGGTGCCATCGTCCACAAGGTCACACGCCCCGTGCCGTTCGACCGCAACGCGCTACAAGACGCCGGGGTTTTTCTATTTGATAACCCACGGCCGATCCCCGACGTCAGCCTGCAGGCAGCCTCAGGCGAGCCATGGAGCAAAGCCGATCTGCAAGGCCAGTGGGATATGCTGTTTTTTGGCTACACCTTTTGCCCCGACATCTGCCCGACTACCCTCGCCGACCTGCGCCAACTACACGAAAAGTTGCCCGCTGACGCCCGTGCGCAATTACAGGTAACGCTGATCAGCGTGGACCCCAACCGGGATACACCGCAGCGGCTGAAAACCTACCTTGATTTCTTCAACCCCGACTTTGCCGGCGCCACCGGTGACGCCAGCGAACTGGCCAAGCTCGCCAAGTCGCTCTCGATTGCCTATATCGAGCCAGACACCAGCAAGGAAAATTATCTGGTCGACCACAGCGGTCAGGTGGTGCTGGTCAATCCGCAGGGCGAGTATGTGGGCTTCATTCGCCCACCACTGAAAAACGATCAGTTGGCCAGTTGGCTGCCGCGGATCATGGCGCGCTAAGCGCGCGTTAACACCAACAAGACAGGCTGGCTAAGGGGCTTTGCGATTCGCGGCGCTGTGCTGTTGCATCGCCCGTATAACCTTGCCTGACTTGCCCGCCAGCGCCTCGGTCTGGCCGTGCTTCTGCGCCCCGGTGCGCGCAAGGCTAATCAATCCGGCAATCAGATGTCCTTCTGGCAAGCCTGCCCAGAACCGCAATGGCATATGCCCCTGCATCACCTCCGGGTTCAGGCGCGCAGGATTAAAAATACTGCTGTAATAGGTCTCCCATAGCGGGTCGCCGCTATCGCGCGTGCGCGCTGCCAGCGATGCCCACTCACCAGGGCAGGTTCTGCGGTAATGCAGTTCATGACCGTCGTACCAGACCGCATCGCGAGAAGAAACGATCAGCCACCGTTGGCGCCCCAACCGCTCGGCAAAATGCATACTGGCGCTGGCCAACACATCATGTGCGCACTCGTGCCAGGCCACGTAGTCCAGCCAGGGGTGATCCGTTAGCGGATGAAAGCGCACAAAGGCATGCAAGTGATGCGCCTCACGACGCACGGCCTTGATACGGCGCTGCAACTCACTACCGTCCGCGTCGCCCGCCAGCCCTGCATGACGCTCACCTTCGACCACCCTCCAGAGCACGCGATAAAGCAGGTTCCAGCGGCCAGGAGTGCGGTACTGCGCCGCCGTTTCAAGCTCACCCAAGAGCTGCGCTGAAACACGCGGCGGCGGCAGCGCAGGCGCCATAGCAGGCTGTTCATCAGCGTTGGGCGCATTAGCGAACAACTGAGGCTGCACCTGATCTGCCCATACCACCGCATGTGGCGCCACCTGCTGCATCAGCAAGTGCCGGGCCTGAGCGCGCCAGCGTTCAAAATCGTCGTCACAGCACAGCACCTGCATAAACGCCCCTAGCCCCAAAGCGCCATTTGCGCTGGTTGATCACTCAATTGCCGACGCAATACGCTGGACTCCAGGCTCGCCTGCTGCGGGTGATAGTCGCTGGTAATCATGAAGGGCTTGGCTTTCTCGATGACACAGCGCAAACGCACCACATCGTCGAAGCGAATCCGCTTGAGCCGACGCAGATCAACAATGCGCTGCGCCGAGCGCACACCAATGCCCGGAATACGCGCGATGACCTGCGGTTCAGCCAAGTTCAAGTCAACCGGAAACAGATCACGATTGGCCAGGGCCCACGCCAGCTTAGGGTCGATATCCAGCGGTAAATTGCCCTGCGCGCCGATCAGTTCGTTCACCTTGAAGCCATAGCCACGCAGCAAAAAATCCGCCTGATAAAGGCGATGCTCGCGCATCAGCGGCGGTGCCTGGAAGGGTACGGACGAGGGACTGTTGGGTATCGGGCTGAAAGCCGAATAGTAGACACGCCGCAGCCGGTACTGCCCATACAACGTCTCGGCGGTACGCAAAATTCGGCTATCGTCACTGGCATCGGCGCCCACGATCATTTGGGTACTCTGCCCACCCGGAGCAAACGCTGGCGCACGCTTATCAAAACGCGACTCCTGCGACGCCGAATCAATGGTCCCCATCGCCCCCGTGATACTGATCAACTCTTTCTCCGGCGCCAGCCGGACGAGACTCTCTGCGCTGGGCAGCTCAATATTTACACTGAGCCGGTCAGCGTAGCGCCCAGCCTCGGCAATCAGCGCCGGATCGGCCTCGGGAATGGTTTTGAGATGAATATAACCGCGAAACTGATGTTCTTCGCGTAGCACCTTGGCCACGCGTATCAACTGCTCCATGGTGTAATCGGGCGACTGAATAATGCCCGAACTCAGAAACAGGCCGCTGACATAGTTGCGCTGATAGAAATCCAGCGTCAGCGTCACTACCTCTTCCGGCGTGAAGCGTGCGCGAGGCACATCACTGGAACGGCGGTTGATGCAATACTGGCAATCGTAGAGGCAAAAGTTGGTCAACAGGATCTTCAACAGCGACACGCAGCGACCATCGGGCGTATAGCTATGGCAAATGCCCATACCGTTGGTCGAGCCTATGCCATCCTTGCCCTTTGAGCTGCGTTTGGGCGCGCCGCTGCTGGCACAGGAGGCGTCGTACTTCGCCGCGTCGGCCAGTACGGTGAGTTTCTCGATCAGCTCCATGCTGCACCTTTTTACTGTATATAAATACAGCATAATCGATGCACTGAAGACACTCAATATACTCTTGCGCGCGAGCATCACCCAGCTAGCCCCCAGGAAGAGCAGGCATAAGTCCAGCGGCTGGGTGCGACTATGCGCGTCGGTCAGTAGCGACGAGTTGGCGTCGCACGCAGGCGTTGAGCAGCTTTATAGCCGCGACCTAACTGCGCCGCGGCACACTCAGCGCCAGCATGAACAGAGCCGCCGCGCAGACCACAATGGAAGGCCCGGCCGGCGTATCCAGATGCCATGACATGGTCAGACCACCAAGCACGGCCAAAACCCCCAGTACGCTAGCGCCCAGCGCCATCTGCTCGGGTGTCCGCGCATGCCGCTGAGCCGCTGCCGGTGGAATGATCAGCAGCGATGTAATCAGCAACACCCCCACGACCTTCATCGCCACCGCAATCACGATCGCAATCAGCAGCATCAGCGCCAAACGTATCGCCGTGACCGGCAGCCCTTCGACTCGCGCCAACTCTTCATGCACGGTAATCGACAACAGGTTGCGCCAGAGCAGACTCATCAACACCAGCACGACCAACAGACCACCCAGCATCCAGCCCAGATCGGATGCGGTGATCGCCAGCAAGTCGCCAAACAGATAGGCCATCAGATCGACGCGCACGTTCTCGGTCAGCGCCAGCACGACCAGACCAAGCGACAAGGTGCTGTGCGCAAGAATGCCCAACAGCGTATCGCTGGCCAGCCATTCCTTGTGCTGCAGGGCGACCAGCAGCACGGCAATCAGCACACAGCCAACCGTTACCGCCAATGTCAGGTTGATATCCAGCAGCATGCCCAGCGCAATACCCAGCAGCGCCGAATGCGACAGGGTGTCGCCAAAATAGGCCATGCGCCGCCAGACCACAAAAGAGCCCAGCGGACCGGCCACCAGTGCCAGCCCAAGCCCGGCCAATAAGGCGTACAGCAGAAAATCAGGCATGGTTGCAGTCAGGTCCGTGGCGGTGTTCGTGGGGCACGACTTCGCCGTGCATATCGTGGGCATGGTCGTGGTGATGGCTGTAAACCGCCAAGGCGCTGGCCTGCTCACCAAACATGGCGACAAAGGCCGGGTCCAGGCTGACCTGCTCCGGATGCCCGGAACAGCAAACATGCCGATTAAGACAGACCACGGTATTGGTCGTCGCCATCACCAGATGCAGATCATGCGACACTATGAGCACGCCGCAGCCGTAGCGATCACGCAAGCGGGTAATCAACTGATACAGCTCAATCTGGCCGTTCACGTCGACGCCCTGCACCGGCTCGTCCAGCACCAGCAAATCAGGCTCGCGCAGCAGTGCGCGCGCCAGCAAAATGCGCTGCAACTCACCGCCCGATACCTGCTGCAGTGGGCGCTGCAATAGATGCTCAGCGCCTACCTCGGTCAATGCCGCCAGTGCCGCCGCCTTCTTCGCCCCGGGTGACAGCAATAGAAAACGCTGCACCGTGAGTGGCAAGGACGCATCAATCTGCAGCTTCTGCGGCATGTAGCCGATACGCAATTTTGCCTGCCGGTTCACCTGCCCGGAGGAGGCCTTAAGAAGGCCCAACACAATACGCACCAGGCTGGTTTTACCAGCGCCATTGGGCCCGATCAGGGTGACAATCTCACCGCGCTTGACCTGCAGATTCACATGCTCAAGCACATCCGTGCCATGCAAGCGCAGGCTGACGTCCTCCAGCGATAACAGCGCTTTACTCACGCCGCCTCCCGGCACTGCGAACACAGACCGCTGATCTCAACCGTTTCGCCCTGTACCGCAAAGCCATGGCTCTTGGCCGCGTCGGCTATCGCCTTACTGATGCCAGTGGCATCCAGCTCAATCGCGATATGGCAGCTGAGGCAGATCAGAAAGTGGCCTTCATGCCGGTGCTCCGGGCTGGCGCAGCCAATGAAGGCGTTGAGCGAGGCGATGCGGTGCACCAGGCCCTGCTCCTGCAGAAAATCCAGCGCCCGATACACAGTGGGCGGCGCGGCACGACGACCGTCATCGCGCGACAGGGTTTCCAGAATATCGTAGGCACCTAGCGGCTTGTGGCTTTGCCAAACCAACTCCAGCACGCGTTTGCGCAGAGTGGTAAAGCGAACGCCCTCGCGCGCGCAGACCTCTTCGGCAGCGCCCAGGGCGTGGCTGACACAGCGAGTGTGATCGTGCGGCTGCTGCGGGTCTTGCGCGGAGAGAAACTCGGTCATGGGATCGTCCTGTCGGGTAGCACTACAAAATGGAATCTGTGCGCTCGCATTTGAGCTGTTATCATATAACACTTTACTGTTCAGAGGTACGCCCTACCATGTCATCCTTTCGCCTGCTTGCTGCCTTGTGCGGGCTGCTGCTCACCCTCAACGCCCACGCCGACCCAGTACGCGTGCTCGCCTCAATCAAACCAGTACAGCAAATCGCTGCTGCCGTACTCGATGGCATCGATACGCCCGCCGCACTCCTGCCCGCAGGTGCATCACCACACTCCTTTGCACTGCGCCCCTCGGACCGCCGCGCACTGGCCAGTGCCGAGCGCATCTACTGGGTCGGCCCTTCGCTGGAACTCTTTCTGCAAAGCACCCTGCATGAACTACCCAGCGCTCGCGAACTGGCCGAGATACCCGGCCTGCGCCTGCGTCACTTTGACGAAGACGCACCGGCACATGACCACAACGCCAATGAGCACGCCGACGAGCATGACGCAAGCGCGGAGCACGACGGCCATGACCACGGCCCCGGCAGTATTGATCCGCATATCTGGCTGTCACCGGAAAACGCGGTCGTTATCGCGCGCTGGATGAAGGACGATCTCGCTCCCCTTTATCCGCAACAGCAGAGCCTACTCGAGGCCAACCTCGCCACCTTCGAGCAACGCATGCAGGCGCTGGAGCAGCAACTCACCGAGCGCTTTGCGCCGCTAAAAGATAAACCCTACTTTGTATTTCATGATGGCTACGGTTACTTGGAGAGCTATCTGGGACTGCAGCACAGCGGCGTGTTCAGCCTCGCCCATGAGATTCAACCGGGGGCACGCCACGTAAACGAATTACGCAACACCCTGAGCGCAGCAGCGCCAGCCTGCGTATTCAGCGAACCGCAATTCACCCCGCGTCTGATCAACAGCCTGACTGCCGGTTTGCCGGTACAAAGCGCACAGCTCGACCCAATGGGCGCAGCAACTGAGGTTGGTCCGCACGGTTACGAGCAGCAGCTAAGAGCGCTGACCAACACCTGGGCGAGCTGTCTGGAACAACTATAACCCTACCGCATAACGTCAGCCCCAGCCCGCTGCAGCCCACAAGCAGCGGCGGTCGCGCTTCGCGCCTAACGCCCTTCTCGCAAAGAAGGCAGCAATTTGACGTCAAAAACATAGACCGTTAATAGCACTTTGCCATAATATGCCTGACATTGGGTTTTGCCAGGCTGCGCAAATGTGCCAGTGCTCAGGTTTCTGACACAACAGGACCAAGCAAAGCCACATCTCGACACTGGACGACGAAAGGCCCCGCTATAAGGGCTACTACTGGATAAGGACATCATGTGAGGCGTGACCGTTCACTGCGGCTTTCGGCCGTAACTTCATACCCCGCTTTTTCTCAGCACACCGCATACCAGGCCACTGCGGCGGCCTATTACTGCGTCGGTGGCAACCAGCCCTGCGTTAAATCTGCTCTAACACTCACTGCGCTAAAACGGCGCCTCCCCCAACCCAAGCGCTCAAGAAGAACCTATGTATAAATACTCCAGAAATATGTTGCCCGTAGTTGCCGCCCTGGCACTCATCGCCTGTTCTAGCGGCCCCTCTGAAAGCGATATCCAGGCGCTTCTAGAGGCACAGGTGACGCAAACCAATAGCATGCTGAAGGGAATGGTTGGCTCTGACATGGCGTCTGACATGCAAGCCAAAATCCACGAGGTCACGCTCCATGGCTGCGACGAGATTCGTGATGCCACATACCGCTGCGATGTTGAAGTGGATCTCTCAATGCCCATGGCCGGACGCACCACAACACGTTCGAGCATGACCCTGACGCAAACCGAAGCAGGCTGGGCAGCCACCCGCTAGAGCCTGGCTCATTCCAACACCGTCGCGGTAACAGCGACAATACTGATCAGAAGTAAAAGGAAGCTAAAGATGACTCAATCCACACCAACACTCGGCGGTCTCAGGGTCTAAGTGCAACACTCAGTTGATGGTCTGAAGGTTATTGCTCTGCGAGAGCTGAAGGTATTCAACAAGCACCTCCACCGGGAATTTCCAGCCTAAAGTCTGTCGTGGCCGAG